>NZ_LMNJ01000012.1:0-408911 GCF_001423325.1 Methylobacterium sp. Leaf113
AGGCTGTTGGGGTCGCGCATGTTGATGCGGTAGACCACCGGCACCAGGGGCGTGCCCAGCAGCGGGCTGCCCGGCTTGAGGCGGCGCACCACCGCGGCCGGCTCGAAGCGGAAGATGAAGGTGCCCGACGGGTCGGCCTGGAAGTCGGACAGGCCGCGCGCCTTGGCCAGGGCCTGGGCCAGGGTGATGCCCTCGGCCTGGAACGGGATCTCGGAGGCGTTGCCCAGCGCGCCCACCGCCAGGAAGGTCTGGGGGTCGCGCACCAGGGTCAGGGTGTCGCCCGGGCGCAGGAAGATGTTCTCGGCCGGGTTCGACACCACCGTGGTCAGCGGCACCGTGGCGGTCTGCGGTCCGCGCGAGAGGCGCACGAAGGTCTCGTTGACCGGCGCGCGCACCCCGCCGGCGGTGGCGACCACGTCGAGCAGGCGGTCGCCCTTGCCCGAGAGCGGCACGCGGGCGCCGGCCACGACCTCGCCCGTCACCGTCACGGTCTGCGACACCGCCTTGGTCACCGAGACCAGCACCTGGGGCTGGATCGCCTTGCCGGCNCACGCGGGCGCCGGCCACGACCTCGCCCGTCACCGTCACGGTCTGCGACACCGCCTTGGTCACCGAGACCAGCACCTGGGGCTGGATCGCCTTGCCGGCCAGTTCGGTCTCGATCAGCGCCTGCACATCCTGGGGCCGGCGCCCGGCCACCTGGATGCGCCCGGCATAGGGCACGCTGATGGCTCCGTCGCGCGGCACCACCTGCTCGGGGATGAGGGCCGACTTGGAGCCGGCCGAGAAGCGGTCGGCCACCAGCGGACCGGAGAACAGGCCGCCCGAACCCGCTTCCCACACCGACACGGCCACGTAGTCGCCGACCCCGATCACGGGTTCGAGGGAGGGCCGTCGGTCGCCGAACGAGGCCAGCAGGCTGTCGAGGGCGCGTCCGCGCAGGGCCTCGATGGTGGCCGCCGACAGGTCGACGATCTCATAGCGCGCGAAGGTCCCCTCGCTCGTGGCGATGTCGGCCCCGTCCACCACCGCACCCGTCGTCGGACCGGCACCGGGAAGAAGCGACGAGCAGCCCGAGACGAGACAGGCCGTCAGGACGGCCAAGGACGCCTTGCGAAGCATGATTACTCTCCTGAACGGACCGCGCACATGTGCGGTCCGGGCCGTCGCCCATCCGGCTCGCGACCGGATGGCAGGGCCATCGGCTGCGGGGCGCATGGGCGGCGCCACTCTACTCTTGTCGAATTGCCGGGTGAGGTCCGCCTATCAAAGCGATCCTTACCAGGACGTGCGCTTTCAGGCGCTGGCCGCGTCCAACGTTAGCGGCAAAACGCTGCGATCGGATTAACGGACCATGCACTGCTTTTACGGTGCGACCCGAACCTCACAATGACCCGTCCTCTCGATCACCAATGCGTCACGACGGAGGCAAGGCCAAGCTCAAGTGCCGCGTTGCGTGGCCTCGATCGGTCATCGCTCCAGGCTGTCGCGCAACTGGCGTCCGAGTGCGGCGGCGGTGAGATCCCGGCGGACCGGTTCGCTCCCTGCCGGAGGCTCGCCGAACTCGAAGATCGCGTAGTCGGTCGCGGTGCCTCCAAAACCCGGGCGGCTGCTCGGGAGAGCCGGCGCGTGATCGCCGAAAAAGCACAGGGTTGCCGGTACTTCCGCCAGCCCGGCGATCAGGGTCTCCATGGCGCTGCCGGTATGGCCCACGTGAGTCAGGTACTGGTCCAGAGGATCGTCGATGCCGGGCAGGCGTCCAGGCTTCCACGGGCCGTGATTCTCCATCGTGATGCCGAACAGGAACAACGGGCCGGTGCGAGCCCGGATTTCGGACAGGACCCGCTCTACCATCGCGGCATCGCTCACGTAGGGACCAATCCGCGCCGCCGTACCGAATGCATCCTCCATGATCAGGCGGTCGAAGCCCAGGCGGGTCACCACCTCGGCGCGGTTGAAGAAGTCACGATGGAAGGGATGCACGAAGACGGTTTCGAAGCCGGCATCCCGAGCTCGAAGGGAAAGGCTCGTCGGCTCACGACCGCCATGGGTCATGTAGGGATCATATACGCCGAACCCGAGGTCCTCGGCGTCCGATCCCGTCAGCACGGCGTGCTCGGTCCGCATCGTGTAGGCGCCGTGGGCTGGGACGCGCAGGCGGCCATACTGGGTGGCGCGCGTACGGATCAGGTCCATCAGGGGCAGCGCGGGGCCACCGAGACGATCGGGATCGACGAAGGATTCGAGCTGCATGACCACGACAACGGGGACATCAGCGCGCGTCCGCGCAACCGGCAGCCTCGCTGCGACCTCCGTCCGACGGTCGGTGCGCCAGCGCAGGGCATACCCGATCAGGGTCGCGGGCAGTCCGTAGCGAGCGACATCGGTCTCCAGCGCAGGCGCCGGAAACAAACGCGCAAGCGCCGCTGCCATTGCTCCCCCCCCGGCGAGGGCGACGGCACTGATCAGCACAAGCGGCAGGGCCAGGATCGCAATGATGGCCACGCTCGGTTCAGCTGGGAGAACGGTGGGCTCGATCGCGTACCATGCGGCGACGAGGGCGAGGGATACGACGATCGGCGCGGCCATGCGCGGGTCGGTGAGTGGTCGCGTATAGTAGAGTTCCGGGTGGCGCGGCACCTGCCGCAGCAGTGCGAAGTCGCTGAAGACCAGCGGTTCGCCGATCAGGGTGCGTTTTAGGCGACTGATCACCGTGAGAATGGCGACGGTCAGCACGCAGGAGAAGGCGGCGAGCCACGGTCGCCACGAGAACTGAAACCAGAACCCCATCACCAGGGCATAGCCGGCGCAGCGGATGGCCAGATCGCGAGGTCGGCGGCTGATTGGGCGCGCCTCGGGGCCCTCCCCGGCCTCGATGGCAAGACTGAGCAGGACGGCGAGAGCGAAACTAGAGAGCAGCGTCATCAGGCCTTTCAGCGCCTCTGATCCCGGAACCGTTCGATTCCGCGCTTGGCGCGCAGGCGCCGCACAATCGGGTTGACCACCCAGTACCGGGCTCGCATCGTCAGGATCGCCATCGGGCTCAGGGCCAGCCGCGATGGACCGACCGCATCCCGCGCCGCCGAGAGACGGTCCAGCAACTGTTCGGCCGAGCACGGTTTCAGCGCCACCGGATCGAGATAACGCGGATAGAGCAAGAGCGCCGCAGCGACCAATTCGTCGAGGGCGAGGCGCCGGCCGCGATCTGCCCCGGGCGCCAGATCCTCGGTGAGGCCCCAGCCGGCATAGAAGGGGCGTCCGTGAACCGCGACGGAGCGGCCACGGATGAGAGCTTCGAATCCGGCCAGTGACGTCATCGTCTCCACGTGATCGACACGATCGAGCAGGTCGACGATGGACAGGCCACCGACAATCCGGTCGGCGAGTGTCAGCGCCTCGGTCTCGGGGATCGCGCCCGTGCGGAACCCGGCCTCGACATCGGGATGCGGCTTGTAGAGCAGGAACGCATCCGGGTGTCGCGCTCGGGCCGCCTGGAGCAGTGCCCGGTTGGAGCGCACGACCGGCGACCCGTGCCGGACCGACGCGTCGTCTTCCACCTGCCCCGGCACCAGAACAATGCGCCGGTCCTTCGGCCAGGGTCCGGATTGATCGGACAGGCCGACATTGTACTTCGTGAGGCGCCGCGCCACGACGAGGTCACGCAGAGCCTTGGCCCGGGCCAGGAGGTCCGCCGAGAAGGTCGCGGTCCGTAGGATCACCGCGAGGCGGTTCTCCGTGCGCGGATCATAGTAGATCCCGAGATCGTCGATCACGATCGACGCCCCAGGGGCAAGGCCGGCACCGAGGCCGACGGAACGCAAAAACCCGTCCTCGATGCGGGCGAGCGGCACGCCGGCTCCTGCGCAGAGTGGCTCCAGACGTTCCGGCATTCGGGTCGCCCAGACGCGGACCTGGGCTCCGTGCCGGCGGGCCTTCGCCACCGCATCGTCCGCCGTCATGGTGTGAACTGGCGCCCCCTCCGGTCCGACCAGGAATGCGTCGAGGGCCGGACGCTTCCAGCGCGAAATCCCGACGAAGACCGTTCGCCGATCGTTGTCGCAGAACCTGTCTCGCAGCCACGCCACGCGTGCCAGGCACTCCGCAGGGGCGATGGGCGCACGCGTCCAGGGATCGAAGTAATGCACCCCGGCGCCATAGCACAGCGCAACCAGATCGGCAGCCGTCAGAGAGGAAGCGTCATCGCCCGGTCGAGCGACCGCGCATCCGGCCAGCCTCGCTTCGGCGGCCGAAGCCCAGTCATCGACGAAGACGGTGCGGACCCGTTCAAAAAGCGCCCAAGGATTGATCGGCCGCGCCGCGACCCGGAGCCGGGTCGTCTCGCCGATCGACAGTGCCGGACAGCCGCCTGACCCGGCGACGATGAAGCTGCCTTTCGGGTCAGATGCCAGAACGCGCTTGACGAAGGCGGTCAGCCGCGCGCCGGAGCGCGCGACGGCACCCTCGGCCAGGATGAGGGCAGGGTCGGTGAGCCCGGCCAGGACCTCCGCAGCCATACGATAATCGCGCGCGAAGCGATTACGCCCGAAGATCTGGGCCTCGCGCAGGGCCGTAGAGTCGATCGGCATGCTGCCACCGAGGTCGGCTCCCGCGTACCTGACGCGAAGGCTCGCCATGCCATTTTGCGGCGTGTCGTAGGGTGAGAGCAGCGGCCCCGGGCCGATCGTGCAGGCGGGGTGGTCGAGGATGCCGAGCCCGCGATCGAGCAGTCCATCCGCCCATACGGCTGGTGCCGCACCGGGCTGCCAGCGCCGTGCGAAGGGAACGCCCGTCGCAGCCGTGATCTCCGATTTCAGAGACCGGATGTGCGAACCTGTGGACAAAAAGGATGGCGGCAGGTTCGGGGGCATGAACGCTTTCGACCGACGTAACCGGCGGCTGCCTTAGCATCTTCTCGCCCAAGTAGGACATGGATCGCGAGCAAATCGGGATTTCGGCCGGTAAGTTCGCCGGACGCGCTGTTGCCGCGCGATCACAGATGAGGGGAATTCGTCGTCGGCCCTACGAGCGCCCAATTGCTGAGGTGGTTGAGGCGTGCGACGGAATCGGCCGTCACGGTGGCCCGCGTTCGAACGGGCGCAGGAGCAGGCGTCGCTCGAGAATGCTTCAGCCCCGCGCAGACATGCCTCGTTCCGGAGAGGCCTTGCCGCTCGAAGGACAGGCCACGCCTCGCGAACGTCAGTCAATGGCTCGCGAAGGACAAGCACTGTCTCGAGACGGACAGGCAACCTTCCTCTTCCTCCAGGGACTCGCGTCTCCCTTCTTCGCCGAACTCGGGCGCGCCCTCCAGGCGCGCGGACACAGGGTGCGCCGGATCAACTTCTCATCGGGCGACTGGCTGTTCTGGCGTCTCCCCTCGGACAATTACCGGGGGACCTTCGCCAAGTGGGGCGACTACGTCGCGGCCTACATCCGCGAGCACGGTATCACCGATATCGTGCTGTTCGGGGATTGCCGGCCCTATCACGTAGCTGCCACTGCGGCGGCCCAGCCGTTCGGCGTCCGGTTCCACGTCTTCGAAGAGGGCTACCTGCGCCCCAACTGGATCACCTGCGAACTCGGCGGCGTGAACGGCCACTCGACCCTACCGAAGACGGCAGACGAGATCCGGGCGATCGCACGGCGCCTGCCCCAGCCCGGCCGCGCGATGCCGTCGAGCGGAGACATGGCCCGGCGCAGCCTGTGGGACGTCGCCTATAACATCGCGAATTTCGGGTTTCCCTACTTCTTCCCGCATTTCCGCAGCCACCGGCCGCACCACATCGCGGTTGAATATGCCGGCTGGATCAGGAAATTCTCCCGGCGCGCTCAGACTCGTCGCGAAGCGGCGCGTCTCAACGAGGCCTATACGGCCATCGGGGTGGATTACTTCCTGTTACCCCTCCAACTCGACAGCGACTACCAGATCCGCGTCCACTCCCCCTTCCTCGGGGTCGAGGGGTTCATGGACCGCACCATCGCGTCCTTCGCGACCCATGCGCCGGCGCCGACGCGCCTGCTGATCAAGCTGCATCCCCTCGATAGCGGGCTAATCAACTGGCGCAAATACGCGCGTCATTCGGCCAAGCGCCACGGAGTCAACGATCGCCTCGACATCATCGATGGCGGCGACCTTCCGAGCCTGATCGCCGGCAGCCGCGGCGTCGTGCTGGTCAACAGCACGGTCGGGATGCTTTCGCTGGAACTCGGACGCCCGACCTGTGCGGCCGGCAATGCGATCTACAACTTCCCCGGCCTGACCCATCAGGGCGGACTGAACACGTTCTGGACGGCGCCGACATCGCCGGATAGCGAATTGATGTCCGATTTCCGACGCGTCGTGCTCCACCGCTCTCAGGTCAATGGCGGGTTCTTCTCGCGCGCCGCCATCGAGCGCGCCATCACTGGCACCGTCCCGCGCCTGGAGGCCACGCTGCCGGCCGCCGCCCTCAACGCAGCGCGTGCGATCCGAGAACAGGCCAGCGAGCCCCAGGAACTGGCGCCAGTCTATTGATCCGGTCGCGCCCGCCGGGCTAGCAGACCCGATGCCCGTCATCCTCATCACCGGCGCGTCGAGCGGAATCGGCGCGGCCCTCGCCCGTCATTACGCCGCCCCCGGCACGACCCTGATCCTCCAGGGCCGGGATCGTCCCCGCCTCGAAGCGATCGCTGAGGCCTGTCGCACGAAGGGTGCGGCGGTCGAGACCGAGCGCCTCGACATCCGGGAGCGTGAGGCCGTGGCCACCTGGTTGACGGCCGCGGACCAGCGTCGCGCCATCGACCTCGTCATCGTCAATGCGGCGATCAACGGAGGCGATCCCGGCGGCGATGTCGAGACGGAGGCGATGGCCTTCGAGACGGTGGACGTGAACCTCGTCGGCGCTCTCAACGTCGCCTTGCCCTGCGTGACCCTGATGCGCGCCCGGGGACACGGGCAGATCGCACTGGTCTCATCCCTGGCCGCTTTCGCGCCGCTGCCGGACGCACCCGCCTATAGCGGCACCAAGGCGGCGCTTCTCGCTCACGGACTGGCGCTGCGCGAGAAACTGAAGCCGCATGGCGTGCGCATCAACGTGGTGACGCCCGGCTACGTCAAGACCGCGATGGGCGGGGAGTACCAGGGCTGGCGTCCCCTGGAGATCAGCGCCGAGGATGCGGCCCGCCGCATCGCGCGGGGTCTCGCCCGAAACCAGGACATCGTCGCCTTCCCGTGGATTCTCGCGGCAGCGGCGCGCGGCGCGGCCCTGCTCCCGGAATTTTTGCGGCGCCTCGGGATGAGCGGCTTCACGTTCAAGATCCGGGCCGACCGGTGACTCGCCCGCGCATTGCCCTGTTCGTGCTGGAAGCCCTGCCGAACGCCCGCGCCGTACGCCGCTTCGTCGACGAGCACGCCGCCGACATTGCCTTCGTGGGCCTCTCCAACGCGGAGCGGCCGAGTTCCGGCGGCCTCGTCGGACAGGTTAGGCGCCACCTCACGCGCTCCGGGCCGGCGATCCTGCCCTATCTCGGCGTCAATTTCGGCCTGCCCGACCTGCTGGCCCCGTTATCGCCCCTGACGCGCCGCCTGACGGGGTCGGGTCCTTCCTCGCATGCAACGCCGCTCAGGGAACTCTGCCGACAGGTGAGCATCCCTACTCTCAAAGTCGATGACGTCAACGGACCCGAGGTGGCGAAGGCTTTTGCCGAGCATGCACCCGACCTCATCGTCACCTTCCACTTCGATCAGATTCTCTCGGGCACAACCCTGATGCGAGCGCCGCTCGGCGGCCTGAACGTCCATCCGGGCCTGCTGCCGCATCATCGCGGCCCCGTGCCGACCATCCACGCCCTGGCTGAGGACGAGCCGGCCTTCGGGGTCACAATCCACCGCCTCGCGGTGACGATCGATGCCGGGGCTATCCTGGCCCAGCAGGCCGTGCGCCTGCCGGACGACACCACTGCGACGCGGGCAGCCATCAGGCTGCACGAGCACGGGCGGGTGCTGCTCGACGGCGTCCTTGTCGACCTCGCAGAGGGCCGTCTACCCGCCGGCGAGACGGTTCCGATCCTGCCTTATTGCGCGTTCCCCGATCGGGCTTTGCTGAAGGCCCTTCGCCGTCGCGGGCGGAAGCTGACCGACGCGCAGGACCTGCGGGAGGCCCTGGCGCTGAGCGCCAAGGCCTGAAGAAGCGCCCGTCCCATCCAGGCGGGCGCCGAAGCTTCGCCTTACCGCGAAAACTTCTTGTACTTGATCTTCTTCGGCATCAGCGAGTCGGCTCCGAGGCGACGCTTCTTGTCCTCCTCGTAATCCGAGAAGTTGCCCTCGAACCATTCGACGTGGCTCTCACCCTCGAAGGCGAGGATATGGGTGGCGATGCGGTTCAGGAACCAGCGATCGTGGCTGATGATCACGGCGCAGCCCGCATAATCCTCCAGCGCCTCTTCGAGCGCCCGCAGGGTCTCCATGTCGAGGTCGTTGGTCGGCTCGTCGAGCAGGAGCACGTTGGCGCCGCCCTTGAGCGTCCGGGCGAGATGGACGCGGTTGCGCTCACCGCCCGAGAGCGTGCCGACCTTCTTCTGCTGATCCGAGCCCTTGAAGGCGAAGGCGGCACAATAGGCGCGGGAATTGATCTCGCGCTTGTTGAAATAGATGATGTCGTTGCCGCCGGAGACCTCCTGCCAGACCGTGGCGTTCGGATCGAGGGCGTCGCGCGACTGGTCGACGTAACCGAGATGAACGGTTTCGCCGACCGAAATGGTGCCGCCGTCCGGCGTCTCGGCCCCGGTGATCATCTTGAACAAGGTCGTTTTGCCGGCGCCGTTCGGGCCGATGACGCCGACGATGCCGCCGGGCGGCAGCTTGAACGACAGATCCTCGATCAGAAGGCGGTCACCGAACGCCTTGTTCAGGTGCTCGAACTCGATGACGTTGTTGCCAAGGCGCTCGTCGATCGGAATGACGATCTGTGCCGAGGCGTCGATCTTGTCCTGGGACTTCGCCACCAGCTCCTCGTAGCGGGTGATGCGGGCCTTCGACTTCGACTGGCGCGCCTTCGGCGAGGCGGCAATCCACTCCTGCTCGCGGTTGATCGCGCGCTGACGGGCCATGTCCTCACGGCCCTCCTGCTGAAGGCGCTTCTGCTTCTGCACCAGCCAGGCCGAATAATTGCCCTCGTAGGGGTAGCCGCGGGTGCGGTCGAGTTCGAGAATCCAGCCCGTGACGTTGTCGAGGAAGTAGCGATCGTGGGTCACGATCAGGATGGCGCCCGGGTACTGGCGCAGGTGGCCTTCGAGCCAGTTGACCGTCTCGGCGTCGAGATGGTTGGTCGGCTCGTCGAGGAGCAGCAGTTCCGGTTCCCATAGGAGCAGCTTGCAAAGGGCCACACGGCGACGCTCGCCACCTGAGAGCGTTGCAACCGGCTGCTCATCGCTGGGACAGCCGAGTGCTTCCATGGCCTGATCGACCTTGGAATCCAGCTCCCAGAGGTTGGCGGCCTCGATCTTATCCTGGAGCGCGGTCATCTCGTCCGCCGTCTCCTCGGAATAATTCATGGCGAGTTCGTTGTAGCGGTCGAGCAGCGCCTGCTTTTCGGCAACCCCCTCCATCACGTTCTCGCGGACCGACTTGTTGGGGTCGAGCTGCGGCTCCTGCGGCAGGTAGCCGACCCGGGCACCCTGGGCGACGAAGCCCTCGCCGGTCCAATCCTTGTCGATGCCGGCCATGATCTTCAGCAGGGTCGATTTGCCCGAGCCGTTGATGCCGAGAACGCCGATCTTGGCGTCGGGGTAGAAGGACAGGTTGATGTTATCGAGGACCTTCTTGCCACCCGAATAGGTCTTGGTCAGACCCTTCATGTGGTAGATAAATTCGCGCGCCATGATGGTATCCCTGTCGTGTCGGCGGCCCGGCGCGCCCTGCGCCTCGACCCCCGGAATCCTCGTGTGCGTGGTCCCGCGCCGGCACCTGTTCGAGCCGGTCGGCGTACCGCGCGGAATGCGCCGATGCGGCCGGACCTCTGGCGCTCGCCGTGGTCGAACCGCTTCGCGTGAGAGTGTTGCGCCGGAGTATCAGGGCGACGCCGGACCGGCAAGAACCCGGACAAAGCGCACGACGGAACTGGCGCCGCCGGTCGAACCCACATCAGGCGAACGGATTCTTGACCGTCTCGGGCGAACGCGCCCCATCTGCGGTCTCTTCGGGCAGCGAGACCGCCTCAAGCGCGGTGACGATCGCCGAAAGCGTCGAAGCGAGCGTCCGCGCCCGCGCCAAGCCCATGGCATCGCGCGTCAGGTCGACAGTTCCGTGGATGCCGATCCGGTCGGCCCCGTTCTCGATCGACAGACCGCCGATGGTTTGCACGGCGGCATCGTCGGCAAAGGGTACGAATCGGGAGGTGTCCGTCGGCGTTATCCCTTTCGACATCGAAACCTTTCCTCAGCAAAATCCATAAGGTGTCCCGCTGCGCCGCGGAGGAGCCGTTTCGACCATCAGGTCCGAACCTGTCATCCGTTTAGAAGATCGCACGCATCAGGTCGCGCCAGAGCCGTCGGAGGGCACGATGCAACTCCTGCTTGGCCCAGGCCTCGAAGGAATCCGCGTCCGGGCGTCGGCGGTGTGGGGACCCATCGCCTTCCGCCGGACCCCGGGAATAGACGCGGGGTTCCGGCAATGCCATGGCCGTTGCCTTGGCGGCGGCGGGTAGCGTCGGGAAAACATCGAGCCCGGTCTCCTGGCGAAGGACATCCAGCGACACCGCGCGCCAGGACGCGTCGTCGGCGTTCGGCACCAGATAGGCGCCAGCCTCTCCGGTCGCCGGGTCGTAGAGCGCCTTGAACAGTTGCGTCGGTACCAGCACCCGCCCGTTAATCGCCCGGACGGAACCCCCGGAATAGACCGGGCCGGTCACGACGAAGAGCGTTCCGCGGCGAGTCGAGAGGCGGCGCACGCTCTCCTCGATGGCTGCCCAGAGCCCCCGATTCACGGCGCGGTCCTGCGGAACCACGTTCGCAAGACTGAACGATTGCGCCTGGGCCTCTTCGGTCGGCATGTCGCCGGCCGGAGCCATGTGACCGCGATCGAAGCCGCTGCGGACGTAATCCTCCAGAAGGGCACGATCATCGGGCGGCAGCGCGTCCTCATCGTGGAAGGCGTCGATCCGGTCGATGCCGCGCGCGGCCGATACGCCTTCCCGCGTCAGGCGTTCGGCCGCGTAGAGTGGTGTCCGCGCCACTCCGGAATGCAGCACCGCGAAGGCGTCGTAACACAGCGGTACCAGGCGTTGGTCCAGCTTGACATTGGTGATGTCAGGGCGTCGGCCCTCGGCGAACAAGGTCGAGCAATCCCGAGCGTTCGCGGTCCCGTGGCTTGCCAGAATCCCGGCAATGAGCACCCGGACGCATGCGCGGTTCCTCATCGCCGGTCCGTCAGAAGCACACGCGGACTTTCCGGGTTCCTTCGGGCGTGATGCGGGTGCGATAGCCGCAGGGTCGTCCGAGGGTTCCCTCGAAGGGAGAGACCAATCGGTCGGCCGGGCCTGGACCGGCCTGGACGCCGCAGCGTCCGGGGGGCTCGCACGGGAACGTGAAGGGCTCCACCGGCCGGTGTCGGAGCACCAGGGCGGGATCGCGCTCAAGCCGCCCCGCAGCTTCAGCCTCGCTCAAGCAGGCCAGCACCAGCACGAGGCTGCCGAGGGATCGAAGGAGAACCATGAACCTGCCTTAAGGCACGAGCGGCGGCTGGGAAAAGTGGAACGCACCGTTGATCCGAACGAAACGGAGGATTAACTGCCGGACTTCGTGCGCAAGAGCCAGCGGAGTTCATGCGTACCAGTCAGCATCGCAGCCGAATCGCGATCCGGAATTCACCGCTTGGCCCCGTGCAGCGGAATCGTATTGCAGGTCGGTCCAGGCTGTGGACGCGAACAAACGTTCCGCAACGTGGCAAAGCTGCGTAATGGCGTTATAAGTGCGAATGAATGGCTTCGGTTTCACACCGGAGCACGCATCGTTTGATGATCGGCCGGCTCTCAATCCAGCGAGGGTGGGCGAAATCGAACCGATGTTCAGCAAACGAACGGGTGTGCATCGGTGTCACGGCAAGAAACCACGGGCGAAACCTCGCCAGCGTCCTCCGCGTCCGCGTCGGGGCTGTCGGAGGGTCCGTCGATCCTGGACGGTCTGTCCNTCGGTGTCACGGCAAGAAACCACGGGCGAAACCTCGCCAGCGTCCTCCGCGTCCGCGTCGGGGCTGTCGGAGGGTCCGTCGATCCTGGACGGTCTGTCCGAGCCCGCGGCTCTGCGGCTGTTGCCGGAGAGCCAGCTGCAGGCGGTGGCCGATGCGGTTCGCACCGAGATGATCGACGCGGTCTCGGTGACGGGCGGGCATCTCGGCTCCGGGCTCGGCGTGGTCGAGCTGACGGTGGCCCTGCACCACGTGTTCGACACGCCCGACGACCGCATCGTCTGGGATGTCGGCCACCAGGCCTATCCSCACAAGATYCTCACCGGCCGGCGCGACCGCATCCGGACCCTGCGCCAGCCCGGCGGCCTGTCGGGCTTCACCAAGCGCTCGGAGAGCGTCTACGATCCGTTCGGCGCGGCCCACTCGTCCACCTCGATCTCGGCGGCCCTCGGCATGGCCGTGGCGCGCGACCTCGACGACGCGGCCGCCCAGGCCARGGGCGCCCCCGCCCCCAAGCGCCGCAACATGGTGGCGGTGATCGGCGACGGCTCGATGTCGGCCGGCATGGCCTACGAGGCCATGAACAATGCCGGCGCGCTCAAATCCCGCCTGATCGTCATCCTCAACGACAACGACATGTCGATCGCCCCGCCCGTCGGCGCCATGTCGGCCTACTTCGCGCGGCTGGCCTCGGGCGACACCTACCAGTCCCTGCGCGAGACCGCCAAGCAGCTCGGCAAGCTCCTGCCCAAGGCACTCTACCAGCGCGCGGCCGCGGCCGAGGAATATGCCCGCTCCCTGGTGGTGGGCTCGGGCACGATGTTCGAGGAGATGGGCTTCCACTATGTCGGGCCCATCGACGGTCACAACCTCGACCACCTGCTGCCGGTGCTCAAGAACGTGCGCGACTCGGAGCAGGGCCCGATCCTGCTCCACGTCGTCACCCAGAAGGGCAAGGGCTACGCGCCGGCCGAGGCCTCGGCCGACCGCTACCACGGCGTGGTCAAGTTCGACGTGCTGTCCGGCGTGCAGGCCAAGGCCAAGCCCAACGCYCCGGCCTACACCCGGGTGTTCGGCGAGAGCCTGATCAAGGCGGCGGATGCCGACGACCGGGTGGTGGCGATCACCGCCGCGATGCCGGGCGGCACCGGCATCGACCTGTTCGGCAAGGCGCATCCGGACCGGACCTTCGACGTCGGCATCGCCGAGCAGCACGCGGTGACCTTCGCGGGCGGGCTGGCGACSGAGGGCTACAAGCCGTTCGTGGCGATCTACTCGACCTTCCTGCAGCGGGCCTACGACCAGGTCGTGCACGACGTGGCGCTGCAGAACCTGCCCGTGCGCTTCTGYCTGGAYCGGGCCGGCCTGGTGGGGGCGGACGGGGCGACSCATGCGGGGGCCTTCGATCTGGCCTATCTGTGCTGCCTGCCGAACATGACGGTGATGGCGGCCTCGGACGAGGCCGAACTGGTGCACATGGTGGCGACGTGCCACGCGCACGACACCGGCCCGATCGCGCTGCGCTACCCGCGCGGCGAGGGCGTGGGCGTCGACCTGCCCGAGCGCGGCTCGGTGCTGGAGATCGGCAAGGGCCGGATCGTGCGTGCGCCGGAGGGGGCGCGGGTGGCGCTGCTGGCGCTGGGCACGCGCCTGTCCGAGGCGCTGAAGGCGGCCGACCTGCTGGAGGCNGGGCCGGATCGTGCGTGCGCCGGAGGGGGCGCGGGTGGCGCTGCTGGCGCTGGGCACGCGCCTGTCCGAGGCGCTGAAGGCGGCCGACCTGCTGGAGGCCGAAGGCATCGCCGTGACGGTGGCGGATGCGCGCTTTGCCAAGCCGCTGGACGCGGCGATGATCCTGGACCTGGCGGCGAACCACGAGGTTCTGGTGACGCTGGAGGAGGGCTCGGTGGGCGGCTTCGGCGCCATGGTGCTGCACCTGCTGGCCGAGCGCGGTGCGCTCGATGCCGGCCGGGTGCGGGTGCGCACGCTGACCCTGCCGGACAGCTACCAGGACCACAATGCGCCGGACGCGATGTACGCCGAGGCCGGCCTCGACGCCGCCGGCATCCTCAACACCGTCAAGGCCGCCCTGCCCGAACGGAAGATGCGCAGCGCCAAGCTCGTCAGCGTCGCCCAGAACTGAAGACGACCCTTGCCCCGCGGAGCGGTTGCGCTCCGCGGGGCCGGTCCGAATCGGGCGGCTACTTGATCACCGCACAGGCGATGCGGGCCCCGGCGCCGCCGATGGGCTGGGTGGCGTGATCGTCCTCGTTGGCGTGGATGATCAGGGCTGAACCGTCGCCGTCCTTGAGGGCGCCCTCGCCGGTCAGCGGCGTCTCGCTCGACACCTCGGCGTTCACCGAGCCGTCCGCGTTGGCGAAGACGTTGGGGAGGTCGCCCTCGTCCGGGCCTTCGGGATTGAGCAGGCCGTGCTTGCTCTGGTCGTGATTCACGTGCGCCTTCGAATTCTCGAACTTGGCGGTGTCCGAGCAGTCGCCGACGGCATGGAAATGGATGCCGTGCCAGCCGGGCGGGAGTCCGCCGGGCTGGATCGTCACCCGCATGACGAGCGCGCTCGCACCGTCGCGAATCATAATCTTTCCAATGGGTTCGCCCTTGCCGTTCTGGATCGGGCTCTCGAAGGTCTGCGGGGCCGCGGGGGGCGCTGCCTCAGCGGGCGCGGCCGGAGCGGGCTGCGCGAGGGCGGTGTGGGCAGCGATGGCCGAGCTCGCCGCGAGGGCGAGGACCGACGGAAGTCGTCTCATGAGTTGGCTCTCCTCTCCACGCCGGGTACGCCTGTGGAGCGTCAACGAAGATGGTCCCGGGGCGATCCACGACAATGCCGGACGGGCGCCAGGTTTCCCGAGCGGGGTGACGCGCGGTCGATCGGCCGGCCGAGGAAGACGGTTGAACCGGCAGCACGTGGACGAACTCTCAAGGTTTCGCTAGGTTTCCACAGTGAGAGCCCGGATCGTGATCCCGATCCGTCAAGTCTTTCGCTGAGATGAGGTTCTTTCGCGGTGATCCGAGGCCGGCGTCGCAGACCGATGAGGGACGCGTCCCGCCTCGGTACTTCGCCCAGAGCGTGTTGGGAGGTCGTCATGACGGTCTTGATGTCTCGCCGCATCCGGGGCGTTGCTTTCGCGCTCGGTCTGTTCCCGGGCCTGGCCCTGGCGGAGTCGGCTCCCCAATCCGGGCGGACCTGGACCGATCCACCCGCCCGCGGCACCGCCGAGGCCCGGTCCGACCCCGTTGCCGTGGCACCCGAGACCGGACGGCGCGCCGAGGCTGGCCCGGCGCCGGCCCGGGCGACCCGACCGGTTCGCAGCGTCGCCCGGACCCCCAAACGCCCCCGCGTATACGCCGAGGGTCGTGTCGAGGTCACGCGTCGAAGCACTGTCGTCTCGCGTCGACGGGCCGCGCGTGTCGCAACGCCGGTCGCGCCGCGCAAATTCGCGGCCCGACCGGTCGTCCGGCCTCTGCCGCCGGGCTTCGTCCGGAACGGCGACATCTCTGGATACGGCTATGGCGACGGATCGCGCGCGGAGGCGACCGGCGCCTTCGTGGACGGAGACGATCGGGTGCGCCGCATCCGGCAGGCCCAGGAGGCCGGCTACCTCGTGGTGCGCTCCCGCAGCGTCGAGTTCCCCGACGGACGGCGCCTGCGCACCTACCGCCCGATCGAGGACGACAGCGACGACTAGACCGAGCCGGCGCACCGCAACGAAAAACCCCGCCGGCAGCACCGGCGGGGTTCGGGAAATCGGGGTGGAGAGCGGGTTGGACGGGCGCGCGCGTCAGCGCAGGCGGCCGGGCCGGGCCGGCTCGAACACGATGCGGCGGTGGAAGGCGCACCAGCTCTTGCCGTCCGGCGCGGGGGCGCCGCAGCAGACGGCGCGGTCATTGGGCTCGCCGATGATGAACTTGCACACGAAGGCGCCGGACTGCGCGAACGGCACCCGCAGCTCGGCGGAGGGCTCGGCGATGGCATCGGCCTCGCCGACCTGTGACATGCGGACAAGCTGGTTCATGGATCGAATGACTCGCGGACTGGCTTTCGCGGGCTGAGCCCTGCGGAATGTGGCAGATGAGAAGCGCGTCGCGTCCGAAAGGCCCCCCGATCCGCACGGGTACGAAGGATGCACCGCCGCACGTCTCGGGAGATTCGCCGACCCGGATCGGGTCGAACACGCGACCAAACCGGGCGCGACAGCGTCATGATGCTGTTATATCTGGGGTTTGGGCTCCGGCAAACAAGTGCCGACGCATGGATGCGTTGCAGCGCACAGGTTTCCCGGCTTCCGGGACAGGGGCCGGCACCGCATCGCCCAGTTCGCACGGCTGGGACGGCGGGTCTCATCCCTGTTGCGGAAGACGAATCCCGGCCTGTCATCGAACTGTGACACGCGACTCCTAGAGGCGGACCATGCGAGGGGCGTCGGTGGATCATCCCGCTGGCGTGAATGACTCGCGAGGGCCCGAATCATGTCCGACGCGCGCCTATCCCCCGTGATCGCCGCCGGGCGACCGATCGGCTTGGAGAGCGGGCCGCGGCGCTCCGGGCCGCAGCTCGACGGGCGCCTCCACGTCTCGGGCCTGATCGGGTTCGCGCTCGTCCTCCTCGGCGGCCTCGCCTATGCGGGATACAGCCTCGTTCACGACATGAACGCGGTCGGTGAGACACCGCTGGCGATCGGAGCCTTTGCGCTGCTGGCGCTGGCTCTCCTGATCGCCCTGGCCTTCGAGTTCGTGAACGGCTTTCACGACACCGCCAACGCGGTGGCGACGGTGATCTACACCCATGCCCTGCCGCCGCTGGTCGCGGTGATCTGGTCCGGCGCCTTCAACTTCCTCGGGGTGATGCTGTCCTCCGGCGCGGTAGCCTACGCCATCGTCACCCTGCTGCCGGTGGAGCTGATCCTGCAGGTCGGGTCGTCGGCCGGCTACGCGATGATCTTCTCCCTGCTGATCGCCGCGATCCTGTGGAATCTCGGCACCTGGGCGCTCGGCCTGCCGAACTCCTCCTCGCACGCCCTGATCGGCTCGGTGATCGGCGTCGGCCTCGCCAACCAGCTGATGGCGCCCGAGGGCCAGGGGACCTCCGGCGTCGAGTGGGGGCAGGCGGTGACGGTGCTGGAGGGGCTGCTGATCTCGCCCGTCCTCGGCTTCGTCCTGGCGGCCCTGCTGCTCGTGGCCATGAAGGCCGTCGTCAAGCGCCGGGACCTGTACGAGGCGCCCGCGGGCGAGGCCCCGCCCCCGCTCTGGATCCGCGGCCTGCTCATTCTCACCTGCACCCTGGTGTCGTTCTTCCACGGCGGCAATGACGGCCAGAAGGGCATGGGCCTGATCATGCTGATCCTGATCGGCGCGGCGCCCACCGCCTATGCCCTCAACCGCACCATGTCGGACGACATGACGCCGGTCTTCGTGAAGCAGTCGCAGGATGCGCGCGCGGTGTTCGCCGCCCGGGCCGGGACCATGGCGCCCCCCGACGCGGCCGCCGCCCGGGTCCAGGTCGCCGAGGCCCTGCGCACGAAGGCGCTGAACACGCCTGCCGTCTACGCGGCGCTCGCCGCCCTCTCGGAGGATATCGCCGCCTCGGTCCAGCGCCACGGCGCGATCCGGCAGGTGCCGGCCGCCGCCACCCCGAATCTGCGCAACGACATGTACCTTGCCGCCGACGCGGTGCGCCTCCTGCCGGGCACCGGGGCGGGCTTCCCGGAGGCCGAGGGCAAGGTGCTCAAGGCCTATGCCGGCCTCCTCAACGACGGTACCCGCTACATCCCGACCTGGGTGAAGGTCTGCGTCGCCCTGGCGCTCGGCCTCGGCACCATGGTGGGCTGGAAGCGCATCGTCGTCACGGTGGGCGCGCGCATCGGCAAGACCCACCTGACCTACGCCCAGGGCGCCTCGGCCGAGATGGTGGCCGCCGGCACGATCGGGCTCGCCGAACTCTATGGCCTGCCGGTCTCCACCACCCACATCCTGTCGAGCGGCGTTGCCGGCACCATGGCGGCCAACGGCTCGGGCCTCCAGGTCGCCACCGTGCGCAACATGGCGCTCGCCTGGGTCCTGACCCTGCCGGCCGCCATCACCCTGGCGGGCGGCTTGTTCCTCGTCCTGCGGCAGGTGTTCTGAGGGCTGGGGGATTCGCCGCCAACCGGCTCGCAGGACGTGGATTTCGCGCGCGTCGCCCTATCCCCCGTTGGGCTACGGCCTTCCCACAACGCGCGGGCTGCAGGGATCCCCTTTCCTTCCAGCAGAGGGAGACCCGGTGCGTCTCACGCCCACCCGCAGATGACCGCCATCACACTGTTCCCGGTCGAGGTTTGCCCCGTCAGAGTTGCGTGAATCCAGTCGCCCCTGCGGGAGCGGGTGGCCCGCGTAGCGGATCGGGCCGGCACGCCGTCCCGCAAGAGGGGAACGCGCGGTTCGGAGAAGTCGCCCCCTCTCCCGCCTGCTCCGCAGGCACCCTTCCCCGCAGAGAGGGAGGGGCGAACCCGCGCCTGGGCGAATCGCGTCAGCGCACCCGAGAGCGCTGGATGAATCCAACAGCCATTCTCGGGCGGAGGGCCGCGTCGCGGCCGCCGGAATCGCCCGCACCCCCCGCTTTCTTGAGGTCGCGCGGCGCTGCGTGTAGGTCGGGGGCAGGCGAGATCCGGTTCGGACGGCCGCAAGGGATTGCATGCGCGTCTTCGTGACCGGCACCGCGGGCTTCATCGGCTACCATCTCGCGCGGCGTCTCCTCGCGGAGGGCCACGCCGTGACCGGGTTCGACGGGTTCAGCGATTATTACGACGTCGCTTTGAAGCGGGCGCGCCATGCCGACCTCGCGCGGAGCCCGGATTTCACCGCCGTCGAGGCCCGGCTGGAGACCCCGGGTGCCCTGCGGGAGGCGGTCGAACGGGCCGCGCCCGACATCGTCGTGCATCTCGCGGCTCAGGCGGGCGTGCGCCACAGCCTGGAGAATCCCGGGGCCTACGTGGAGGCCAACCTCGTCGGCATGGCCAACCTGATCGAGGCGGTGCGGGCGCATCCGGTGCGCCACCTCCTGTTCGCCTCCACCAGCTCGGCCTATGGGGGCAACACGGCGCTGCCGTTCCGCGAGACCGACCCGGCGGTGACACCGCTCACCCTCTACGCCGCCTCCAAGCTGGCCGGCGAGGCGATGGCGCATGCCTATAGCCACCTGTTCGCGATTCCGACCACGGCGTTCCGGTTCTTCACCGTCTACGGCCCCTGGGGTCGGCCGGACATGGCCCTGTTCCTGTTCACCGCCAAGATCCTGGCCGGCGCGCCGATCACGGTCTATGCCGGGGGTGCGGCCGAGCGCGACTTCACCTACGTGGACGACCTCGTGGCGGCGATCCGGGGCCTGATGGACCGGCCGCCGGCGCCCGCCGAGGGGCCGGTCTGTCCCGGCGACACTTTGAGTCCGGTGGCGCCGTTCCGGCTGGTCAATATCGGCGGGGGGCGCCCGGTCCGCATCGACGCGATGATCGACGAACTGGAGCGCGCCCTGGGGCGCCGCGCCGAACGCATCCTCCAGCCCCTGCCCCCCGGCGACGTGCCGCGCACCGAGGCCAGCACCGATCTGCTGCGCGCCCTCGTCGGCGCCGTGCCGGACACCCCGCTGAGCACTGGGATCGCCGCCTTCGTGGCGTGGTATCGGGACTATTACGGGGCCTGATCCGGCCCACCCCAGGGCGGGTGACCTCGTCGAACCCGCCCCTCTCTCAGCGCCCTCTCCCCGGACGCCAACCTCTCCCCGGACGCCAACCTCTCCCCGGACGCCAACCTCTTGCCGAGCCCAACTTGCCGAGCTTAAGCCGCCCGATGATCTCCAGACCCTTCTCGCCCGGGCGCGCCGCGCCGGTGGCCCGCCGATGACGGCCCTGCGTTCGACAGCCCTGGCGGCGGCGGGGCTCCTCGCCTTCCTGCTGTTCTGGGAGGCCATGCCGCGCCTCGGCCTGATCAACCCGGCCTTCCTGCCGCCGCCGAGCACCATTCCGGCCGCCTTCCTCAACGAGGTCCGCCTCGGGGTCTGGGGCGAGGCGGTGCTGTCGAGCCTGAGCCACTACGTGGCGGGCCTCGGGGTCGGGGCGGGAGCCGGCATCGCGCTCGGCCTGCTCAGCGGCATGTTCCGGGGCTTCGAGGCCTTCACCGCCTGGATCGTGCGCCTGCTGCGGCCGATTCCGGGCCTGGCCTGGGTGCCGTTCGCCATCATCTGGTTCGGCGTCCAGCCGGAGGCGGCCGTCTTCATCATCGCCATCGGGGTGTTCTGGATCGTGTTCTTCGCCACGCAGGGAGCGGTGCGGGGCGTCGACCGCGACCTCGTCGAGGTGGCCCAGGCCTTCGGCTTCGGCTCGCCCTGGGCGCGGCTCACCAAGATCCTGCTGCCGGCCGCGACCCCCGGCATCCTGGTCGGCCTGCGGACCGCGCTCGGCCAGGCCTGGATGGCGGTGGTGGCCGCCGAGATCTTCGGCGTGCCCGGCGTCGGCGCCCGGATGATGCAGGCCTCCAGCCTGCTCTCCACCGACATCGTCGTGGTCTACATGCTCACCATGGCCGCCCTCTACGGCCTGTTCGATACGGCCTTCGTCGCCCTCCAGGGCTGGCTTCTCCGGTGGCGCGCCTGATGTCCGAGCCGATCATCTCCATCGCGGGGCTGGAACTCGCCTACGCGCGCGACGGCGCCCGGACGGTCATCCTGCGGGACCTCGACCTCGCGGTGGCGCGGGGCGAGTTCCTCGTCATCGTGGGCGAATCCGGCGTCGGCAAGTCGACGGTGCTGCGGGTGCTGATCGGGCTCGCTCAGCCCAGCGCCGGCACCGTGCGGATCGAGGCCCGGCCGGGCTGCCGCACGCCGATGGCCCTGGTGTTCCAGGACGCGCGCCTGCTGCCCTGGCGCCGGGTCATCGCCAACGTGGCCTTCGGGCTCGAGGGCAGCGGCCTGTCGAAGGCCGAGCGCCTGGCCAAGGCGCAGGCGATGCTCGACCTCGTCGGTCTCGGCGATCTGGGGCAGCGCTGGCCGCACCAGCTATCCGGCGGCCAGCGCCAGCGCGTCGCCATCGCGCGGGCACTCGCGGTCGACCCCGACGTGCTCCTGATGGACGAGCCGTTCTCGGCGCTCGACAGCTTCACCCGCGAGGGTCTGCAGGACGAGTTGCAGCGCATCCAGGCGGCGACGGGCAAGACCATCCTGTTCGTCACCCACGACATCGACGAGGCGGTGACCCTGGCCGACCGGGTGGTGGTGCTGGCCGGCAGCCCCGGCCACCTCGCCGCCGAGATGCCCATCACCGTGCCCCGGCCCCGGCGCCGGCGCGATGCCGCCCTGCAGGAGGCCGCCCGGCAATTGCGGATGGAGCTGTCGAACCGCTCGTCGGAACTCTGACGGCACGGGATGCCAAAAGGGTCGCGGGCGCGGCCGTTGCCATCGGGGGCCCGGGGCTCTACCCCGGCGGGAGCCCCCGTTCGCTGCAAGGACCTGGCCGATGCGCCGCCGCACCCGCTCGCTGATCGGCACGATCGTGATGCTGGCCTTCATCATCCTCTACGCGCCGCTCGCGATGGCGCTGGCCGACAGCCGCATCTCGCAGACGCCGGCCCCCGTGCAGGCGGTGCTGTACGCCCTCCTCGGCATCGCCTGGATCTTCCCGCTGATGCCGCTGATCAGCTGGATGGGCAAGAACGATGCGACGAACGATGCGACGAACGATGCGGGCGACCGGGGCTGACGCCCCATTCGGCGCCAGAATCGCCGGGTGACGTCGGGTTTTCGCCGCACTCGCGGCCCAGAAGCGCGGCGTGTCATTCGTTAAGAGGCCGTTGTCCCGCTCAATGCCGCGTCTGTGCCCGTCCTCGCTCGCCCTCGGCCTCGCGTTCCTGGTGGCCGTTCCCGTCCTGTCGGCCCGGCCGGCCGGGGCGCAATCGACGCCGCGCTCGGTCTCGGATTGCGAGCGCCTGAAGAACGACCTCGCCTACAACCAGTGCCTCGCGATGTTCGGGCCGGCCGCCAAGAACGTCGCCAGCGGGGCCGCCGCCGGGGCGGCCTCCGCCTCGGCCTCGGTCGCCTCCGCGCTGGCGGCGATCCCCCAGCGCCTGGAGGCGAGCGCGGCCGCCACCGGGGCGGCGATCGCCGCGATCGGGCATCGCGGACGGCGCGGGCGGTACGCGCGCCACGGCCGCCAGAGCGCCAGCTTCGCCGTCGCGGGCGGAGAGAGCCGCTCGTATCGCCGCCACCGCCGCCGGCGCTGAATCCCATCAGTCGACGTTGAGCCGGCGCCCCCGGTTCCAGGCCAGGAACGGCACGCCCGAGAGCAGCGCCGAGAGCGCGGCCTCCGTCTGGTGATGACCGTTGACCGAGACCCGCGGCAGCGCGTGCAGGTGGGCCGCATGGCCCCCGAAGAGGTGGCCCGGCCGGGTCGTCACCGCCGTGGCGAAGCCGAGGTCTCGCGCCAGGGCGAATTCGCGCCGCCCCGCCGAGGTCGGATCGCCCACCGGGTAGGACAGGTGCGTGACCGGGCGCCCGAGTTCGGCCGCGATCCGCGCCCGCCCCGCCTCGATCTCCCGCCGCGCCACCGCCGCATCGTGCTTGGCCAGCATCGGGTGGCTGATCGTGTGCGCCCCGAAGGTGACGCGGGGGTCGCGGCCGAGGTCGCGCAGCTCGGACCAGGACAGGCACAGATCCGCGGCCAGCCTGCCCGGCACCAGCCCGGCCTCGGCGCAGAGGCCGGCGATGACGGCGAGGAGCCGCGCCTCGGGTCCGGCCCGCAGATGGCGGTAGACCGCCGCGAAGGCGCCGGTTTTCTCCGTCGCATCGCGGGCGGGCAGGTCGAGATCGCCGTCCGGCACCCGCACCCGGTCGAGGCGGCCGATCGCCCGTTCCAGTTCGAGCCACCACAGGCGCCCGTGGCCGCTGGCGAAAGCGCTGGTGACGAACAGGGTCCAGGGGGCGTCGTGGCGGCGCAGGACGGGGGCCGCATGCTCGGCATTGTCGCGGTAGCCGTCATCGAAGGTGAGCACCGCGAAGGGCCGTCCCCCGCGGGCGAGGCGTTCGGGCACGGCGTCGAGGGCGATGATCTCGAAGCCGCGCTTCCGCACCAGCGTGACGGTCCGGTCGAGGAAGTCCGGGGTGATCGCCAGGAGGCCGTTCGGCGCATAGGCCGCCGGCGGCTCCGGCCGGACATGGTGGAAGGTGAGGATCAGCCCGCGCCCGCGCGCCACCGGGCCGAGCCACAGGTCGGCCCGGCTCGCCGCGATGGCGCGGAAGCCGGCGGCGAACAGGCGGTGGCGCCGGCTGAGCGCGGGCGTTTCGGTGGCCGACATGGGGAATCCGATCGGGCGGGACGCCAGGGGAGCACGCCAACCGGCAAGGTTTCGTTACCCACGTGGGCAGACAGGCGGTCCTCGTCGGTCCGGCGTCACGGACGGGTTAAGGCTTGGCGGCGCAGGGTCGGTCGATCGATCCGGCGGGTTCCGATCCGCCGGTCAACCGGACCGATGGCCCGCGCGGCGGGCCCAGGATGATCCCATGGCTGTTCTCGCTCATGACCTGACTGGAGCCGGAGCGATGCGGGCGCGGGTGCAGCACGGCCTCAGGGCCGACATCCTCGACGATCTCGGCACCGCCGAAGCCCTGTGGCGCGCGATGGAATCCGATCCGGCCGCGCTGGCGACGCCCTATCAGCGCTTCGACTGGGTCGCGGCCTTCGTCGCCGGAACCGGGGGGGGCGAGGCGGATCTGCGCGTCGTGGTGCTGCGCGATCCCGCCGCGCGCGCGCGCGTGCTGATCCCCCTGGTGGTCGCCCGCGAGGGCGGCGCACGGGTCGCCCGCGTGATCGGCGCCAAGCACGCCAACTACCACATGCCGCTCTTCGCCTCGCGCGAGGCGGCGGCGATGCGTCCGGAGGATCTGTCCGACGCGCTGCGCCTGATCGGACGCAAGGCCGGCATCGACGTCTTCGCCCTGTCGCACCAGCCCCGCTTCTGGGACGGGGCCGCCAATCCCCTGCACCACGAGGCCGAACCGGCCCCGAGCGACGCCTACGGGCTGATGCTCGGACCCGACCCCGACGCCACCCTCAAGCGGGTCTTCAGCAGCGATGCGCGCAAGAAGCTGCGGGCCAAGGAGAAGAAGCTCGTCGAGGCGTTCGGGCCGGTGGCGTGCCAACGGGCCGAGACCCCGGAGGCGGTCGAGCGCTATCTGGCCGCGTTCTACGAACAGAAGGCCGCCCGCTTCGCCGGCATGGGGCTCGCCAACCCCTATGCCGATCCCGCCGTGCGGGCCTTCCTGGCGCGGGCGACGGTTCCCGGGGCCAGCCCCGCCATCGAGGTCACCGCGCTGGTGGCCGCCGGGACCGGCCGCGTCTTCGCGGTTTTCGCGGGCGCCGTCGATGCGCAGCGCTACAGCGGCATGATGACGTCCTTCGACGCCGATCCGGCGGTGAGCCGGTCCAGCCCCGGCGACATCCTCCTGCACCACCTCATCGCCGACCAGACGGCGCGGGGCCGGCGCAGCTTCGACCTCGGCGTCGGCGAGGCCCGCTACAAGAGCAGCATCTGCGACGAGACCATCGAACTCGGCGAGGTGACCCTGCCGGTGACCCTGCGCGGCCATGTCTTCGCCCTGCGGATCATCGCGGCCGCCCGCCTCAAGCGCCGCATCAAGCGCGACCCGCGCCTGATGGCGCTCGTATCCCGCCTGCGCCGCCACCGGGCCGCGACTGAGTAGGCCGGACTACGGCGGCAGGAACGCCATCGCATCCACCTCCACCAGCATGTCGGGGAAGGCGAGCGCCGCGACACCGATCAGGGCGCTGGCGGGTGGGCATGCGGCATTGATCCAGCGATCCCGCACCGCCCGGATCGCCGGCAGCTCGGCCGGATCGTAGTCACGGACGTAGATCGTGAGGCGCGCGACGGCGCTGAAATCGGCGCCGGCCGCATGGAGCGTCGCCTGCATGTTCCGGAAGACTTGATCGAGCTGCGTCGCCCGATCACCGGCGACGATCGTGCCCGTGTCATCGAAGGGAACATGGCCGGACAGGATGAGAAGTCGCCCCTCCGAGAGCAGCATGGCTTGCGAGATGCCGGGAATGGACGGACCGGGCGGATTGATCGGACGCAGCATCGTGATCCAGTCCTGCTTCGGGATCGAATGACATCTCGCGGACGGCCTGAGCCGAAGACAGTCCCTGCGTCGGGTGCGACGCGTGCCAACCCCGGAGGCAGCCGCAGGCGTGCCGACCGCGTTCGGCGCAGCATCGGTCTCGGCCGCACAGGCTCGGAGGACCGTCCCGATGGCAGCGGGGTGCCGGGGCTCGGGGCGCTTCTCCGCGGACGACGGGATCGGCATGGCCGAAGGACAGCCATCTTAGGTCGCAAGATTCCCGGCCGGTCAACCGGTCGTCGTATTCCGAGGCGTGGCTGAGTGGAGTGATCGCCGCGCGTTCGTCCGATCGGACGGCGGAACGCCAAGACCCCGCCCTTCGCAAGACCCCGCCCTTCGCAAGACCCCGCCCTTCGCAAGACCCCGCCCATCGCAAGACCCCGCCCTTCGTCCGACGCGAAGGGCGGGGTGGTTCAGCCTGGAGGGAGGGGGACGAGCGGCGGCTGGGCTCAGGCCGCCGAGCGGCGCAGCGGCATCGCCGCCTCGTCCGCGAAAGCGGGGCGCTCGGCGATAGCCGGGCCCGCCGGAGCGAGGGTCGCAGCTGCCAAATCCTGGGCTGCAAAATCCTGGGCCACCAGGATCTGGCCCGCGCCGGAGGCTTCGGCCAGGCCGTAGAGGTCGAGGAGGTCGGCATCCTCGGGATCGCGGTCGGAGGCGATGACCACCGCGTCCATCTGGTGTCCGGCCATCTCCAAGATCGCGCGGGCGGTGCGGGTCTGCGGTGCGCCGAGGCGGCACACCACCCAGTCATAGGCCTGGGCCAGGGCGTCGAGGGTGATCGCCAGGGCCTGGGGCTCTTCCAGCAGGATGCCGGCGGCGAGGAAGCCGCGCGGGATCGCGTGCAGGCGCGAGCCGGGGATCGCCTGGATGACGTCGAGGAAGGCGGCCTCGCCCGCCACGAGGTCGGTCAGGCCGGCCTCGTCCGGACCGCAGGCTGGGCCGTTGAGATCGAGGACGAGGACACTGGCGCCCGCCGTCAGCGCGCTGCCGAGGCTGACGGCCAGCCCGGCCTCCGCCCGCCGGACCGGCGCGTCCTCCATGACCAGGACGGTGCGGCCCGCCCCATCCCGGGCCGGCGCGGCGCCGTCGCGCAGGCGCGCCACCAGCGGGTCGAGAGCGTAGCTGCCCGCCTCCCCGGCCTTCGGGGCTCCGGCGCCCCGGGCCTGCGGCAGGCTTTCTGCCTGCGCCGGCGTGAGGCTTTCGGGCTGCGCCGGCTTTGCGCTTTCAGGCTGCGCCGGCTTTAAGCTTTCGGGCTGCGCCGGCCTGGGGCTGTCCGAATCCATGCCGGCCGCCGACAGAATCGGGCGCGTGGCGACGGTGTCCGCGACCGGAACCTCCGGCGTGAGGACCGTGCGCTCAGGCTCCCCGAGCGTGCCGGCGGTGAGCGGGGCCGGGCCGTGCCCGCCCTGGCGCGCCATGGCCAGGGAGGCTTCCGGGAAGGCGAAGGGCTGGTGCCGCTGGATCGGACGCTCGGAGCCGGACTCGGAGTCCGTCTCGCTCCGCCGCCGCCGGCCCGAGCCGTCGGGATCGGTGAGGAGGTGGCGAGCGATGACGGCGCCCATCGAGAACAGCAGGCCGAGCACCGCCGCCAGCAGCACGATCGGCAGCTTCTTGGGGAAGGACGGGGTCTCGGGCGTGATGGCGCGCGAGACCACGCGGGCATCGGCCGGGGCGGCGCTCTCGGCGTCGCGGGCCGAGGCCTCGCGATAGCGGGCGAGGTAGGATTCGAGCTGTTCGCGCTCGGCCTTGGCCTCGCGCTCCAGGGCGCGGAGCTGGACCTCGCTGGAATTGCCCTTCGAGACCACGTCGCGCTGGGCGTCGACGGCGGCGCTCAGGCTCTCGACCCGGGCTTCTGCGATGCGGGCGTCGTTCTCGAGGGTGCGGACCACCCGCTCGGCGGTGGCCTTGATCTGGGCGTCGAGGTCCGAGATCTGCGCGGTCAGTTCCTTGATGCGCGGATGGGCGGGGAGGAGGGTGCGGGATTCGAGGGCGAGCTGGTTGCGCAGGGTGATGCGCTGCTCGACCGTGCGGCGGATGATCTCGTTGTTGGCCACATCCGGGATCTCGAAGGCGCGGCCGTCCTTGATCATCTCCTTGATCAGCTTGGCGCGCCCGGCGAGATCGGCCTTGGCGGTTCGGGCCTGCGACAGCTGGGTCGACAATTCGCCGAGCTGCTGGGCGCCGAGAGGCTGGCCGGCGGCGCCGCCGGTGGCGATCAGGCCATGGCTGGCGCGGTAGGCCTCGACCTTGGATTCCGCCTCGGCGACGCGGGTACGCAGGGCCTCGATGTTGCCGCCGAGCCAGCTGGAGGCGTAGCGGGCGGTGTCGGTCTTCGCCGCTTCGAGGGAGCCGATGTAGAGTTCCGCGATGGTGTTGGCCGCCTGGGCCGCGAGGTGCGGATCCTGCGAGCGGAACTCCACCGTGAGGATGCGCGACTTGCCGGCCGGGTAGACGCTGAGGCGGTCGAAATAGGTCTCCAGGATCCGCTCCTCGGGCGGGCGCTCCATCGGATTGCGGGCCAGCCCGATCATCATCAGGGCGCGCTGCAGCGGGCCGAAGCCGGCGACGCTCGGATCGAATTCGGCGTTGCCGGCCAGCGACAGCCGGCGGATCGCCTCGCGGGCGAGGTCCCGCGACATCACCACCTGGACCTGGCTCGCCACCGCCTGCTCGTCGATCGGCTGGGGCTGCTCGCCGCGTTCCTGGGCGGTGCGGGTGTAGGGCGTGTCGCGGCTCTCGAGCAGGATCTTCGCCTCGCCGGTGTAGCGCGGCGACACCACCTGCACGAACGCGATGGCGCCGATCGTCGCCAGGGCGGTCGGGATGACGATCCAGCGCCAGGACCGGCGCAGCAGGCCGGCGAGTTGCGCCAGCCCCAACCCCTCGCCTTCGGCGGGCGGGGCGTCGCGGGTGGGCTGGAACGGCGAAGAGCGGGGCATGGCTCGATCTTTACGCAAGGCAAGGAGGTCGACCGCGGGCGGGCCGGCTCTGATGCGAATAGAGCGCGTTAAGGTTGATCGGACGTTAAGAGGCGGGGTTTCGTACGGATCGTTGCGGGACGTCAGTGTTCGTTAACCATGTCGGCCTAGGAGTGGGATCGAATCTTCCTCACGACGGCAGTAGTGATGAACCGGCGATCACTTCTCATAACGCTGACGTCGAGCCTGATGCTCGGCGGCTGCCTGCGCCCGGATTTCCGGACCGATCAACTCGACGCGACCGGCACCGGCTCGATCGGGGCGCGCTACACGCTCTCCGCCGGCGACCGCCTCCGGGTCATCGTCTTCGGCCAGGACAACCTGTCGAACATCTACGCGGTCGACGGCGCGGGCAACATCGCGATGCCGCTGATCGGCCTGGTGAAGGTGGGCGGCCAGCCCACCGCCCAGGCCGCGCGCACCATCGAGGCCAAGCTCTCGGCCGGCTTCGTGCGCGAGCCCCACGTCACCGTCGAGGTCGACGCCTACCGGCCGTTCTACATCCTCGGCGAGGTCACGACCTCGGGCCAGTATCCCTACGTCAACGGCATGGCGGTCGAGACCGCGGTGGCGATCGCGGCCGGCTTCGGGCCCCGCGCCGCCCGCGACTACGCGGTGCTGACCCGCGAGGGCCGGGACGGCCTCGTCTCGGGCATCGTGCCGATGACCTATCCGGTGCGTCCCGGCGACACCATCGTGATCAAGGAGCGCTTCTTCTGATCGGCATGCCGGATTTTGGAATGCCGGATTTCCGAATGCCGGGCTTTCGAATGCCGGGCTTCGGGCCGCGATCTTCGCAATACTGTTCCGGAAGTTAGGACTCGCCTAACCGAACCGCGAAGGATTCTGCCGATCTTCGGCCGGACGGGGCCGCGCGGCGGTCCGTTTAACGGTCCGCCCACCTCTCGGACGCCAGGTTCCCCCGACGGACATGCGGTCTGACCGCTGGTCCCGTGTCGCGTGGAGCAGCTTGTCGTGCGTGCGTTCGCCCCTGGTCTGATCGGCTCCGGCGTCTCGGGGTCCAGCCTTGCCACCTCTGGCCTCGCCGCGCCCATCGCCGGGTCCGACCTGTCCGCATCGGTCCTGACCGGCGGGTCCGGCAGCGCCTCGCAGCGCATCCTCCACATCTTCCGCGCGCCCGTCGGCGGTCTCTTCCGCCACGTCCTCGACCTCGCCCGCCTCCAGGCCATGGCGGGCCATCAGGTCGGTATCCTCTGCGACGCCGCCACCGGCGGCGAGCGCGCCGCCCGGGCCCTGGCGGACCTCGCCCCCTGCCTCGCCCTGGGGTTGATGCGCCTGCCGATGCACCGCAACCCGCATGTCTCGGACCTGAGGATCCTGCGCGCCGTCGCCCGGCACGCCGAGGCCGTGGCCGCTACCGTGCTGCACGGCCACGGCGCCAAGGGTGGCGTCTATGCCCGCATGGCCCCGTTGCGCGACCGCGGGCCGATCCGCGCCTATACCCCCCATGGCGGGAGCTACAACTACAAGCCCGGCACCCTGCCCCACCGGGTCTATATGGGCGTCGAGCGCCTGATGGCCTTGCGCACCGACGTCTTCCTGTTCGAGAGCGAGTACGTCGCCGCGCGGCACCGCACCTATGCGGGCGACCCGGGCCGGATCACCCGCATCGTCCACAACGGCATCAGCGAGGCGGAATTCGCCCCGATCGTGCCGGCCGAGGAGCGCGCCGACCTCGTCTATATCGGCGAATTGCGCGACGCGAAGGGCGTGCCCTTCCTCCTCGACGCCCTCCTGCGCCTGCGCGCCGAGGGTCGCCCCCTGCGCCTGCTGATGGTCGGCTCCGGCCCCGATTCCGAGGTTCTGGCCGAGCGGGTCGCGGCCATGGGCCTGCGGGACGCGGTGGCATTCGAGCCGCCGCAGGCGATCCGCCCGGTGCTGGCCCGCGGCCGGATCATGGTGGTGCCCTCGCTCGCCGAATCCCTCCCCTACGTGGTGCTGGAGGCGGCCGCCGCCTGCCAGCCCCTCGTCGCCACCAATGTGGGCGGCATTCCGGAGATCTTCGGGGCCGCCGCCTCCGACCTGGTGCCGCCCCGCGACGGGCAGGCCCTCGCGGCCGCGATCGCCCGCGTCCTCGACGAGGAGCCCGCCGCCAGCCGCCAGCGCTTCGAGGCCCTGGCGGCTTCGGTCCGGACGCGGTTTTCGATGACCCGGATGGGCTCGGACGTGCTGTCGGGCTATGCTGCGGCCCAGCGCGCCCGGGCGGAGGCCGCCCGCCCCGCGGTCGCCTCAGCGGGACCGTGACGCGACGGCCTTGTCCCCTGCCCGCCCGATCGCCGCCCCCGCTGTCCCTTGCGCCCGAAACAAAGCCCGGAAGCCCGTATGAGCGCCTTCGATGTCCGTGACCTGCTGGACGCTGCCGGCCGGTTCGCGCCCCAGCCCGAGGGCGGCCTCTCCGTCGCCCTGCCGCCCGCCGAGGCGCGGGCGCCCGGCCCGATGCCGGCACCGGCGCCGGCCCTGCACTCGCCGGTGGTGCTCGCGGGCTGTGTCCGGATCGCGGAATTCGTCGGCGTCGCAGCCATCGGCCTCGTGATCCAGCGCCTGCAGCTCGCCGGGATCGTGGCGCTGTCGCCGCGCTACCTCGCCACCGCCCTCGGCATCGCCGGCCTCGCCGTGCTCCTGCTCCAGGTCACCGGGGCCTACGGCATGGCGGCCTTCCGGTCCCTGCCTGGATCGGCCCTGCGGCTCGCCGGCGCCTGGTCCCTGGCCTTCCTGGTGGTGGCCGCCATCATGGTCTTCGCCAAGATCGCGGATCATTATTCCCGGATCTGGCTGGCGAGCTTCTTCGTCACCGGGCTCGCCGCCCTCGCGGTCGGGCGCTTCACCCTGGCGCGCTTCATCACCGCCCAGATGCAGCGCGGCCATTTCGACCGGCGCACCGCCATCGTGGGCGGCGGCCCCGTCGCCGAGGAACTGATCCGCGCCCTCGACGGGCAGCCGGATTCCGGCGTCCGCATCGTCGGCGTGTTCGACGACCGGGGCGACACACGCTCCGACACGGTGGTGGCGGGCTACCCGAAGCTCGGCACCGTGACCGACCTCGTCGCCTATGCCCGAACCACGCGCCTCGACCTCATCATCTTCACCATTCCGATCGCCGCCGAGGACCGCATCCTGCAGATGCTGGCCAAGCTCTGGGTGCTGCCGATCGACATCCGCCTCTCGGCCCAGGCCTCGAAGCTGCGCCTGCGGCCGCGCGCCTATTCCTATCTCGGCGGCGTGCCGGTGCTCGACATCTTCGACAAGCCGATGGCCGACTGGGACATCGTGGCCAAGACCATCTTCGACCGCGTGGTCGGCTGCGCGATGCTTCTGGTCCTGGCGCCCGTGATGCTCGCCGTCGCCCTGGCGGTGCGCCTGACCTCGCCCGGCCCGGTGCTGTTCCGGCAGAAGCGCTACGGCTTCAACAACGAGCTGATCGAGGTGTTCAAGTTCCGCTCGATGTATGTCAGCCAGAGCGATGCCGGCGCGGCGCGGCTGGTCACCCGCGACGACCCGCGCGTCACCCCCGTGGGCCGGTTCATCCGCAAGACCTCGCTCGACGAGCTGCCGCAGCTCTTCAACGTCATCAAGGGCGAGCTCTCCCTGGTCGGTCCCCGGCCCCACGCCCTCCAGGCCAAGGCCGCCAACACCCTCTACGACCAGGTGGTGGACGGCTACTTCGCCCGCCACAAGGTCAAGCCCGGCATCACCGGCTGGGCCCAGGTCAATGGCTGGCGCGGCGAGACCGACACCAGCGACAAGATCCAGAAGCGCGTCGAGCACGACCTGCACTACATCGAGAACTGGTCGATCCTGTTCGACGTGAAGATCATGCTGGCGACCCCGCTTTCGCTGTTCCGGACCAAGAACGCCTACTGATCCGGCCCGCTTCCCGGCAGCGCGAGACCGGTCCGGCGGTTTGAGCGGCGCGCCGATGACGCTGCGACGGGCTGCTGCGGGGCTCACCTTTCTTGCCGCCGCCCTGCGTCAACGCTGCGGGCGTGGAATTTGTTGACCGGCGCCGGCGGCTTGGCCATGGAACGGGGCTTGAATCCATTCGAGGGTGCAAGCCGTTTTCGTGATGTGTTCCCGCCCTGCCCGCCTGCGCGCGCCGGCTCCCCGAGCCCCTGGACCGTCACGGCCCCGAGCTTGGGGGGGCGTTGCCGAGAGAGGCCGTCCCGATGTCGGCTGAGGCCGGCGCCTTCCTGGTCGGGGGCGGCGCGTCCGGGGCGGCGATCCGCGAGGCGGACTGGTCGGCCTCCCCGCTCGGGCCGCTGGAGACCTGGCCCTGCGCCCTCCGGGTCGCTCTCGGCCTCGTCCTGAACTCGCCCGAGAGCATGTTCCTGGCCTGGGGGCCGGACCTGCTGTTCTTCTACAACGACACCTACCGGCCCCTCCTCGGTCCCCAGCGCTCCCAGCGGCAGGGCCAGCCGCTGGCGGAGCTGTGGGCGGATGTCTGGGACCAGGTGCTGCCCATCGTCGAGAAGGCGCTGGCCGGCGAGGCGAGCCGCTTCGAGGACCTGCCGCTGACCACCGCGTCCTACGGCGTCCCGGAAGAGACCTGGTGGTCGTTCTCCTACTCGCCGGTCTATGACGATGCCGGCGCCATCGCGGGCATGTTCTGCATCACCAACGAGACCACGCGACGGGTGCTGTCGGAGCGCGGCCTGCGCGAGATGAACGAGACCCTGGAGCATCGGGTCGAGGAGCGCACCGCCGAGCGCGATCGGGTCTGGCGCAACTCCCGCGACCTCCTGGCGGTGGTCGGCACCGACGGGATCTTCCGCGCGGTCAACCCGGCCTGGGACGAGATCCTGGGATTCGCCCCGGAGGAGATCGTCGGCCGCAGCTTCCGCGACTTCGTCTGGCACGAGGATACCGACCTGACCCAGAGGGCCGTCGACCAGGCCGCCATGCAGGATGACCTCACCAGCTTCGAGAACCGCTACCGCCACCGCGACGGCAGCCCGCGCTGGATCTCCTGGCACAGCTCGGCGGAGGGCGCGCTGATCTACGCCTATGGCCGCCACATCACCCGGGAGAAGGAAGCCTCCGCCGCCCTCGCGGTGGCCCAGGAGCAGCTGCGCCAGTCGCAGAAGCTCGAGGCGGTGGGACAGCTCACCGGCGGCGTCGCCCACGACTTCAACAACCTCCTGACCATCATCCGCTCGTCGGTGGACTTCCTGCGCCGGCCGGACCTGCCGGAGGTGCGCAAGCGGCGCTACCTCGATGCGGTCTCCGACACGGTGGACCGAGCCGCCAAGCTGACGGGACAGCTCCTCGCCTTCGCCCGGCGCCAGACGCTGAAGCCGGAGGTGTTCGAGGTCGGTACGCGCCTGCGGGCCCTGGCCGAGATGCTCGACCCGGTGATGGGCGCGCGCATCCGGGTGGCGACGGAGCTGCCCGAGGCGCCCTGCTTCGTGCGCGCCGACCTGAGCCAGTTCGAGACCGCCCTGGTGAACATGGCGATCAACGCCCGCGACGCCATGGCGGGCGAGGGCTGTCTCACCCTGCGGCTCACCTGCGCGAACGGCATCCCGCCGATCCGCGGCCATGCGGGTGCGCGGGCGCCGTTCGCCGCGATCGCGCTCAGCGATACCGGCCCGGGCATCGCGCCGGGCCAGCTCGGGCGCATCTTCGAGCCGTTCTTCACCACCAAGGAGGTCGGCAAGGGCACCGGCCTCGGCCTCTCCCAGGTGTTCGGCTTCGCCAAGCAGTCGGGGGGCGACGTCGACGTGACGAGCCGGCCCGGCCTCGGCGCCACCTTCACGCTCTATCTGCCGGAGGTGGCGCCGGCCCCGGCCGAAGGCTCCGCCGCCCCGGCCGAGGCGCCCTCCCCGGTCGGGTCCGGCCAGCGCGTCCTCGTGGTCGAGGACAATGTCGAGGTGGGGCGCTTCGCCACGCAGATCCTGCAGGACCTCGGCTACGAGACGACCTGGGCGGCCAATGCCGAGGAGGCCCTGGAGCGGCTCGGCGACCGGGGCGCGGGCTACGACGTCGTGTTCTCCGACGTGGTGATGCCCGGCATGGGCGGCATCGCGCTGGCCCGCCACCTGCGCCGCCATCTGCCGCACCTGCCCGTGGTCCTGGCCTCCGGATACAGCCACGTCCTCGCCGAGGAAGGCGCCCAGGATTTCGAGTTGCTGCACAAGCCCTACTCGGCCGAGCAGATCGCCCGCATCCTGCACCGGGCCACAGCCCGGTCCGGCGGCGTGCCCGGCGGCTGAGGTCCTCGGTTCCAAACGACATCGGCTGCGCCCCCGAGAGGCGCAGCCGATGTCGTCGTTGGTCGATCGGGCGTCCGGCTGGGCTCAGCCTGACCGGACGCCTCGGGGCCGGGAGACCCGGAGCAGGGAGACTCGGGCCGGGTGCCCTACGGCAGCGCGCCGGCCTTCTTCTTGGCCTCGGTCATGGTGTCCTCGCAGCCCTTCATGTCGCCGGCCTTGTCCTGGGCGCGGGCCTTCTTGATCAGGTCGCGGGCCTCGGCGACGCCGCCGGCGCTGGCGGTGGTGGACGGGTCGGTCGGCTTGCCCTTGGGCGCGTGGTCGAGGGCCTTGTCCGAGTGCGAGGAGGTCGGGCCGCCGGGCGGCTCCTTGCCCGTCACCTGCTCGGCGCCGGCACTGTCGAGGCGGCGCTCGATGGTGGCGATCTGCTCGGAGCAGGAGGAGGCGAGGACCGGACCGGCGGTGCCGAGGAGGATGAGGGCCGCCGGAAGGGCGAGGGTGATTCGCATGAATGGGCTCTCCAGAGGGGCGGCCGCCCCCAATGGGCGGCCGACTTCGTCAGGGTCGCCAAAGAAGCGCCGGCGGGCGACGAGAGTTCCTTTGTATCGAGGGTCCCTGCGGCCTCCGGGCCTGCGGCTTTGAAGCGCGCCGCCACCCCCGTGCGGTGCTCCGCCTTGCCGAGCGGGCCGTCGCGATCCGGACCGAGGGCCGACCCGTCGGCCGCAACGGCGACGGGCGTCGTCGGCAGGATCATCCTGCCGTGGGGATCATCCCGCCGCATCGCTCGGGTCTCCAACGACGAACGGCGCGGATCTCGAACATCCGCGCCGTTCCTTGGTTCATGGCCGCTGGTATGGCCGCTGGTATGGCCGCTGGTATGGCGGCTGCGCCGACCCGGGGTCGGCGCCGCGTCGCGCGGGCTTACCAGGTGACGCGGACGCCGCCATAGGCCGAGAGGGGCTGCACCAGGGTGGTGGTGCGGGGATCGTTGATCACGAAGTTGCCCGCGACCGAGCCCGTCTCGGCGAAGGTGCCGAAGTTGGCGTAGCGGTTGTTGAACAGGTTGGTGACCAGCGCGAAGACCTGCACGTTCTGGGTGACCTGAATGCTCGTGTTCAGGTTGGCGGTGAAGTAGGGCGGCAGCTTGCGGTTGATGTTCGACTCGTCGCCCCGGAAGTAGGACGAGGAGAAGGCCGAGAGGTTCATGCCGAAGGTCCAGATCGGCGTGATCAGGTAGTTGAACCCGGCCTTGAACTGGTGGTTCGGGATCAGCGGCACGTTGTTGCCGCGGCGCACGTTGATCAGGCCGTCATCGGCCAGCGGGTTGTTCGGCGAGGACAGCTCACCGTCGAACTGGAAGGTCGCGTCGATGAGCGCGTAGTTGCCGTAGAGGCTGAGGCGCTCGCCGACATACTCGCCCGAGACCTCGATGCCCTGGCGCTGGGTGGCCGGCACGTTGACGAAGTAGCCGCGCGCGGCGTTGCCCGGCACCGCGACCTGCAGGATGTCGTTGCGCAGGTCGGTGCGGAAGGCGCCGATCTTGTAGTTGAACAGGCCGTTTTCGTAGAAGTTCGGCACGGTGCCGCGGAAGCCCACCTCGTAGGTCTGGCCGGTGACCTGCTTGAGCGGCGGATCGGCCACCAGCGAGTTCGGCAGCAGGCAGGGACGGTCGGGATTGGCGCAGGCGAGTTCGAGCGGCGTCGGGGCGCGGTTCGACTCGGAATAGCCGCCGTAGAGGTTGAGCCAGGGGAAGAAGCGATAGGTCGCGCCCACCACCGGGTTCACCTTGGTGAAGTAGTGGGTGCCCGTCACGTCCGGCGAGAAGCCGGTCTGGTCCTGGGTCGAGATGCGGGCGAAGTTCAGGCGGGCGCCGGCGGTGAGCGACAGGGCGTCGGTGACGTCGAAGGTGTCGAGGGCGTAGAGGCCCATGTAGAGATTCGAGCCGGTGACGTTGCTGGGCGCGATGCCCAGCGCCGCCGCCGTGCGGATCGCCTCGGTGCCGAGGCCCGGGATGGTGCCGTAATTCGGGTTCAGCGGATCGGTGGTGACGCTGAGATCCGGGTTGATCACGCCGAGCGTGCTCGAGGACTTGTAGGAATAGTTGGCCGCATCGATGCTGCCGCCGACCACGAAGGTGTTGTTGTGGCCGAAGACCTGGTCGCGGTTGGTGGCCTGCAGGGTTCCGCCGTAGCCCACCGCCTCGGTGCGGATGGTGTCGAGGGTGCCGTAGGGGACGCCCGTGGTGAACGGGATGCGCTGGCCCTGGCGCCCGACGATGGTGAACTGATCGCGGAAGGCCCGGTCGCTCAGGGCGCCGCGCTCGAAGCCGTCATCCTCGAAGCACAGGAAGCCGCGGTTGCTGGAGCGGGTGCTGCACTGCTCGAAATTGCCGTCGTTGCCGTCGATCACGAACTGGCTCAGGCGGCGCACGTAGGCGTTGCCCTGGAGGTCCCAGGTCGGCGAGACCGCGACCTTGCCGGTGACCTGGATCTGGCCCTGCTCGGTGGAGATGGTCTGCGGCGAGGTGAAGATCGCCCGCTCGTTGACGTGGGTGAAGTCCACCGGCGTGGCGGCGGCGGCGCCGAAGAAGGTCTTGGCGCCCGAGGCGATGATGTGGAACTCGGAATCGAGGGTCTTGTGTCCGAGATCGGCGTAGACGCGGCCGATTTCCGAGGGCGACCGGAAGCGCCAGCCGCCGTCGCGCAGGCCCTCGCCGGCGAAGTAGAAGCTCCAGGGGCCGATGACCTCGCCGTATTGCAGGGAGCCGCTGATGCGCCCATCGGAGCCGCCGCTGACGGTGATCTCCTTGCCCTGCCAGGTGTAGCCGTTCTTCATCTCGATGTTGACCGCGCCGCCGAGCGCGTTGAGGCCGAAGACCGGGTTGCCGGTGACGATGTCGATCCGGTTGATCGCCACCGAGGGGATCAGGTCCCAGTTCACCACGTCGCCGAAGGCTTCGTTGATGCGGACGCCGTTTTGATAGACGGCGAGGCCCTGCGGCGCGCCCTGCAGCGGCGAGGCGTCGAAGCCGCGATAGGTCAGGGTCTGGCGGAAGCCATTGCCCTGTCCGTCCGACAGGTTCACGCCCGGCGTCTTGCGGGCCAGGGTGAAGGTCGGGTCGAGGGTGGCCCGGTCCTGGGCGAAGTCGGCCGCCGTCACGGTCTCGACCGTGTTGGGGATCTTGTAGAGCGACTGGCCGCCGCCACCGCCGGTGGCGCTGACCGGCGTGGTCGCGACCACGTCGAGTTCCGACAGCGTGACCGCCTGCTGTCCACCCGCTGGCGCCGCGCCCTGGGCGTAAACCGCGCCCGGAATCAGTGCCACCGACAGCAACAAGCTGCCGCGCAAGGTCCGCTTCTTCATCCCCAAGCCCCTCGGTCGTCTTCGTGTCCCTGCCCCTTGTCCGGGGCTTCGGTCACACTTTTGAGAGGATCGGTGACGAAGAACAATCGCGCGGCGGGCCGTTTGCGTGGATTTACCGTGCCAAACCTTGCTTGGCCGTTCGGCGTGTCATCGCGGACACATTTTTCGGTCTGATTTCAAAGCCTTAGGGACGTTTCAGCAAGCCGGTCGGGATAAAGTGGCAACCCGATCCGCGCTTCGCCGATCCTGCTCTGCGATCGTCTCAGAGGCGCGCCTGAATCCGGCGGGCGATCTCGCCCAGACGCTGCTCCAGCAGGGTCGGAACCTCGCAGACATAGGTCAGCGACTGGCTGCGCTCCTGGAAGATCCGTCGGTCCCAGGTGAACTTGGTCTCCAGCTCCGACGCATCCTTGGGGATGTCGCGGGCATCCTGGGCGCTCGGGCCGTCCTTGGTGGCGCTGATCTGGTCGGCCTCGTCGCGGATGCGCTCGGCCATGCGGCGCTGACCCTGGGCGTAGCGGCCGATGCCCGAGATCACCTTGTTGCGCTCGCCGTTGATGACCTCGAACACGCCGGCGAAGACGCGGGTCAGGCGCTTGTCCTTCTCGGCGCCGGCCTTGGCGACGAAGTCGTCGAGGAGCGGGTCGACCTCATTGAGGGCGGTACGGCGGGAGGCGATCTTCTGGGCGAGCGCCGCAGCCTCGAAATCGTCGCCCCAGGGACCGGCGGCCTCCAGGTCCGGCCCGGTCCAGACCGAGCCGGGGCTCAGGGTCGAGACCTTGCGCTGGACGCAGGGCCAATCGGGATCGGACTTGGGCTGCGCGACGGCGGAGCCGATCCCGAGGGTGAGGACGGCGAGGCCCGCGAGGGCTCGGAGGGATGTCATGCGCAGGGATGTCATGCGCAGGGATGTGATGGGAAGGCTCATCAGGAATTGTCTCCGGCCGGGCCGCCGCGCCGGGCCATGATGCCACGGCCGGGATCGTAGGCGACGGCCGCGAGGGTGAAGAACACGAGGGTGGTGCCCACGACTACCGCGCAGGCGACCGGCTCGAACTGCCCGTAGAGGGCGAAGCGCACGAGCTGCACCGCGTGGGAGAAGGGATTGAGCTGGCAGATCCAGTACAGGGTCTCGGAGGATTCGCGGATGCGCCAGAGCGGGTAGAGCGCCGAGGAGGCGAAGAACATCGGGAAGATCACGAAGTTCATCACGCTGGCGAAGTTCTCGAGTTGCTTGACCATCGAGGACAGCAGCAGGCCGATGGCGCCGAGCATCAGCCCCGAGGCGATGAAGGCCGGCAGCGCCGCCACGTAGCCGAGGGCCGGGATGTCCAGTTCCCAGAACCACGCGATGGCCAGGAAGGCGTAGGCCTGCACCACCGAGACGGTGACGCCGGCGATCAGCTTGGCCAGCAGCAGCAGCCAGCGCGGATAGGGGCTGGTCAGCAGCACCTTCATCGAGCCGACCTCGCGGTCGTAGACCATCGAGAGCGAGGATTGCATGCCGTTGAAGAGCTGGATCATCACGGCGAGGCCCGGCACCACGTAGACCTCGTACAGCACATAGGTCTGGTAGGGCGGCTCGATGGAGACGCCGAGCGTGTTGCGGAAGCCTGCCGCAAAGATGAACAGCCAGACCAGCGGACGGACGAGGGCGGAGAAGAAGCGCTCCTTCTGATTGAAGAAGCGCAGCAACTCGCGGCGCACGATGCCGCCGAGGCAGATCAGGTAGCCGATTGTGTCGAGGCGCCCGAGATGGGGCACGGGCGCCTCGGCCGCGGCCGACACGGGCGGGTGCGGGGGCGTGCTCTTAAGCGTGCTCTTGATCGTACTCATGCGGCCTGCCGGGCGGGTTCGGCGACGAGGCGGCGGAAGGCGGCCTCCAGGGTCTCGTCGCCCCGGGCGATCGAGCCGGCGGTGCCGCGCGCCACGATGCGGCCCTTGTGCAGCACCACCGCGTCGTCGCCCGCGTCGATCTCCTCGAAGATGTGGGTGGCCCAGAGCACCGACAATCCCTCCTCGCGCACCAGGGCGCGCACGATGGCGACGATATCGGCGCGCGATTCGAGGTCGAGGCCGACGGTGGGCTCGTCGAGGAGCAGCAGCCGGGGCTCGTGCACCAGGGAGCGGGCGATCTCGATGCGGCGGGACTGGCCGCCCGACAGGGTGCGGACCTTGTCGTCGCGCCGGTCGCTGAGCCCGACCCGGGCGAGCAGCACCGCGATCCGGGCCTGGGCGGCCTTGCGGGTGATGCCGTGCAGGCTGGCGTGGTAGAGCAGGTTCTGCGCGACGGTGAGGTCGGTGTCGAGGGTGCGGGCCTGGAACACCACGCCGAGGCGGGCCAGCGCCCGGCTCGGCTCCCGGTCGAGGGCATGGCCGAGGATCGAGACCCGGCCGTCCTGGTTGGCGTAGAGCCGGGTGATCACCGAGAACAGGGTGGTCTTGCCCGCCCCGTTCGGCCCGAGCAGGGCGGTGAAATGTCCGCGCGCCACGCTGAGCGACACGTCGGACAGGGCCGCCCGGGTGCCGAAACGGTGGCTGACATGGGCGACGTCGAGGGCGGGACCGGCGCTCACGGCTTCAAGGCCCGCCGGGCGTCGCCGACCGCGTCCAGGCACTCGTCGAACTCGCCCTCCCCCAACTCGCGCTCGGCCACCCGCAGGGCCTTCTTCAGCCTGGGCTGGACGGCCTCCGGGGCGGGCTTGGCGAGTTCGGCCTTGATCATCGCGATGCCGTCGAGGCAGGCGGCCTTGTCGTCCGCCAGGGCGGGGGCGGCCGTGACCAGGGACGCCAGGGCGAGGGCGAGGCACGCGCGGGCGAGGGAGGCGAGGCGCATCGACGGGGGCTCCTACTTGACGACGAACTTGCCGGTCATGCCCTTGGATTCGAGGCCATGCACCGACCAGGGATACTCGCCCGGCTTGATCGCCACGAATTCGATCGCGATCTCGCCCGGATCGTCGAATTCCAGGTGGTCCGGCGGACCGCTGCCGTGGATCTCCAGGTGCTGGATGACGATCTGGTTGAACCAGATGTTGCGGAAGAACTCGGTGGCGTAGAACTTGTACTCCTGCCGGCCTTTGGCGACGATGCGCAGGCGATAGGCCTTGCCGGATTCAAGCTCGATCTCCTTGTTCTCCACGACGAAGTCGTTGCCCTCCTCGTTGCCGAGCACGAGGTCGGGCAGGTTCTGGCGCTTCTTCGTGAGATCGAGGGCTTGGGCTGACCCCGCGCCGAGGAGCGTCGCCAGGGCGAGCGCGGTGATCCGCATCGTCCGCTTCATTCGGTGTCCTCCCGTTTGCCGCCTCAGGGCGGTGCCGCCTTGGGGCGGACGTGTCTCGTTGGTCGCTCCGCGCCCTCCGCCCGCTTGTGGGGCAGAGTCGGAGGTGGGGGCTGCCAGGCTACCCGGCTGCGGGTCACCCGACGATCCCCGGTTCCGATCTCTCCCCCACAGGGGAGAGGGACGCGTCGATCTCCTACAGCTCTGTCGACGAACCGATTGCTCAGTTCGGCGAGACGGCGACGCCCCAGGGCAGCAGGCCGACGGGGATGCTCTTCACCACCTTCTCCGCCGCCACGTCCACGACCGAGATGTCGTTGGAGGAGCCGTTGGTGGAGAACAGCAGTTTCTGGTCCGGCGTGAAGGCGAGCTGCCAGACGCGCTGGCCCACGGGCAGGTACTTCTCCACCGCGTAGCTCTTGGCGTCGATCACCGCGATGCGGTTGGCCGGGCCGAGCGCCACGAAGGCCTTGGTGCCGTCCCGGGTGATGCGGATGCCGACCGGTTGGATCGCCTCGTCGTTCACGCTCGGGATCTTGAAGGTGATCTTCTTGATCACCCGGCGGGCGGCGACGTCGATGACGCTGATGGTGCCGCCGACCTCGGCCGAGACCCAGAGATACTTCCCGTCCGCCGTGAACTCGGCAAAGCGCGGGCGGGCATCCACCAGGATGTTGTCGATCACCTGGAAGGTCGTGGTGTCGATGAAGTGGGCCATGTTGGTGGTCTCGGAGGTGTTCACCAGGACCTTACCGTCCGGCGACAGGCCCATGCCCTCCGGCTCGACGCCCACGGGGACCTCGGCCATGACCTTGTTCTTCTCGACGTCGATGACGGTGACCTGGCTGTCGTCCTCGTTGGCCACGTAGAGCAGGTTGCCCTGGGGCCCGAGGATGAACTGCTCCGGATCGGGACCGGAGCGGAGCGAGCGCACCACCTTGCCCGAGCTGGTGTCGAGCACGTCGATGCGGTCGTCGTCGCTGGCGCAGACGAACAATTCCTTGCCGTCCTTGCTGGTGGTGACGCCGCGCGGGCGCCGCCCGACCTTCCAGGTGCCGGTCACCGCCATCGTCTCGGTGTCGATGACGCTGACCGAGTTGCCCTTCTCGTTGGTGACGTAGACCGTGTAGGCCTGCGCCGGCGATACGCCTGCGAGCCCGAAGCCTGCCAACGATGTGCCGGCCAGCAATGCCAGGCCCAGTACCGTACCGGGCGCGCCTGCCCTGAAGCCGCGGCTCATGGGGTTCCTCCTTGGGGCCATCGCTGTGTCGTCCGCGATTGATGGGGCGTTATTATAGTGCAGCCCCGTCTCATGGGGAGCGCAGGACTGCAAGCGGGCACAGGACCGTGTTGCCGCAGGTGGGCGAGAGCCCGTCCGGGTCTCTCGCGAACGTGAGGGCTCAATCCGCGAACTTGCTCAATCCGCGAACTTGCAGGTGGTTTCCGGCAGGTCGATGCCGAGGGTGTCGAGGGGCGTGCGCTGGTGGGTGAAGCCCTGCTCGGGCGCCACCGAGACCAGGGCCTTCGGCTGCACCACGATGAGAGGCTGGCGCAGCTGGTGGTCCCAGGGGCGATAGGTCAGGGAGACGCCCTTGTAGGCCGGAAGGCTGAAGCCCGGCTCGGCGAAGTACGGGGCCAGCACCGCCGGATCGGCGGTCTTCTTCTGGGTCGCCGCCTCGCCGACCGAGCGCACCGCCTCCCAGGCCTGGTAATCGAGGGGGCGCATCAGCCGGCCGCTCTGGCGCCGGAACCGGTTCTGGGCCTGGGCCGCCCCCCAGGTCTCCAGCATCGGGTGCCAGGTGGTGGCGATCAGGCCCTGGGTGCCGGCCACCGGGCGCGGGTCGACGGTGCGGAACGGGACGTAATCGCCCCAGTCGCCGGGCTCGTCGGCCACGATGGCGAGGTCGTAATCGACGCCCCGCGTGAACACCATCGCCTCGGAGCGGGTCGGCGTGTCGCCGCGCGCCTTGGCGAGCGGCCCGAAGGTCCAGGGTTTTTCGGCGTTGATCTTGAGGGAGAATTTCTTCGCGGACGTCTTGAAGGCGTCCGCATAGAGCCGGTCGTTCTCCTGCGGGCCGACGATGAGGAACATCTTGCGCCAGCGCATCAGGGTGAAGAACTGCGCCAGGGCATCGGTCTGCATCGCCCGGCTCGGGATGACGTGAAAGACGTTGCGCCGGCAATCGGCCCCGCGCAGGCGGTCGTCGGGCGCCGCGACGTTGAAGACCGTGACACCCTGCCCCTTCACCGCATCCGCGACGGCGAGCACCTCGTCCGCCGGCAGCGCCACGATGAGGTAGCGGATGCCGCGCCCGGCGAGGTCGCGGGCGGCCGCCGCCGCCTTCTGGCCGCCATCGCCGCCCGTGCCGGGCTCCAGGGCGACCTCGTCCAGCCGGTAGGTCTGCTTGGTGAAGCGGCCGGTGTTGTTGTTGTCCTTCACCGCCATCCGGGCGCCGGCGACGCCCTCGTCCTCCGGCACGGCCTCGGCGTCGTAGGAGGACGGCGCCGCCTCCGGCCGGTAGATCAGCCCGATCGCGGTCTCGCTGGGGGCGATCGCGGCCGTAGGTTCCCGGGCGACTGGTTCCTGAGCCCGTGCGGCCGAAAGGCCGGAAAGGCTGAGGCCGAGGGCAAGCGGGGCGAGAAGGATGCGAGCAGGATTGTGCATGTGGCGGGCAGGCTAACAACATTGCGGACCTGCGCTCAATCGCGGATTGATAAGGGGTTCCTAAGGAGTTTCGTCCCGTCCTTCAGGGAACTTCGGGGCCAAGCCCGGCCCTCGCGCGGCAATTGCCCGCCCGCCCGCTCGCCCGTTTCCGGGCCGATCTCGTAGAACTGATGACGGGCGCGGGATCGCCGAACGCACCGGCGCGTTCTCCGATGCCCGTCGCGTCCGGCTTCACCCGGAGAGGTCTGCCCATGGCTCTGTTCTCCAACGACCGGTCGTCGGTCCGCTCCTGGCTGGGCTGGCCCCTCGCCGCCCTGGTGGCGGTCGCTGCCCTCACGGCTCCGGCGCAGGCGGCGCCCGAGAAGGCCGCCATCTTCGGCGTCGAATTGTTCGATCCCGGCGTGGTCGGTGGCCGCAAGGCTCGCCCCGACGAGGTCCGGCGCCTCGGGCTCGTCACCGACGAATTGCGCAAGGCCCTCGGGGACAGCGTCGAGGCTGTCGACGTGGCGCCCCAGGCCGCCGAGATCGCCAAGCAGGCGCCGCTCTACAAATGCGACGGCTGCGCCGCCGCCATCGCCAAGAGCCTCGGGGCCGATCTCGCGGTCAGCGGCTACGTCGAGAAGGGCTCCAACCAGATCTTCAACCTCACCGTCACCGTCGCGGAGGCCGGCACCGGCAAGATCATCCGCGGCGGCCGCGTGGTGATCCGCGCCGACACCGACGACACCTGGGCGCATGCCATGCGCTGGGTGGTGAAGAATCGCATCCTGGCCGAGCCGCTGCCGAACCGGTCGTGACCGGGCGGCGTTTCGACATCAGGGAATCCCGCTCACGAGATCTCCTTATCTTGAAGGGATCTTCCTGGAAGGGATCTTCGAAGGGATCTCCTGTCTTCAAAGGGGTTTCCCTTCCTGCGGTCCATGCGCTAGGCCCCCGCACAGGCCGGAAGCGTCCGCTCGAGGCCCAACCTGCCCCGGCCGCGCCGTCACGGGCGCGGCGCTTCCCGACCCGGGCGTCGTCGTTGGTCTCTTCCGAGACCCGGCCCAAGACCCCGCCCAAGACCCCGCCCGAGATCCCAGGCAACCGAAACCCGCGCTGATGTCTTCGTCCCGCGTTTGTCCTCCCTCCGATCCCGCCGCGTCCGCGCCGCGCCTCCTCGTGAGCGTGCGCGATGGGGACGAGGCCGCCCTGGCGGCGCGCGCGGGGGCCGATCTCGTCGATGCCAAGGACCCCGACCGCGGGGCGCTCGGCGCCCTCTCGCCCGACCGCGTCCGCGCCATCGTGGCGCGGGTCGAGGGCGGTGCGCTGACCAGCGCGGTGGCGGGCGAGCCGGACCGGCCGGCGTTGCGTCCCTGCATCGACGCCATGGCGGCGACCGGTGTCGGCTTCGTCAAGGTGGCGGTGCGCTCCGGGTGGGCGGACGACGATCTCGCCGAGGCCGCCGCCGCGGCGCCGGGTCGCCTGATCGCGGTGCTGTTCGCCGAGGCGGGCGGCGCCCTCGACCTGGTGCCGCGCCTGGCCCGCGCCGGTTTCCTTGGGGCCATGATCGACACGGCCGGCAAGGACGGCCGCCGCCTCACCGACCACCTGCCCCTTCCGGCCCTGGCGGCCTTTACCGGGGCCTGCCGGTCGCACGGCCTGGTCTCGGGACTTGCCGGCTCCCTGGCGCTCACCGACATCGCCGCGCTGGCCCCCCTCGGGGCCGGCTATCTCGGGTTCCGCGGCGGCCTCTGCGCGGCCAGCGACCGCAGGCGCGGCCTCGATCCCGCCCGGGTGACCGAGGCCGTGCGCCTCCTGCGCGCCCTGTCGCGGCGGGACGCCGCCTGATGGGCTTCGGCGCCGCCCCGACCGTGGTGAAGATCGGCGGCAGCCTCGTGGCCGATGCCCGCCGCCTGCGGGCGCAGCTCGCACGCCTCGCCGACGGCGAGCTCGGCCCCTGCCTCCTCGTGCCCGGCGGCGGTCCGTTCGCCGATGCGGTGCGGACGACGCAGAGCGCCCTGGGCTTCTCCGATGCCCTCGCCCACCGCCTCGCCCTCGACGCCATGGGCCACATGGCCGAGATCGTTTCGCAGGTGGAGCCCCGTCTCGTCGTCGCCCGCGACCTCGCTTCCATCGCGGACGCCCTCGCGGCCGGGCGGGTGCCGGTCTGGGACCCCGTCGCCCTCAAGGCCGGGCATCCCGATATTCCGGAAACCTGGGAGGTCACCTCAGACAGCCTCGCCCTCTGGCTCGCCGGCACCGTGGGGGCGCCGGTCTGCCTGCTGGTGAAGTCGGTCGACCGCCCCTTGCGCACCCGCTGGACCGACCTCGCCCGGATGGGACTGGTCGATGCGGCCTTCCCGACCTTCGCCGAACGCTATGCCGGGCGCATCGAGATCCTCGGCCCCGGCACGGACCTGCGGAGGGCCGCCGCATGAGCAGCCCGACGGCATCCGATCCGATCTCGCCCGACCCGACTTCGTCCGAGCCCGTCTCGCCCGAGCACCTCGTCTTCATCACCGGCCGCATGGCCAAGGCGCGGCTGGAGAAGGTCGCCGCCACCCTGCCGCCGGAGCGTTACGCCTGGAGCATCGCCGATGCCGGCGTGAAGGTCGCCGCCCTGATGACGGAGGAGATCATCCGGCGCCGGGTGACGATCCCGGAGGGCGCGACCCGCATCGTCCTGCCGGGGCGCTGCCGGGCGAATCCCGAGGCGCTGGCCCAGCATTTCGGTCTGCCGGTGGAGCGCGGCCCCGACGAGATCGTCGACCTGCCGGCCTATCTCGGGCTGGCCGGGCGCACGGTCGATCTCTCCCGCCACGACCTGCGCATCTTCTCCGAGATCGTCGACGCCTCGAAGATGACGCCCGAGCAGATCCTGGCCAAGGGCCTCGACCTCGCCCGGCGCGGCGCCGACGTGATCGACCTCGGCGGCCTGCCCGACACCGATTTCCCGCATCTCGAGGAGTGCGTGCGCCTGCTGAAGGGCGCCGGACTGCGGGTGAGCGTCGATTCGTTCTCCCTCGACGAATTGACGCGCGGCGCCCGGGCCGGGGCCGACTACCTGCTCAGCCTCAACGAGAACACTCTCGACCTCGCCTTCGAGACCGACGCCGTGCCGGTTCTGGTGCCGGTGCGGCCCGACGATCTCCCCTCCCTCGACCGCGCCATCGAGCGGATGGAGAGGGCCGGGCGGCCCTACATGGCCGACCCGATCCTGGAGCCGATCCATTTCGGCTTCGTCGAGTCGATCACCCGCTATCACGAGACCCGCAGGCGCTGGCCCGGCATCGAGATGATGATGGGCACCGGCAACCTCACCGAACTCACCGAGGCCGACAGCCTTGGCGTCACCGCCTTGCTGGTGGGCATGTGCTCGGAACTCGCCATCCGCAACGTGCTCATCGTCCAGGTCTCGAACCACACCCGCCGCACGGTGGAGGAGCACGACGCCGCCCGCCGGGTGATGTTCGCGGCCCATGCCGATTCGGCCCTGCCCAAGGGCTATGGACGGAGCTTGCTGGCGCTGCACGACAAGCGGCCCTATGTGCAGACCCCGGACGAGATCGCGGCCCAGGCGGCCGAGGTGAAGGACCCGAACTACCGCATCGCCGTGGCCGAGGACGGCATCCACGTGTTCAACCGCGACGTTCACACGATCGGCACCGACGCGATGGCGTTCTTCCCCCGCCTCGACGTGGCCAGCGACGGTGCCCACGCCTTCTATCTCGGCGGCGAGCTGACCAAGGCCGAGACCGCCTGGCGCCTCGGCAAGCGCTATGTCCAGGACGAGGCCCTGGTCTGGGGCGCGGCCGCCGATGCCGAGGTGGAGGACACCACAGCCTTCAAGAAGGCCGGGCACACCAAGCATTCCGGTCCCGCCGCCGCCGAGACGGTCGCCCGCGACGCAACTCCGGTCGAGGCCGGCGCGACTGCGCCGGAGACCACGGGACCGGGCGAGGAGCCGTCCGCCGACGCGGTGCCGGAGACGCCCCCGGAGGGCGGCGGCCGCATCGTCTGCGGCACGTTCGTGCCCGACCGGACCCCGGCCGCGACGGGAAAGGCCTGATCCCGTGCCGCTGATCCTCGAGACCGTCGTGACCACCACCGCCCGCGACGGCGCGCTGCATCTGGTGCCGTTCGGGCTGATCCAGGACGGGGCGGACTGGATCCTGGCCCCGTTCCGGCCCTCCCCCACCATCCTCAATCTCGCCGACAACCCGGTCTTCGCCGCTTCCAGCCCGAGCGACGTACGCGTGATCGCCGGGGCCGTGACCGGCCGGCGCGACTGGGTCACCCTGCCCTGCGACCGGATCGACGGCCGCCGCCTCGCCGAGAGCTTCGGCCACGCGGAGTTCGAGGTGGTGGCCATCGAGGACGACCCGGTGCGGCCGCGTTACCGGGGACGGATGGTCCATTCGGCCGCGCACATGCCGTTCTTCGGCTATAACCGGGCACAGGCGGCGGTGCTGGAGGCGGCGATCCTCTCCACCCGCCTCCACATGCTGGAGCCCGACAAGATCCTGACCGAGATGCGCTACCACGCCATCGCGATCGCCAAGACCGCCGGGCCCGCCGAGCGCGAGGCCTGGGACTGGATCGAGGACAAGGTGGCCACGGCCCTGGGCCGCGAAGACCGCATCCTCGAGCGTTCCCCCCCAGCACCCTAGAATGTGCGTTCCCGAGGAGACCAGGACCCGATGAAGCTATTCACTCTGGCGAGTGCGGCGGCCTTCGCCGTCGTGTCGTTCGGCGCCCAGGCGCACGGCCCGACCCGCAAGAAGGTCGAGGAGACCGTCGAGATCAACGCGGCCCCCGACAAGGTCTGGGCCGTGATCGGCAACTTCCAGGACATGAGCTGGCTGCCGCCGGTCGAGAAGACCGAGGGCAAGGGCGGCAACGAGATCAAGGCCACCCGGACCCTGACGCTCAAGGGCGGCGCCACCGTCGACGAAGAGCTGTACAAGTACTCCGCCGAGAAGATGAGCTACTCGTACCGGATCAACAAGGTCGATGTGAAGACCCTGCCAGTGAACGACTACTCGTCCACCCTGAAGGTCGAGGATGCCGGCGGCGGCAAGTCCAAGGTCGTCTGGGACGGCGCCTTCTACCGCGGCTACATGAACAACGATCCGCCGCCCGAGCTGAACGACGAGGCCTCCCAGAAGGCGGTGCGCGGCCTTTACCGCACGGGCCTCGACGCCCTGAAGGCCAAGCTCGAGAAGAGCGGTTCTTGATCGCTCCACGTTTGAGAACGGGGACGGGCCGGCGCCTTGCCGGCCCTCTCCTCTTGAGCCTCCTGTGGCTCGGTGCGCCCGCCCGAGCCGACGAGGCCCTCGTCACCGCGCAGGGCGCGAACGTGCTGGCGATCGTCGATCTCGAGGCCGGCACGGTGGCGGCGCAGGTGCCGATCGACGGCGCGCCCGCCGGCATCGCCCTCTCGCCGGACCGCCGGACCGCCTACGTCACCCGCCCCGAGGGGCCGGGGCTGGCGGTGGTCGATCTCGCCACCCGCACGGTGACCCGCACCCTCGTCCTGCCCGGCGGTCCTCTGGGGATCGCGGTCAACCCGAAATCCGGCGCCGTCTACGTGGCCGACTGGTATGGCAGCCGGATCTTCGTGGTCTCGCCCGACGGTGCCACGCTGGAGACCGAGATCCAGGTCGGCGCCTCCCCGTCCGGGATCGCCGTGACGCCCGACGGCGCCACGCTGCTGGTCGCCAACCGCGAGGGCGATTCGGTCTCGGTGGTCGACGTCGCCACGGCCCGGGAGACCCGCAAGATCCCGGTCGGGCGCCATCCCTTCGGCATCACCCTCGATGCGGCCGGCGCCCGCGCCTACACCGCCAACGTCACCTCCAACGATGTCTCGGTCATCGACGTGACCGGCGGACGCGAACTCGGCCGGGTGACCACCGGCGAGCGCCCCTACGTGGTGGCGCTGGCCGGCCCGCGCGGCTTCGTCACCGACCAGTATTCCGGCACCGTCACGGTGTTCAACCTGAAGACGCTCACCAACGTCGCCGCCATCGAGGTCGGCGACCACCCCGAGGGCATCGCCGCCTCCCGCGACGGCCGCACCCTCACGGTGGCGAACTGGGGCTCGAACACCCTCAGCGTGATCGACGCCACCACCCTGAAGGTGACGGGCGAGATCAAGGTCCCGGACGGACCGAGGGCGTTCGGGGATTTCTTGCGGTAGTAACAATCAGGTGAAATCGAAAAAATCGGCTAAGGCTAGTCCGTTATCAATTCGTGCGTCGATCATTCTAAATTGGATATTGTTTGTTCGACAGCACGTTGAGATGCGATCAATTTCAGCGGGCGTCCTAATTTTTCCGCCATAGCCTGTATGTATCAATGCTATTTCAGATCTCTCGGGTTTGTAAATCCTATTAAATTCCAAGACAACCTTCTCGGAATCCAGCATATTCCCGAATCTATTTGTCTGAAGCGCACATAGGAAATTCCATCGATATTTACTAGTTTTTTTGTCTTCAGTAGATTCAATTTTTTCGATAAATCGATCGAACCCTTCTCCATATTCATGGGGTGATGTCAGCCGTATATGTAGCCACCTGTCATTCGAAAGACCAGTCCAAGTTGGTAGCTTGCCGTTGTCGCCTATCCTTGAGTGGCCGTTATTATGGAATCTTTGATCTCTATATGTATCTCTGATCTGAGAACTCTTCCCATCATTTTGATCGCCAACAACGAAAAGTGCGCGCTCCAAATAAATCATACTGTGTCCTCAATTGGATTTCTCGACTTCGAGAGTCCGCAAATTGATTACACAATTGTAAATTGAAATCTACGCTGCAGCGGGCGGTTCCGGCGCCTCGGGCTCCTCCGGCGAGTTCAGGATGTCCTCCAGCTCGTCCACCAGCATGTCGATCTGCTCGGAGGTGGCCAGGACCTTGAGGGTCTGGCCGGACTCGGTGGCCAGCGCCAGCTCGATCCCGCTGCCTGAGCGGGCGGCCAGGATGCGGGCGAGTTTCTGCGTCGTGCTCATGCGCGGGGTCTCTCTCCAGGGTTCCAGGATGGATGGGCGGCCAGCAGCGCCACCGCCACGGCGGGGCCGCAGGTGGAGGCCCAGTCGGCGCCGGCCTCGGCGAGGTGGCCGGCGATCAGGTCGGTGAAGGCGACGGCCGGCCGGCCGAGGCGCGCGGCCAGGCGCTCGGCGAGGAAGCGGCCGGCGCCGCAGACCACCAGGGGCGCATCGGCCGGGAGGTCGGGCCGCGACAGCAGCAGGGCGGCCGCATCGTGCAAGAGCCGCATCTGGCTCTCGGAGAAATGCGCCGCCAGGGCGCGCCAGTCGGCGGCGCTGCCCTCGCGGTGGTCGCGGCCGACGATGCGGGCCAGCCGGGTCTCGCTCTCGGGGAGCGACTTGCCCTTCAGGTCGACGCTGTGCTGCTGGTCGGCCCCCTCCGGCAGGTCGCCGAGGATGCGGTAGATGTCGGCGGTGGTGGCGAAGGTCTCGGCCATCAGCCGGGTGCGGCGGCCCTGGAACGGAGCGTGGTCGGACAGAGCGACGAGGTGCGAGCGGACCACGCCCGTATAGACGAGTTCGCCCGTCTCCAGGCGCTCGGCATCGCTGTAGCCGGTCGCCGCCGGCTGGCCGCTCACGATGGGGATCAGGTCGGCGGTGGTGGAGCCGATATCGACCAGGAGGGCGTCGGCGAGGTGGTGTCCGATCAGGGCCGCCGTGGCGTGCCAGTTCGCCGAGGCGATGGCGGCGGCGTGCGCCGGAGCCATATCCGGATCGAGCAGCCCGGCGCGGCCGCCGTAGATCCGCACCGCGCCCGGAAGGGTCCGCCCGGCCCAGCCGGCGAGCTGCGTCACCCCGTCCTGCCGGTCGGCGAAGCAGTCGGTGAGTTCCCCCGTCATGGTGACGACGTGATGGGCCTCGGCCCGGGCCCAATCGGGCAATTGCGCGAACGTCTCGTCGAGGGCCGGCAACCCGCGCCAGAGCCGGCAGGGCGCCTGCACCACGGTCTCGACGCCGCCGTTGCGAACCAAAGCTGCCTTGACATGGACCCCGCCGAGATCCCAGCCGATCACCGGCGTGTCAGGGGATGGAGTCTGTGGTGTCACGGGCGGGCCTGAACATCGGAGGAAGCCGGATGGCGGACGAATTCGAGATCATTCCGGTGATCGATCTGCGCCACGGAGCGGTGGTGCGGGCACGGGCCGGGGACCGCGACTCCTATGCCCCGATCAGGACGCCCTTGGCAAAGGGGTCGGCGCCGGCGGACGTCGCCCGCGGGCTGCTGGGGGCGGTGCCGGCCCGCATCCTCTACGTGGCCGACCTCGACGCGATCGTCGATGGTGCGGCGCCCGACATCGCGAGCCTTTCCGCCATCGCGGCCGCCTGCCCGGGCACAACCCTGTGGGTCGATGCGGGATTTTCGCGACCGGCCGGGGTCGAGGCCTTCCTGGCGGCCCATCTCGGCCGGCCGGTGATCGGCAGCGAGAGCCAGGCCGATGCGGATCTTGTTCGGACGCTCGGTGACCGGGCGGTGTTCTCCCTCGACACGCGCGGCGGCGAGCGGCTCGGCCCGGCGGCCCTGCACGACGCGCCGGCGCATTGGCCGTGCGACGTGATCGTGATGACCCTGGGGCGGATCGGCATCGGGGCCGGACCGGACCTCGACCGGCTCGCGGCCCTGGCGGCTTCGAATCCTTCGACGCGTCTCTACGCGGCGGGCGGGGTGCGGGGCTGGGCCGACGTGGCCGCCTTGAAGGCGCACGGCATCGCCGGAGCCCTGATCGCCTCGGCGATCCACGACGGCGCCCTGCGCGGGCCTACAAGGCTCTGAGGCACCGGACAAAAAAGAGGGGCGGCCCGAAGGCCGCCCCGTCTCATGTTCATCGTCCGAGGAAGATGGAAGCCAGTCGCTGGAGCAGGCCCCGCGGTGCGGGCGGAGGCGCGCTCTGCCCAGGACTGCCCCCGATCTAAGCGTTCGACGCGAAGGGGTGCGACGCGGAGTTGCGCTGCTCGGTGACGACGGCAGCGGTGGGCTCGCCCTTGACGGCGCGCTCGATGGAGAGCTTCACGGCGTCGTAGTTGTACTTCTGGATCTTGGCGTCGTCGGCCGCTTCCCAGTGAATGAACACGCCGACCAGGATGAACAGGTCGTCGGCCTCATCGGCGGGAATCGTGCCCTCGGCCACGCAATCCTGAACGGCCTTGGCAACGCCGTGCTGAGCAGGGCCGAACATCTGGACGGCCTGACGGGCGTCGTTGATGGTGACCTTGTTGAACATCAGGGTGTTGGGCTTGCAGGGCAGGTTCGGCGCGATGACCGCGAGCAGGCTGGTGAAGCCGTGCTTGTTGTTCACGAGGCCGTTGCAGAAAGCGGCCTCGGCCGGCGAACCGCGCGGTCCGATGATCAGATCGATGTGGGCGACTTCGTTGCCATCGCCGACGAGGGCTTCGCCGACCATAACCTTGTTGATCTTCGCCATGTGGGGTTTCTCCCAAAGTCTTGAAAAGACGTGGCCGCTCCCGAGCTCAGGGGGCGGCCGGCAGCTATCCTTGTTCACGGCGTCCAGTCCATCGAGGGACCGGACCGGTTAGCCCGGATCGCGGCGCGGACCCTACTCTGGGGTCTGGCCGGGAACAACCCTATGCGGACGGTGCAGGCCGGCAATTTATTCGTGTCCGGACGGAACCTTCGCATGAGGTTAGGAAAACCGGCGATCCGCGTCGGCTTTCTTCGCATCGTTTCCGGACGCGGCCGTCGCGTCCGCTTCGCCCAGCCCGCCGAGGAGCCGCGCCAGGAACAGCGTGGCCACGGTGAAGTCCGCACTGGTGCCGGGGTTGAGGCGCGCGGCCTTCAAGGCCGTGTCCTGCGCCAGCAGGGCCGTCACCGGCGCGAGCGCGAGGTCGAGGGACAGCAGAGCCTCGGCCTCGATCCGCAGGGCTTCCGCCCGCTCGGGGCCGTGCTTGCGCGCCACGTGGCTGTCGGGCACCTGGGCCAGATAGGCCAGGAACAGGGCCGTCGTGCTCCAGGGCGGCGCCAGACCACGCGCTGCGGCGCTCGTCAGGGCCGGCAGGCCGATGGCGAAGAGATCGGCGAACCCGGTGACGTAGGCGCGCGCGATGGCGTCCCGCGGCGCGGCTTCCGCCATGGCGGCCCGCAGCGAGAGGGGGACCGCCGGGTCGGTGACGTCGTGGCGCTCGGCCCGGCCGAGGCCGCCCGGGTTGGCCCGGCGAATCGCCGCGAAGACGTCGCGCGCGTCCTGTTCGTCGAAGCCGTCGAGTTCCGCCTGAAGCGCTAAGCGCAGCGGGCGACCGGTCTCCGCCGCCTTCGCCAGGGGCGCGCACAGCAGCAGGATGCCCAGGTTGGTGTTCTGGCCGACGCGCTCCATCGTCGCCTCGACGGCCCGGAGCACGCGCCGGCCGACCGGGGCGCCGGCATCCGTCAGGTGCGGCGCCGAGATCTCTGCGCTCGCCACGAAATCCGCCACCGCCATCCGGTGGCCGTCGGCGAAGGCGTGGACGTTGCCGGGCTTCAGGGCGTCGAGTTCGTCGCGGCAGCTCGCCCGATAGGCCTCCGCGATCGTGCCCGGATCGAGCCCGCTCATCCCAGGGCCGAGACGAGGCGGGGCGGATGCGCCGCCCGCACCGCGTTGAGGAAGCCGCGCGCCACGGCGAGCGCGATGTCGACCTCGGTGACCCGCTGCAGCCCCGACCAGGCCGGCATCGAGTTCACCTCGAGCACGAGGTAGCCGCCCGCCCCATCCTCGACGAGGTCGATGCCGGTGTAGTCGACGCCGACCGCCGCCGCCGCGCGCTCGGCCAGTTCGGCCGCGGCCTCCGGCATCGCCCAGGGCAGCGGCCGGCCTCCGCGATGGACGTTGGTGATCCAGCCGTCGCCCTCGCGAATCATGCCCGCGATGGCGCGGCCCTCGCAGACGAAGACCCGGTAGTCGCGCCACAGCCCGTCGGTGCGGGCGATGTAGCGCTGGAGATAGTAGACCCGGGACACCGCCTCCTCGTCCGGCAGGTCCTCCGGACGCTCGATGAGCTGGAGCCCCTCCCCCTGCGAGCCGAACAGCGGCTTCAGCACCAGGGGTCGGCCCGGCCCCGCCTCCCGTGCCACCAACTCGGCGGCGGCCTCGCGCCGGGAGACCACGAAGGTCTCGGGGGTCGGCAGGCCGGCGCGATCGATGAGCAGGCTGGTCATCGCCTTGTCGACCGAGCGCTCGATGGCGCCGGGGGAATTCCACAGCGTGGTGCCGGTGGCAGCCAGCGCGTGCAGGACGCCGAGGCGCAGGGTGGTCGCCTCGAAGGTGCCGCCCGCGATGGTGCGCAGGAGGACGCCGTCCGGCAGGGTCTGGAAACCCGGCACGCGCAGGGGCTCGGGGCCCCCGGTCACCACCGCGACGTCCGCCAGGGAGAACAGCACCGGCTCGGCGCCGAGCTGTTCGAGGGCGGCCTTCAAGCGCGCCTTGTGCCAGTTGCCGTTATCGGCCGCGAGCCCGATCCGCATTGTTCTTCGTAAACCTCGACGTCGATCCCGTCTCCCCACCGCCGGAGACGGTGGCCCGTCAGGCGGGTCGGGCCGGGACTAAATCCCGCGAGAGGGGTGGGCCAGATTCGGAGAGGATGTGGCCCCTCTCCCGGTCGCTCCGCGACCACCCTCCCCCGCAAAGGGGGAGGGTTCATGCATCGGCGCTTTACCGGAACGACGCCTCGACCAGCTCCGGCATCAGCTTGCCACCGCGAAAACTCTTGCCGGTGGTGATCGAGGTGACGATGACTTCGGCGGGGCTGAAGAGGGCGCCGTCGATCTTGTAGAAGTCGCCGTTGACCCGGGAGAAGATGTCGGCGAAGGGCGCGCCGTGGTCGGCGGAATTCGACGACGGGATCTGCTCGGCGAGCTGCTGGGCATCGGCCTCGTCGGCTTCGACGAAGAGCTGCACCCGGCCGCCGTAGATGATGGCGTCGTTGGTGCGGCCCATGGCCTGGATGAAATCCGGGTGCGGCGGCGAGAGCGGGGCGGTGCCGATGCCGTCCACGATCTTGTGCAGATCGAAGCCGACCGTGTGGGCCTTGTGCAGGGCGACTTCGAGCACCCGGGCGACGACCTGGGTCGAGCCGGCCAGGCTCTGGGTCGGGGCGTAGATGAAGGTGAGCTGCTCAGGCGCCAGGCCGGTGGCCTCGGCCACCTTGGCGATGACGGAGGCCGGCGGGCCGCCGGCGGCTTCCAGCACCAGAGCGGTCTGCTGCGCGGAATCCTTGTAGCCGAGCTCGCCGTAGAGGTCCTCCACCACTGCGACGGCGCGGCCGGGGCCGGAGCCGAGGGCGAAGAAGCCCGAATCCCCGGTCTCGTCGGCCAGCGACCAGCCGGCATACTGGCTGCCGAGGCAGGCGATGACTGGATCGGCGGCGTGCACGATGACCGAATAGGGCCAGGACGCGATCGGGCCGGACGGCGCGATCGAGACAGTACCGAGGCCGCCGAGGCAGATCTCGGCGATGCGGCGGCCGGCCTCGATGGAGCCGCGCACGGTGGCGCCGGCATCGACCATGCGGGCGCCGTTCTCGGTGGTCACGGACAGGCGCAGGGCCTCGGCATCGGCGACCAGCCGCTCCACCAGGGGAGCGGTCAGAGCGTTGACGCTCGGAAACGGGAATTTCGCGCCGCTCGGGCTCGTGGTCATGGGTGTCCCTCCGTCAGGGCGAGCTGGGTCCGCAATTCGGCGGCCCGGCCTCGCAACATCGCTCTCGTGGCGGCCGAGTCCGGCCCTGTGGCGAACAGGGTGCACAGGGGCGCGTGGCGCGCCACCGTGGTGCCGGGTCTTGGGCGGTCGCGCACGAAATCCGGCCAGGTGATCGGCGGTATCGGCGCGTAGCCGCTGGCCGCGTAGCAGATTTCGGACGCCGCCGCATCCACCGGTGCGGGTTCGGGATCGCCGAGGTGGCCGAGGCTCGCGGCGATATGCAGGCCGAGCAGGGGTGTCGCGCGCCGGTCGAGCACGTCGAGGGTCGCCCCCGGGCGCGGATTGATCTCGGTCAGCCACCAGGCCTCGCCGTCGACGAGGCAGTCGGCGCTGGCGAGGCCCGTGAGGCCGGTCGCCGCCGCGAGGCGGGTCACGCCCGCGACGATGTCCGCCTGCAGACGGGGCTCGAGGATCGGCGCCTCGTGGCGGCCGCGCTCCAGGGCGCCGGCATAGCGGAAGGGATGCAGGGGAGACGGGGCGCACCATTGCTCGGTGACGCCCACCACCCGGACGGCGCCGCCGGCCGCCAGGACCGAGATTGCGATGGCGCGGCCCGGCACCCGGGCCTGAAAATAGGCACCGGGCGGCGCTGCACCGGCGGTCGCCCGGCGGATATGGGTGCCGCCCGAGCCCCCGGCCCGCTTGAGGAGCCAGGCGGACCGGTCCGGCACGGGGTCGCGGGTGACGGCCGGGTGCGGCACGCCGTGCGCCCGGCACAGGGCCGCGAAGGCGAGCGGGTCCTTCAGCGCACCGACGCAATCCGGGCCGGCGCCGAGGAGAAGGTAGCGACCCGCGATGGCCCGCATCAGCGCGGGCGCCGCCTCGAAGCCGCTGCCCAGCACGATGCCGAGGGGCTTGTCCGATCCGAGGGACGCGAGTTCGTCCAAGCGGGCGACGAGGGCATCACCCGCGAGCCCGGCCCCGAAGCGGCCCTCGGCCTGGCGGTAGCCCTCGGCGAGCGCCTGCGTGTCGGCATCGCCGAACAGGTCGAGGACGAGGGGCCGCAGACCCGCCCGCCGGGCCGCCTGGGCCAGGGCCCGGCCGGACTGGGCCGCGATGAGGAGGGTCCGTCCGGCACCCGGCTCCGATTGGCCCGCTCTCAGCCCGCCACCTCGACGGCCAGCGTGTAGGCATCGCGAAAATCGAGGCAGAGGGGCTCGTCGGCGTCGAGCATGCGGCGGAACAGGCGGGATTCGGTCTGGTACTTGACGTTGCCGACCGCCAGCGCGCCGATGCCGACACCGCGGCCCGTGGGCAGCGGCACGTCGACGGCGTTGACGTCGATGCCGGCGATGCCCGCCGGCGGCACGGCGTTGACGTCCGAGGCCACGAGCAGGTTCGGGGCGGATTTGAGATCCTCCGCCGTCAGGATCGGGATGCCGGCCGGGCCGGCCGACAGGATGACGTCGGCCTTGCCGATCGCGGCGCGTCGGGCGGCGACGGTGGAGCCGTCCACGGCCTCGACCTCGACGCCGAAGCGCCACCGCATGGTGTTGGCGATCTTGCTGACACGCTCCTCGCCGTCATGGCCGACGATCACCGCGTTGGCGCCGTGGAGGGCGCCGATCACGGCGGCGACATAGGCGACGACGCCGGCACCGCCGAAGATCACGATGCGCTTGCCCTCGAGGCCGGTGTCGAACTTCGATTTCAGGGCGCGGGTCACCTCGGCCACCATCGCGGCACCGGTGGTGAAGGAGCCGGCGGGGTCGGCGAAGATGTGGTTGGCGAAGGGCGGCACCAGGGCTTTCTTGGCCCGGTCGACCATGTCGAGGGCGTCCTCGGCGTTCTTGCCACCGATGAAGATGCCGGTGCGGACGCCGTCCTGCGGGCTGCGCGAGAAGATCGAGTCCTGAACCAGGGTCGTCACGTCCGCGAGCGTGGCGTTGGTGTAGGTCGCGATCGTCTCGAAGCCTGCATCCGCCGCCATGTTCACGTCGAACGGGCTCATATGCTTCAGGGGCGTGATCATGTGCAGGATCGAGCGGGCCATCGTCGGACTCCCTTCATGCTGTGACGCGGCCCGATCGTGCGCCGAGGCGTCGAATTGTCAAAGGCGACCCGGTCCGGGTGCCCCGAAGCTTCGGTTTAGCGGGCTTCGTCTTAAAGCGTCGTCACCGACGCGCCGGTGTTGCGCCCGCGGGCGATCAGGAATTTCAAGGCACCGGGCCGCTCGAGCCGGGCCACGAGGGCGCGCGCCTCCGCCTCCGAGGGCATCAGGGCGAAGCCGGTCGGCCCCCATGAGCTCTGGCCGTAGCCGGCCACGCCCTCCGCCGCGATCGCCGCGAGGGCTTCGGCCACGGCGGGGCTGGCGAAGCGTCCCCCCTGGTGCGGGGCGAAATGGTCGCCGATCAGCTGCTGGATCCGGGTGATGCCGGACCCGAACCCGAGCGGTTCGGCGGTGACGGCCGCCGGCAGCACCTGCATCAGCACGATGCGGCAGATCTCGGCGGCTTGGGCCTCCGGAAAGCGCGGCAGATCGCGGAACGCCGCGACCTCGCGGCTGCCGTGGACGCCGGTCATGCCGGTGTCGAGGATCAGCACGACGCGCCAGGCCTCCGGGTAGGCCAGCCGGGCGATTACCGGGGGCGGGTTGCCCTCGGGGTCGCGCCCGCCGTCGACGATGAGGCCGCCCTGGGTGAAGGCCGCAAGGCCGACGCCCGACCGGTTGCCCCGGTCGAGGGCGTCGGCGAAATCCTCCGGCGCGAAGGGGCGCCCGGCGAGGCCGGCGAGCGCCGCCGCGACGCTGAGCGCGAGCTGCGTGCCCGAGCCGAAGCCCGCATGGGCGGGAATGGCGGAGTCGATGGTGAGCGCGGCGTGACCGGGGATGCCGAGATGGGTCGCCGCCGCCAGGGCGTAGGCCGCCGCACGGCGCGATTCCGGCCCGGTGACGTCGAGGCGGTCGCTCGGCCGCGCCGTGAGGTCCACGGCGGGGGCGTCGAGGGCGAGGCCGATGCTGCCGAAGCGCCGGCCGAGGCCGCCATGCAGGTCGAGAAATCCGAAATGCAGACGGGCCGGGGCATGGACGCGCAGGCCGGCAGCGGCTGCGCCCGGTCCGCTCGTCGGCCGCATCACGTCGAGTCCCTCCATCGTGACACGTCCCTGTCCCACGCGGTCCTGTCCCATCCGACCTCGTGCCTCGGATCACTCGGCGAGCCATGACGCTTCCGCCAAGACTCCTCCGCCACGACTCTTCCGCCACGACTCCTCGGTCACGACCCCTCGGTGATGACCCCGGGCCGCGACCCTTGCGCCCGGCGGCTTCTCCCACGGAGCGGCGACCCGTCGCAAGCGCATCGGTCAAATCTTCCGGCGCGGCGCCGGGACCCTGATTCGCCCGAAGGGGTCCGGGGGGGTTGCCTGGAAAGCGGCCGCGATGCAAACGTGCCGCCCCAACGACATGGACTGGCTCAGTCCCGCCGTGCGCGACGCCGAACACGGCGCGCGCCGGGCCCTCGATTTTCCAAGGTGCAACGCATGGCGGCCTGGGTGAAGGGTGGTGCGACGGACGCGGACGCGGCGGTGGAGGCCGCCGCCACGCTCCTCGCTTCAGCGCAGAATGCTGTCCTGGCGGGGCTCTGCGCCGAGTTGAGCGCGGTGCGCGCCGCGTACCACCTCGCCGACGCCCTCGGCGCCTCCGTCGATCCCGTGGCCGGCCCGAGCCTCTATGCCGAACTCGGAGCCCTCAGCCACACCGGGGCCATGACGACGACGCCGGCCGAGACGGTCGGCCGGGCCGATGCGGTCCTCATCGTGGGCAACGCCCCCTGGGACCGTCCCATCGTGCAGGACATCGCCGGCACGCAGGCGACGCGGGGCCGCGCCGCCGGCGCCGAACGGGTGATCCTGTCCCTGGGTGGTCCGCGCAACGGCGCCACCCGGCACGTGGCCTACCCGGCGGAGGCCGGCGGCCTCGCCGTCTCGGTGGCGCACCTGCGCGCCTTCCTCAAGGGCAACCTCGCCGGCGAGGCGGCCTATGCCGATCTGGCCCGGCGCCTCGCCGCCGCTCAGTACGGCGTCGTCCTGTACGACCCGGCCGAGATCGGCGAACTCGGCGTCGAGATGCTCCAGGGCATGATCAAGGATCTCAACGAGGTCACGCGTTTCTTCGGCCTGCCCCTGGCTGATCCGTTCCAGGGTCGCGCCCTGCTGCAGCTTGCCGCCTGGACCACCGGCCAGGCCCCCCGCGTCGGGTTCGGCCGTCATGTGCCCGAGCACGATCCCTGGCGCTTCGACAGCGCCCGCCAGATCGCCGCCGGCGAGGCCGATGCGGCCCTGTGGCTCGCCTCCCTGCCCGCCCCGCGCCCCGACTGGCTCGGCACCCTGCCCAGCGTCGCCATCGTGGGCGTCGGCAGCCCGGAGGCCGGCGGCGACGTCGCCGACGTGGTCTTCGCCGTGGGCGTCCCCGGTGAGAGCGCCGGCGGAACCCTGTGGGACGAGCGCCGGGCGGCGATCACCTATGCGCCGGCTCCTGGCCCGACGGCCGAACTGAGCGCGGCCGGCATCCTCACCGCCATTCACGAACGCCTCATGCAGAAGAAGGCCGCCGCATGCTGATCCGGATTCACGGAGGCCGGGTCGTCGACCCGACGGCCGGCCGCGACGCGGTCGGCGAGGTCTGGATAGAGAACGGGCGCGTGGTGCCCGCCTCGGACCGTGCGCCCGACCGCACCATCGACGCCACCGGCTGTGTGGTGATGGCCGGCGGCGTCGAGGTTCATTCGCACATCGCCGGCGGCAACGTGGTGATGAGCCGCCTGCTGCTGCCCGAGCTCTACGCCAGCGAGGCCGCGCCCGAGGGTCATCCGTTCGCGCATGCGGGCGGCTCGGCCGCCTGGATCGGCGCGAACTACGCCCGGATGGGCTACACCCTCGCGGTCGAGCCGGCGATGCCGCCCGCCAACGCCCTGGCGACCCAGCTCGAACTCGCCGACATCCCGCTCCTCGATCGCGGCGCCCTGACGGTGATGGGCAACGACGACCACCTGCTCCAGCTCCTGCGGGAGCGTGAGGGCAAGGCTGCGGTGCGCGATCTCGTCGCCCTCTCGGTGGCGACTTCGCGCGGCCTCGGCGTGAAGTGCATCAACGCGGGTGGCGCCTCGGCCTTCAAGGACGGGATGCTGAAGCTCAGCCTCGACGACGAGATCCCTGTCTACGGTCTGTCGACGCGCAAGATCATGGGCGCCCTCCTCGACGCGGTCGAGGAGATCGGCGTGCCGCACCCGCTGCACGTCCACTGTAACAATCTCGGCATCCCGGGCGCGGACGAGTCGTTCGTCGCGACCCTGGAGGCGGCGGAAGGGCGGCGCATCCACTTCGCCCACGCCCAGTTCTACGGCTACGGCGTCGCCGACCCCGAGAATCCGCTGACCGGCGGCTTCCGCTCGGCGGCCGAGCGCATCACCGAGGCGATGGAGGCGCACCCCAACGCGACCTACGACGTCGGCCAGGTCGCTTTTGGCCAGACCGTGACGATCTCGCTGGACATCCTGCGCCAGTTCGCCGGCCGCAAGGGCGCCAACCCGAAGAAGTGGATCGTCAACGCGGGGGATGCGGAGGGCGGTGGCGTGGTGCCGTTCCTATATAAGCCGCGCGGCCCCGTGAGCTCCCTGCAATGGGCGATCGGCCTCGAGCTGATGCTGCTGTCCAAGGAGCCGGAGCGCACCATCCTGACCACCGACCACCCCAACGGTGGCCCGTTCACCGATTACCCGCGCATCATCCACTTCCTGATGGACAAGGAGGAGCGCGACCGCGAGATCGCCGGCCTGCACAAGGTCATTGCCGAGCGCTCCGGCCTCTGTGCCATCGAGCGCGAGTACAGCTTCTCCGAGATCGCCCAGCTGACGCGCTCGGGGCCGGCCAAGCTGCTCGGGCTCGCCGATCGCGGCCACCTGCGCGAGGGCGCCCGGGCCGACGTCGCGATCTACCGCGACGACCCGAACCGCACCGCCATGTTCGCCCGCGCCAAGCTGGTGCTCAAGGACGGCGAGACCATCGTGGAGGACGGCGAGGTGGTGGCCTGGCGCTCCGGCCGCACCCTCGAACTCGCCGTCGAGTCCGACAAGGCGATGGTGGCCCGCTCCGAAACCTATCTGCAGGACCGTTTCGGCACGGGCCTGAAGAGCTTCGCGGTGCCGGACGAGGCCTTCCCGAAACCGGACGTGTTCGCGGAGGTCGCATGTCGGTCATGAACGAAATCGGATGTGCGCTCCGCGCAACGCGTGAGGACCGGTGACTGAGATGACGGACCTCACCCTCAACGGCATTCCGGTGATCGACACCTTCGCGGAGGCGTTCGACGTCGCCGGAACGGCGATCATCATCACCAACGACACGGCCAAGTGGGCGATGATCGCCGCCACCGTGATGACGGGCTTTGCCACCTCGGTGATCGGCTGCGGCGCCGAGGCCGGAATCGACTGCGAGCTGTCTCCGGAGGAAACCCCGGACGGGCGCCCCGGCGTGCGCGTGCTGCTGTTCGGCTTCGAGCCGAACGGCCTCAAGGACCAGCTCCTCAAACGCGTCGGCCAGTGCATCCTCACCTGCCCGGGCACCGCCTGCTACGCCGGCGTGGAAGGCCCCACGAAGATCAAGCTCGGGGGCGCGATCCGCTATTTCGGCGACGGCTTCGCGGTGGCCAAGCGCCTGACCGACCCGGTCACCGGCAAGGCCCGCCGCTACTGGCGCATCCCCGTCATGGACGGCGAGTTCCTGTGCGAGGACTTCGTCCGCGCGGTGGACGGCGCGGTCGGCGGCGGCAACCTGCTGTTCCTCGGGCGCAAGCACCCCGACACCCTGAAGGTCGCCGAGATCGCGGTCGAGGCCGCCCGTTCGGTTTCGGGCGCGATCCTGCCTTTCCCGGGCGGCATCGTCCGCTCCGGCTCGAAGGTGGGCGCCCGCACCAAGGGCATGATGGCCTCGACCAACGATGCCTACTGCCCGACCCTCAAGGGCCGGGCCGGCACCGAACTCTCGGCCGAGGTCGGCGTCGTCCTGGAGATCGTCATCGACGCGCTGACCTCCGATGCGGTGGCGGAATCGATGCGCGCGGCCCTGCATGCGGCCACTGAAGTCGGTGCGGCGCACGGGCTGGTGGCCGTCACGGCCGGTAATTACGGCGGCAATCTCGGCCGCCACCATTATCACCTAAAGAACCTGCTCTCGAAGGAGCCGGGCAGCGAGGCTGGAGCGGCATGAGCACCCTCACCCTGCGCCAGGAGCCGCCGGAGCGGCTCGACTTCCTGCACGTCAATCCGCTGGCGCTCAGCGGCCTGACCGAGGCCGAGGCGACCAGGCTCCCCGTCGGCACCGGCCGGCGCGGCCTGACCCTGGGCGACTGCTTCACGCTCGCCCTCGACGGCTCGGACGAACTCGTCATCGAGGGGGGCTCGTCGCGCCTCGACCGGGTCGGCGCGTCGCTGAGCGGCGGTTCCATCCGCGTCACCGGCGATGTCGGACAGCGCCTCGGCGAAGGCATGAGCAGCGGCTCGGTGACGGTGACCGGTTCGGCCGGCCCCTTCGCGGGTTCGGGCGCCACCGGTGGTACGATCACCATCGAGGGCGATGCCGGCGACCATGCCGGCGGTGCGGTCTACGCCGCCAAGGCCGGTCTCGACGGTGCCACCCTGGTGATCCGCGGCAGCGCCGGCGACTATCTCGGCGACCGCATGCGGCGCGGCCTCATCCTGGTCGGCCGGGCGGGTGCCCATGCGGGCGCGCGGATGATCGCCGGCACCATCGCGGCGACGAGTCTCGGCGATCATCCGGGCTTCGGCATGCGCCGGGGCACCATCCTGACCGGCGCGGTCGGGGCGCTCAGCCCCAGCTTCGTCGAGACCGGCTCGCACGATCTCGTGTTCCTGCGCCTCCTCGCCCGCGCCCTGCGGCCCCTCAGCCCCGCCCATGCGGATCTCGCCGCCGGAGCCCTGACGCGCTACTCGGGGGATCTCGCGACCCTCGGCAAGGGCGAGCTCTGGGTGACGGCCTGAGGCCGTCGCCGGCCGTCCGGGCTCGCCTGCCGGGGCGGCCCGGCGGAATGCGCCGATCCCCTCGCCCTCGGTCGAGCCGGGGGCGATCTGGGGGCGATCGCCATCCGGACTTGCACAATCCTCCCGATCGGACGATTTTCTGCCACCGCGGGCGGCAGCATAGTGCCGGCGTTCCGCGTTTCCGCAGCGCGAACCCGGCCTCCCGATGCTCATTCTGCTCTCGATCTGCCTCCTGTCGCAGCCCTCGCAGTGCCGCGAGGACAAGATCGACCTGTCGTTCGAAGCGCGCAGCCCGAACATCTGCCTGCGCAACTCCCAGAGCGCCATCGCCAAGTGGCAGGCGGACCATCCCGAATGGCAGGTGACCAAGTGGCGCTGTGCCGTCCGGGGCAGCCAGCCGCGCGATCTCTGACCGGGACGCCCGCGCTTCCCGCATCTCCTGTCCGCGCCGGGACGCTTTCACTGGATGACGCTCCCACACGGTAGCGCTTGCAACGGAGCCGACCCTGAGCCTACAGAGCCTGCATCCGCGATGTTGTTCGCAAGATCGCCGGAGCAGACGGGATGATCAGGCACGCACGGATGGCAGTGCAGTCCTGGTGAGGCCCTGGGAAACATCTCGGGACGATTTGGCAAAGCGGTTCGGTAAGACGATCGGGTAGGACGATGTCGGCACCACCATGCGCTCGCTGAAGGTCCGGTTCGCCATGCTGCTCGGGGGCACCGCGCTCCTCGTCGTCCTGGCGGCCATCGGCGTCCTCGCCTCGATCAGCGCCGCCGAGCGCACCATCGACCGGACGCTGGCGGCGCAGGGGCGCCTGGAACTCCTGGTCGAACTCTCCGGCCGCATGACCCAGTACGGGCTCGCCGCCCTGGAGGCGGTGAGCAACCCGGACGCGCAGCCGGAGGGACTCGCGGTGGCGCGCGCCAATGTGGACCGCGCCCTGGTGGCGGTCGACGAAGCCCTGGGGCGCAGCATCGCGGCGAGCGACGATCCCCTCGACCGGACCCAGTATGCCGCCCGCACCCGGCCCCTGGCCCAGCTGCGCGCGGCGCGCGCCGTGCTCGACCGGCAGGTGACGCAGGTGCTGCGCCAGTCCGAGGATGAATCCCGCCGGGCGGCGATCCGGGGTGCCCTCAACGGCTTCGGGGCCATGACGGGCCAGCCCCTCTCTTTCCTGATCGAGGTCGAGCGCCGCTCGATGATCGCCGGCTCCGACGCGGCGCGCGCCCTGTCCGGTACCCTGCGGATCGCCTCCCTCGCCGCCGTGGCGGGGGCCCTCGCCCTCGTGCTGCTGCTCTACCGGGCGGTGACCCGGCCGGTGCTGGCCCGGATCGAGGCGGTGCGCCGCGCCGCCAGCGCGGTCGGGCGCGGCGAACTCGACACCCGCCTGTCGGTGGCGACCCGGGACGAGCTCGGCCTGCTGGTGGCGAACTTCAACCGCATGGCCGCCCGTCTGGCCCGGCGCGAGGGCCGGCTCGCGGCGGACCGGGCCTCGCTCGAGGACACCGTTGCGGCCCGTACGCTCGACCTGCGCGCGGCCAATGCCCGCCTGGAGGCGGTGGACCGTTCGCGCCGGCGCTTCTTCGCCGATGTCAGCCATGAGCTGCGCACGCCCCTCACGGTGATCCTGGGCGAGTGCGACATCGCCGCCCGCTCGGCCGGGCGTCAGGTCGATTTCGGTCCGGTCTTCGCCACCATCCGCAAGCGGGCCCTGCGTCTGCAGCGCCGCGTCGAGGATCTGCTGCGGGTCGCCCGCTCGGAATCCGGCCAGATCGAACTGGACCGGCGCCCGGTCGCCGTCGCGGCGATCCTGTCCGACGCCGTCGACGGCATGGCGTCGGAGGCCGCGCGCCGGCGCGTGGCGCTGAGCCTGGCCCCCTCCGGCCACGACCCCAGGCTGCTCGCCGACCGGGAGTGGCTGCGCCAGGTGATCGAGAGCCTGATCGACAACGCCCTGCGCCACGCCACCGGGCTCACCCGGGTGACCGTGGCGTTGGCGGCGGTGGAGGGATTGCGCGGCGTGGTGACGATCACGGATGACGGGCCGGGCTTCCCCGATCTCGGCGATGGGCTGTTCGAGCGCTTCCGCCGCGAGAGCCCGTCGGGCGAAACGGGGTTCGGCATCGGTCTGGCCCTGGCGCGCTGGGTGGTGGAGCGCCATGATGGGTCGATCCACCTGCGCAGCGGACCCGACGGCCGGGGCGCCCAGGTCGCCCTCGAATTGCCGGTCGTGGACTCCGCCGTGACCGAATCCGATCCCGGGACGCAGCATCAGGACGGCCCGGATCGGGTCGGAAAGGAGACCGCGGCATGACGCGCGTATTGATCGTGGAGGATGACAGCGACATCCGCGCCATGCTGGCCCGGGGACTCGAGGCCGAGGGCTTCTCGGTCGGCGTCGCCGGCTGCGTCGACGACGCCCTGGCGGCGGCTCGGGCCGATTCACCCGAAGCCGTGGTGCTCGACATCACCTTGCCGGACGGGTCGGGCCACGATGTCTGCCGCTCGCTGCGCGAAGGCGGCTATCCGGGACCGATTCTCTTCCTCTCGGCGCGCGACGAGGTCCGCGACCGGGCCGAGGGGCTGGCGCTCGGCGCCGACGACTACATCGTGAAGCCCTTCGTCTTCGACGAATTGCTGGCCCGGCTCCAGACCCATCTCCTGCGCCGCAAGGCGTCGGAGGAGCCGCGCACCATCGTGACGGCCGGGAAGCTCGTCCTCGATCTCAACATCCGGCAGGTCGGATTCCTGGATGCGACGGCGCGCCTCACCCCCCGCGAGGCGGAACTGCTCGCCCTGCTCATGGACAACGCCAACCATCCGGTGACGCGGGGCGACATCTTCGACAAGCTCTGGGCCGGCCAGGGCGGCCTGTCGCTGAATGTCGTCGATGTCTACGTGGGTTACCTGCGCACGAAGCTCTCCGACTTCGTCCGCCTCGGCGGTCCGGTCATCGTCACCGTCCGGGGACGGGGCTTCATGCTGGACCTGAAAGGTCAGGATTTCCGGCACTGAGCCCGGATTTCCGGCACCGAGGCGGCACCCCGCGTTAACGCCGGCCGCGGATTCGCAGGGGTCGATGGGAGAAACCGGCAATTTAGCGCTTGAACTGCCGAGCCAAATTGTCGATATCACTCCGGCGACAGAAACCACTGCGCCGTCAGTGTCTTACGATCTTCTTATGGGATCGGGATGCTGCTGACGTTCAGAAGAAACCTTCAGGAGAAACACCATGACCTGGGCTGCCCCCATCGTTTCCGAGATCTGCGTCGGCATGGAAGTCACCAGCTACGAGTCCGCCGAGATCGACACCTTCAACTGATCTCTCGCAACTGAGATTCGTTGAACCCGAGGGTTCTTGAGGCAGCGTCGGTTTCCCCATGCATGTCCTGATCCTCGGTTCGGCCGCGGGCGGCGGCCTTCCCCAGTGGAATTGCCGCTGCCCGATCTGCGCCCTCGCCCGTGAGGACGCCACCCGCGTCAGGCCGCGGACCCAGTCGAGCATCGCCGTCTCCCCCGATGGGGAACGCTGGCTCCTGGTGAACGCCTCCCCGGATATCCGCCAGCAATTGTTCGACAATCCCGCGATGCATCCGCGCGAAGGCCTGCGCCATTCGCCGATCCACGCGGTTCTGCTGACCAACGGCGACGTCGACCACGTCGCCGGGCTGCTGACGCTGCGCGAGGGGCAGCCCTTCACGCTCTACGGCACCGCCGGCATCCTCGACTCGGTCAAGGCCAACCGGGTCTTCGACGTGATGGCCTCGGGCGTGGTCGCACGCGAACCGATCGCCCTCGACCGCAGTTTCGAGCCGGTGCCCGGCCTGACGGTGACGCTGTTCGCCGTGCCCGGCAAGGTGCCGCTCTGGCTCGAGGACGAAACCCTGGAACTCGGCGCCGAGACCGAGACCACCGTGGGGGCGATGATCGAATCGAACGGGCGCCGTCTCGCCTACATCCCCGGCTGTGCCCGCGTCACCGAGGGGCTGAAGGCCCGGATCGGCGGTGTCGAGGCCCTGCTGTTCGATGGAACCGTCCTCCTCGACGACGACATGATCCGGGCCGGTGTCGGCACCAAGACCGGGTGGCGCATGGGGCACGTGCCCATGACCGGCGAGGGCGGTTCCATCGCGGCGCTCGCTGACGTGGCCATCGGGCACCGGGTCTTCGTTCACATCAACAACACCAACCCGGTGCTGGTGGAAGGCTCGGACGAGCGCCGCCGGGTCGAGTCCGAGGGCTGGACCGTGGCCCATGACGGTTTGACGCTCGACCTTTCGTGACGCGTCCGGCTGGCAATTTAGTGCCGGCACCATACATTGTGTCCGATTGAATTGCGTGATCTGAGCCGATCCCTTCACGGCTTGGTCCGCAAAGGATAAGAAAAGTTCCTAAAACCGACCCCGCAGATCCGCGAGCCACGCCATGACCGCGCCCTTTCCGACCCCGAAGACCGACGAGGCGCAGCGCCTGCTCTCGCCTGAGGAATTGGAGGCGGCGCTTCGCGACATCGGCGCGCGCCGCTACCATAACCTGCACCCGTTTCATCGCCTGCTGCACGACGGCAAGCTGAACAAGGATCAGGTCCGGGCCTGGGCGCTCAACCGCTACTATTACCAGGCGATGATCCCGGTGAAGGACGCCGCCGTGCTGGCTCGCATGACCGACGCGTCCCTGCGCCGGGTCTGGCGCCAGCGCATCGTCGATCATGACGGCGATGCGCCCGGCGATGGCGGCATCGAACGTTGGCTGAAGCTCGCCGAGGGCGTCGGCTTCGCACGCGACTACGTGGAATCCACGCAAGGGATCCTGTCGGCGACCCGCTTCTCGGTCGACGCCTACGTGCATTTCGTGAAGGAGCGTTCGCTGCTGGAGGCCATCGCCTCGTCGCTAACCGAGATGTTCTCGCCGACCATCATCTCCGAGCGCGTCGCCGGGATGCTGAAGAACTACGATTTCATCACCAAGGACACGCTGGCTTATTTCGACAAGCGTCTGACCCAGGCGCCGCGGGATGCCGACTTTGCCATCGCGTATGTCAAGGAGCACGCCACCACGCCGGCGTTGCAGCGTCAGGCGATGGACGCCCTGACCTTCAAGTGCAACGTGCTGTGGACTCAGCTCGACGCCCTGTACTTCGCCTACGTCGCCCCCGGCATGATTCCGCCGGATGCCTGGACGCCGGGCGCCGGCCTGGTGCCGGAGCAGGCGATCTCTCAGGCGGCCGGCACCGGCACGATCACGGCCCACGACGTGCCGCGCCTGCCGCGCGGCGTGCGCCTGCGCCATGACGCCGTGCGCGATCAGTACGTCCTGCTGGCGCCCGAGCGAACCTTCGACCTCGACGCCAACGCGGTGGCGGTTCTCGAACTGGTCGACGGCCAGCGCAGCGTGCGCGACATCGCCACCCTGCTCGGCGAGAAGTTCACGGCGGACCCCGCCGTGATCGAGGCCGACATCCTCGTGATGCTGAACGATCTGGCCACGAAACGGGTTCTGGAGCGATGAACGCGATCACGCCGAACGTCCCCACTCTGCCCGCACCGGTCGGGCTCCTGGCGGAGCTCACCCATCGCTGCCCCCTGCGCTGTCCCTATTGCTCGAATCCGCTCGAACTCGATCGGCGCTCGGGCGAACTCGACACCGCCACGTGGCAGCGGGTGCTGACGGAAGCGGCGGCCCTCGGCGTGCTCCATGTCCATCTCTCCGGCGGCGAGCCGACGGCCCGCAACGACATCGTCGAGATCACCCAGACCTGCGCCAAGCTCGGGCTCTACTCCAACCTCATCACCTCCGGCGTCGGCGGCGCGCTCGCCAAGCTCGACGCCTTGTATGACGTAGGTCTGGACCACGTGCAGCTTTCGGTTCAGGGCGTCGATGCCGCCAACGCCGAGAAGATCGGCGGCCTCAAGAATGCCCAGCCGCAGAAATTCGCCTTCGCCGAGCGGGTGACTCACCTCGGCCTGCCGCTGACGCTGAATTCGGTGATCCACCGGGGCAACATTCATGAGGTCGAGGGCTTCATCGACCTCGCGGTCAAGCTCGGGGCCAAGCGCCTGGAGGTCGCCCACACCCAGTATTACGGCTGGGCCTACGTGAACCGCGCCGCCCTGATGCCGAACAAGGCCGAGGTCGATCGCTCGATCCGGATCGTCGAGGCCGCTCGCGAGCGCCTCAAGGGGCAGCTCGTCATCGATCTGGTGGTGCCGGACTACTACGCGAAATACCCCAAGGCCTGCGCCGGCGGCTGGGGCCGCAAGCTCATGAACGTGACGCCGCAGGGTAAGGTGCTGCCGTGCCACGCGGCCGAGACGATCCCGAACCTCGAATTCTGGTACGTGTCCGATCATTCGCTCGGGGATATCTGGGCGCATTCGCCGGCTTTCACGGCCTATCGGGGTACGGACTGGATGCAGGAGCCCTGCCGCTCCTGCGACCGGCGGGAGAAGGATTGGGGCGGCTGCCGCTGCCAGGCCCTGGCACTCGCCGGGGATGCGGCGGCGACCGACCCGGCCTGCTCGCTCTCGCCTCTCCACGCCAAGGTGCGGGACCTCGCCGTCGAAGAGGCGGCCGAGACCCCGCCCGATTACATCTACCGGACCATCGGCAGTAACGTGCAGCCCAATGTGCGTACGCCGCTGAATGAGGAAGCGCCGCTTTGAAGCCCGTCACACTTGCCGCGTTGCTGATGCTCGCAGGCGCACCCGCCCTCGCCCAGACCGCGCCGGCCACGCCCGCGGCTCCCGAGGTGCCTGCCGTCACCAAGACCAACACCACGACGGCGCCCAATGCCTCGGACCTGCTCTTCGAGCAGCCGCAGATGAAGAATGTCCCGCCCGGAACGAGCCTGACCTACACCTACCTGCGCCGCAGCGGCATTTCGAAGGGGCCGTTCGGACCGCCCCTCGACGATACCATCAAGCTCGGCATCGAGCCGGGCAACGCCGCCGAGAACCGCAACATCCGGGTGCAGATGTTCTCCGGGGCCAACCGTTTCCCGGCCGGTCCGTTCGAGGACATGCCGGGCAACCCGGTGATGACGCTCTTCCTCGAGCATCACCTGATGGATCTCGCCCGCGTGCTGATGGCCAACCCGCGCTACATCAAGAACGCGATCCGCAAGGGCCTGCGCGACAACGCCACCGTGACGCCGACGCAGGTCGACTATAAAGGCCGGAAGGTGGACGCTTGGCGCATCACGACCCAGCCCTTCGTCGGCGACAAGATGAAGGAGCGTATGCGTGGCTTCGAGAACCTGACCTATACCTTCGTCACGTCCGACGCGGTCCCGGGCGAGTTGGTCTCGATCGAAGCCTCGTCCAAGAACGCCGAAGGCGGCGAACTCCTGCAAGAGAACCTGACCTATGATCAGAACGCTGGTTAAGCTCTCCCGCGGCGTGGCCGCCGGGGCCTGCGCCGTCGCGTTCCTGGCCGGACCTTTGGCCGCCGCCGAGCTCGAGAACGACTATCCCACCGAGGCGCGCGCCGATTACATCTTCGGTTGCATGGCCGCCAACGGGCAGTCCCGCGAATCCCTGTCGCGCTGCTCCTGCTCCCTCGATGCCCTCGCGTCGCTGCTGTCCTACGACAAGTACGTCCAGGCCAGCACGGTGCTGTCGCTGCGCCAGGGCATCGGCCAGCGCACCACCCAGTTCAAATCGACGAAGGTGTTCGACGACCAGGTCGCCGACCTGCGCCGTGCCCAGGCCGAGGCCGAGATCCGCTGTTATCGCGGCGGGACCTGACGGGCGCACGGTGCCGCCCGCACGGGCTGGAATTTCGGCCCATGCGGGTCGGCGCGTCGAGAGAAACCGGGATGGTGCCCCAGCGTCTCGGGGTGCCGCCCGTGGTTGCCGACAATGAAGGATCGTCCCGAGAGGCGTATGCTCCAGTAACGGTCGGCGTAACCCGATGTTGGCCCCACGTATGCGCCGCAACGCCCTCAGACGTCCGGGGTCGCGGCAAGAGCCGAAGACCGGAGTGACGGAGCGCCGTGGTCCGCGATCGACTGCCTCCGGCGTTGCTCCGGCCTCGCATTGCGTTCAAAGACAGCGGCATCCCGGTCGATCGTGCGGCGTGCCCGCCCCGGCCGCTCCGACCGTGAGAGTCCCGTGCCCCCAGATCTGCCGGCTTCGCTGACGACGCTCCTGCCCGATCTCGGGCGGCGGGTGCTCGTGATGGGCATCCTCAACGTCACACCCGATTCGTTTTCCGATGGCGGTCGGTTCGCGGACCTCGATCCCGCGCGCGCTCAAGCCGAGGCACTTGTGGCGGAGGGAGCGGCCCTGGTCGATATCGGCGGAGAATCCACCCGCCCCGGCCACGTGCCGGTCTCGGCCGAGGAGGAGCAGGCCCGCATCCTCCCGGTGATCCGCGATCTCGCCCCGCGCCTGCCGGTGCCGATTTCCGTCGATACCTACAAGGCCTCGACGGCGCGCGTGGCGCTGGAGGCCGGCGCCCGCATCGTCAACGACGTCTGGGGCCTGCAACGGGAGCCCGACATCGCCCGAGTCGCGGCCGATCACGGCGCGCCCGTGATGGTGATGCACAACCGCGAGAGCATCGACGCGTCGATCGACATCGTGGCCGACATGCTGCGGTTTTTCGAACGCTCGCTGACGATCGCCCGGGCGGCCGGCATTCCGGACCGCGACATCGTGCTCGATCCCGGCATCGGATTCGGCAAGAGCTGGGAGCAGCATCTCGAAGCCCTTCGGCGCCTGCCCGAGATCGTTGCCCTGGGCTACCCGGTCCTCGTCGGGGTCTCGCGCAAGTCGCTGCTCGGGCGCCTGCACGATGCCGAGACCCGCCCGGTGGACCGGCTGTTCGGCTCCATCGGCAGCCACGTCCTGGCGGCGACGCTCGGGGCACAGATCGTGCGCGTCCACGATGTGCGACCCCATGTCGATGCCCTTCGGGTGGTCGATGCCGTGCTTCGGAGGCCCGCATGAGCGACCGCATCCTCGTCACCCGCATCGCGGTCTTCGCCTATCATGGTCTCCTGGCCGAGGAGGCACGCCTTGGTCAGCGCTTCTACATCTCCCTTGATTGCCGGCTCGATCTCTCTCCCGCCGGCCGGTCCGACGACGTCGCCCGGACCGTGAGCTATGCCGATCTCACCGAGATCGTCACCCGCATCGCCACCGAGCGGCGCTTCGCCCTGATCGAGGCGCTGGCCGAGGCGATTGCCGAAGACATCCTGGGCCAGCACCCGGCCATCACCGAAGTTCGGGTGCGGGTGGACAAGCCGAGCGCTCCCGTGCCGGCGGTGATCGAGGGTGTCGCCATCGAGATCGTCCGAACGCGGGCGGGCGGCCGATGACGGCCGCGGACACGTTGGCGCACGCGGCTTATCTCGGCCTCGGCAGCAATCTTGGCGACAAGGCCGCGACCCTGGCCGACGCGGTGGCGCGACTCGCCGCGACGCCGGGTATCCGCGTGGTCGCGCGCTCCTCGAATTACCGCACGCCGCCCTGGGGCGACACCGATCAGGACTGGTTCCTGAACGCGGCCATCGGCGTCGTGACCACCCTGACGCCCCATGCGCTGCTGGAGGCGGGCTTGGCCATCGAGACGGCCATGGGGCGGGTCCGCGAGCGCCGCTGGGGGCCACGGGTGATCGATATCGACGTCCTGTCCTATGCGGGGGCCGCGATCTCCGACGAGCGCCTGGTGCTGCCGCACCGCTTCGTGCGCGAGCGCGCCTTCGTGCTGGTGCCGCTCGCCGAGATCGCACCCGACCTGCGCATCGGCCCCGAGACCGTGACGGAGGCCCTGGCGAAGCTCGACCCCACCGGAATCGAACGCGTCTAACCTGCGAGACGCCGGGACAGTCCGGAAACCACACGGGCGGCGGATTCTCTCCGCCGCCCGTGTGGTTCGTCAGGTCCGAGGGAGCCGCTTCAGGGCGCCGGGTTCTCGAGGAGCTTGTTGCCCTCTTCCTCCAGCAGCGGCACGTCGTAATCCCGCAGGACCCGCTCGATATCGGTCCGACGCTTGCGCAGGATGGTGTTCAGTGTCCGCTTCCAGTCGTTCTCCTCCAGCCGCACGCCGAGTGCGATGCGGAAGGTGAGCGGCGGGCGGTCGGGTTCCTGCAACAGGGGCACGACGCTCATCGGCACGCCGCTCTGCTTGGCGAGCCAGCCGGCGGCGGGTCCCCACAGGATCGCGGCGTCGATGCGCTTCTCGGCGAGATCGGCGATGACCTCGGCCGAGACCGTCTGGTGCTTGCGCGACGGGTCGAGCTGGTAAGGTGCGTAGGCCTTCATCGCAGTGATCAGGCCGACTTCGCCCATCCGGTTGACCGGCGGCGTACCGCCGATGACGCCGATCGATTTGCCCTTGAGCTTTGGATCGTCGAGACGCGTCACGTCGTCGAACTCACCCTTGCGGGTGACCAGGGTGTAGGCGGAGCGATAATAGGGATTGGAGTGCTGGACGAGTTCACCGCCGGCGGCCGAGCCGATGATGAGGTCGCACAGGCCGGTGCCGAGGGTGTTGCGGACGAAGCCCGGTCCCTGCGTCAGCCAATAGTAGCGGATCTTGACCTTGAGTTCGTCGGCGATGATCGCCGCGATCTTGTTCTCGAAGCCGTCTTCCTTACGCTGCGAAAACGGCATGTTGCCTGGATCGCCACAGACCCGCAGCGTATCCGTCGTCACCAGATCCGGCAGCGATTGCGCCAAGGCGGGTCGCGCTCCTGCCGAGAGCAGCAGGAGCGCGAGCGCGACATGTGTTCGGGTGCGTGAGCGGGTCATTAGCCGCCCAGGCACTCCTTCTCGGCCGCCTTGGCGGCATCGGGCTTGTCTTCCTTGTCGGTCGGGCGCACGCGCGGCATGGCGCCGGAGGCACGGGCCTTGAGGTAGACGTAGAGATCGTCGGCGTAGCACATGACGTTCTTGTTATCGCCGAAGGCCGGCATCACGCGCTCCTGGCCAGCCTGCGAGTCACGCTTGCCACCCGCGAGGATGCCGATGAACTCCTCGTAGTTGATCGTCTTCAGCGAGTCCTTCAGGGCCGGCGCATAGGTCGAACCCATGGCGTCGGGGCCGTGGCAGACGTGGCACTCGGCATGATAGCGGCGGTAGCCCGAGTAGGCGTACCAGTCGAACTTCTTGCCGTCATTGGTGATGTGATAGGTCGGGTGACCCTCGGCGTCCTGATACTTTCCGTCCTCGACCTTCACGGCCGCGAACTTGTCGATCAGCTTCGAGTCCTTCTCGGACGCGTTGGGATCGAGCTGATTGGCGAGGGCCGGATCAGCCTTCTTCGCATCCTGGGCCTGCACGGCGAGCGTCGAGACCGACGCAAGGGCAATCGCTGCCGCGAGAGGACGGATGACGGCTTTGCTAATGGTGTACAACGACGTTTCTCCCAGGAACACCACGTCGGCTCACGAGCCGCGTGTTTCGCGTGTTGTTCTTCCAATTCTAATCATAAAGGTGCCGGCGCGGAAACCCGCGCCGGCACCCTTTGATCTACCGCTACGTGCGACCGATTAGTTCGGCAGCGAGAAGACGGTCAGCTGACCACCGAGGTTGGTGTAGTTCGAGAGGGCAGCGTAGCCACCCACCGCGCCGAGACCGGCGTTCGGGTCGGTCAGGCCGGCCGCGAGGCCGATGCCAGCCCAGCCACCGACACCCGACAGGATGCCGACGAACTGCTTGCCCTTGTGCTGGTAGGTCATCACGTTGCCGATGATGCCCGACGGGGTCTTGAACTTGTACAGTTCCTTACCGGTCTTGGAGTCGACAGCCTTCAGGTAGCCCTCGAGGGTACCGTAGAACACCACGTCACCGGCGGTGGCGAGAGCGCCCGACCACACCGAGAACTGCTCCTGGTTCGACCACTTGATCTTACCAGCGACGCCGTCCCAGGCGATGAAGTTACCCATGCCGCCGTGGCTGTTGGGAGCCGGGTACATGGCCAGCGTCGCGCCGACATAGGGCTGACCCGGGGTGTAGCTCACCCGGAACGGCTCGTAGTCCATGCAGACGTGGTTGGTGGGCACGTAGAACAGGTTGGTCTTGGGCGAGAACGCAGCAGGCTGCTGGTCCTTGGTCCCGAGAGCCGCGGGGCAGATACCCTTGGAGTTGGTATCTTCGCCGTTCTGCTCGGTGGAGTACTTGGCCTGGACGAGCGGACGACCGTAGGTCTTCGAGCCCTTGTCCATGTCGACCTTGGAGGCCCAGTTCACCACCGGATCGAACTTCTCGGCGACCAGGAGCTCGCCGGTGGCGCGATCGAGGGTGTAGCCGAAGCCGTTACGATCGAAGTGCGTCAGGAGCGGGCGCTCCTTGCCGTCAACCTTCTGATCCGTGAGGATCATCTCGTTGATGCCGTCATAGTCCCACTCGTCGTGCGGGGTCATCTGGTAGACCCACTTGGCGGCGCCCGTGTCGGGGTTACGCGCCCAGATGGTCATGGACCACTTGTTGTCGCCCGGACGCTGCTTGGGGTTCCAGGTCGAGGGGTTGCCCGAACCGTAGTACATCAGGTCGAGCTTGGGATCGTAGGAGAACCAGCCCCAGGTGCAACCGCCGCCGGTCTTCCACTGATCGCCTTCCCAGGTCTTCAGCGAGGAATCCTTGCCGACCGGCTTGCCGAGCGACGTGGTCTTCTCGGGGTCCATGATCATGTCGGCATCGGGGCCCTGGGAGTGGCCGCGCCACACCTTCTTGCCCGTCTTGGAATCGTAGGCCGTGACGTGGCAGTTCACGCCGAACTCGCCGCCGGAGATGCCGACGATGATCTTGTCCTTCACCGGGAGAACGGTGGCGGTGTTGGTCTCACCCTTCTTGGGGTCGCCGTTGACGACGGACCAGTTCACCTTGCCGGACTTGGCGTCGAGCGAGACGACGGTGGTGTCGGCCTGGTGCAGAATGATGGCGCCATCGGCATAGGCGAGGCCACGGTTGACCGTGTCACAGCACATCACCGGGATCACCGACGGGTCCTGCTTCGGCTCGTACTTCCAGACGATCACGCCGTCCTTGTCGAGGTCGAGAGCGTAGACGATGTTCGGGAAGGGGGTGTGAACGTACATCATGTTGCCGACGACGAGCGGGGAGCCCTCGTGGCCGCGCAGCACGCCGGTGGAGAAGGTCCAGGCGACCTGGAGCTGCTTCACGTTGCTGGCGTTGATCTGGTCGAGCTTCGAATAGCGCGTGTTGGCGTAATCGACGGTCTGAAGGACCTGCTCGGCCGGGTTGGCCGTGCGCTTCAGGACGTCTTCGTTGGCGAACGCCGTGGTCGAAGCGACCATGCCGGCGCCGAGTGCGAGAAGATGTACCGCTCTCATGGATTCCTCCGACAGATCTTACAGCTGCGATCCTACGGAAAATCCGCATGATCACGCTGTGATCTGACTGTTTGCGACAGGGATAGGTTCGCTCCGGTAGCGGACGCCAAGTCCTTCGCTTCCCATCCTTGAGAGGATGGTTGCAAGAACCTTACGGTCAGGGGCCGCTATCCCTTTGCGGCGCCCCTCGAAACCGAAGCTTGAATGAACTCTAAGAAAAATTCCGCCGGCGTCAACTCGCTTGCGCGCCCTCTACCTGCGACGCGCACAAGTCCTCGTGAATGATTCCAAGGGAACGACATGGCACAGACCGCGCAACATCATATGGTGCAGTGCAATACAAGCTGGCGCTAAGACAAAGAGTTTTTATCACCTTCCGACATTCTTCATGCGAGGGGTGCATGGGGCTGTCGCGAAAGCTTCTCTGGCATGCTTCCGGCACGCTGACCTTGGCGACGGTACGGTGGCATACCAAGCGTCTGCCAAGATCGGCGAGAGAAGTAGAACAATAATTCAGAAGGCGTGGCCGGTGCGCCGGCCATCCGAGGAACTGAGCCGTTGCCGAATCTGCCCGAGTCGAGAGGTTTCGATGCGCGGTCTCGCCGCATCCGGTCGAGGAGTTCCGCCGGAGGCTTCGCGTCACGGGCGGGCCTTCGTGGGTCCGCCCTGAGAATCAGCCGGCGATGACGGTGGGGAATCGCTTCGCGAGATCCGTTCGGCGGGCCTCGATCCAAGACCGCTCGCGGCTGCCCCGGGCGGTTTCGAGGGGGATGCTGCCCAGCAGCGTCGCGGGCCGGCCGGACACCAGCAGCAGCCGGTCGGCGATCTCGATAGCCTCCGCGACGTTGTGGGTGACCATCAGGACGCCCATCCGCGTGCGATCGACGGCCTCCACCACGAGGGCGCGCAGCGCCGCCGCGGACGTATCGTCGAGGGAGACGAAGGGTTCGTCCAGGATTAGGATGCCGGGCTTCTGCGCCAGCGCCCGCGCCAGAGAGACCCGCCGCGCCATTCCGAGCGACAACGCACCGGGATAGCGACTCCGCCACGGCGTAAGCCCGAGTGAGGCGAACAGCGCGTCGAGATCCTGCCGGCGCGCGGCGCGCGGCAGGGCGAGGCGGACATTCTGTTCCACCGTGCGCCAGGGCAGCAGGCGCGGCTCCTGGAACGCCATGGCGATGCCGGCCTCGTCCGGGTGCGGCGTGACGCTGCCCTCGTAATTGGGGTCGAGGCCGAGGAGGATGCGCAGGGTCGTGGTCTTTCCGGCGCCCGACGGGCCGATCAGGCAGGTGATCTGGCCGGCGGCGACGGAGAAAGCGAGATCGCGCACCGCCTCCACCGGTTCCGGACCGCCGGCACCGTAGACCTTGCGGGCGATGACGACGCGCAGAGCCGCATCGCCGCGATCAGCCGAACCGCTCCCCTCAGCGCCAGCGTCGGACATAGGCTTCCAGTCGCTGCAGGATGAGGATGTCGATGGCGATCATCACGCTCATGAAGACGAGGCTGTAGCCGAGGATGGCCGCCACGTTCAGGCTCTGGACGAAGTAGTAGTTGATCGCGAAGCCGACCCCGTTCGGGCGCCCCAGAAGTTCGATCACCAGCACGATCTTCCAGGCGAGGGACAGGCCGGAGCGCGCCGCCGCCACCACGAAGGGCTGGAGCTGCGGCACCAGCACGTGGGCGATCCAGGTCCGCCGGTCGAAGCGGTAGGTCCGGGCCATCTCCTCCAATTGCGGATCGAGGCCGCGGGCGCCCTCGCGCAGGATCACGGCGACGTTCGGCAGCTTGTTGAGCACCACCGCGACGATCGCGGCCGCCTCGTTGAGGCCGACCCAGATGTAGGCCAGCACCGTGATCACCAGGGCCGGTGTGTTCAGGAGGATGAGAAGCGGCGTGTCGAGGACGAGGTTGAGGCGGCGGGAGCGGCCGAGCGCGATGCCCAGCAGCACGCCCAGCGTCATCGCCAGGAAGAAGGAGATGCCCACCCGCGAGAGGGTGATGCCGACATTCCACCAGAGGTCGCCGCGCGCCGATTCCCGCGCGATGAAGTCCAGGATCGCGAGGGGGGGCGGCAGCAGCCGCGAGCCGGCAGCGGAGGCCGCGACCTGCCACCCGGCAAGGAGGATCAGCACGGAAACGAGGCGGGTGGCAAAGCCCATGGGTCAGGGCGTCATGGCGTCATGGCCTCGGAGGGCGCGCGCCGCGCCCAGCGCCTCAGCCATTCCCGCCGCCATCGAAATAGAGGCCCGGCGGAAGGGTCGCGCCCGGCCCGACCAGGCGTTCGCCGCCCAGGCGCGCCATCACGCCGAACAGCTTCTCGCCGTCAGACCGCTCGGTCGCCAGCGGCCGGCGCGGGATGCCGGCGAGGAAGTCGCGCTTCAGGGCCTGGAAGGTGGCCTCGTCGTCCGCCGCCATCAGGGGGCGCACCACGTCCCATGCCTTCGGATCGTTGGCGAGCGCCTCCTTGGCGGCCTTGGAGGCACGGGCGAAGCCCTCGACGGTTTCCGACTTCTCCTTCACAGTCTCGCCGTCGAGGAGGTAGCCGATCAGCGCCATCGAGCCGGTGGCGCCAAAGGCCCGCATGATGTCGTCCGAGCCGATCAGGCGGCGGAAGCCCTTGGGCTCGAGGCGGGCGCAGTAGGTCCAGTACAGCAGCCCGGCATCGAGCTCGCCCTGCTCGAGCTTCAGCGCCAGCAGCGGCGGAGCGCCGAAGGCGAGATCGGCCTGGGTCTCAAGGTCGATCCCGGCGGTGTCCCGGACCTGCGCCTTCAGCAGCAGCCAGTTCTTGTCGAGGGGGCCGCCGGCGACTCCGAGGCGCTTGCCCTTGAGGTCGGCGAGCGTCCGGATCGGGCTGTCGCCCGGAACCATCAGGGAGCCCTCGGTGGTCGAGTAGGGAAAGAAGCGGATCGACCGGCCTTCGTTGCCGAGGCGCGCCGCCCAGAGCAGGTCGCCCACGATGGTGTCGACCTGACCGCCCAGGAAAGCGATCCGCGCGGCGTCGTTGCCGGCGAGCTTGACCACGTCGAGGGTGAAGCCATTGGCGCTGTCGAGACCGCGGGCCTTGATCACCGCGGCTTCCCAGGACACCGTCCCGAACGGCAGGCTCCCGACCCGGAACGTCGACGCGGCTGCGCGGGCCGGCCTGGCGAGGCCGAAAGGCAGGGGCCAGAGAGCCGCCGTCGCGAGCAGTGCGCGCCGTGACAGCATGGGGGACTCTCCCTGAATTCTCGGTCGAACGTCCGGTCTGTCCCGAGAGGGCCGGCGCTGGTTGGCGCTCTTCATAGGAGTTCGGGTGGAGAGCGTCCACTGGCCGATCGGGCGGGTGCCGGAGGCCGATGGTCGCCCCCGGGGGCTTTCGGTCGACGCCTCGGACCGAATTCAGTGGGTCCGGACCACCTTGCATGCTTCAGGAGCGCGGCGCAGGCTGCCCCGAAATCTTGCTGGGAGGAACGGAATCATGGCCGGAACACGGGACGACGTCATCGACGACGCAACGATCACGGCGCGGCTCGCCAAGGAATTGCCGGCCTGGCGCCTCGAGGAGGGCTGGATCAAGCGGACCTACAAGACCGCGGGCTGGAAGAGCACGCTGATGGTGATCAACACGGTGGGGCACCTCGCCGAGGCCGCCTGGCATCACCCGGACATCACCGCCTCCTATGCGTGGGTCGAGGTGCGGCTGACCAACCACGCCGCCAAGGGCGTCACCGAGAAGGATTTCGCCCTCGCAGCCAAGATCGAGGAGGTCGTGGGGTGGCAGCCCGGAACCGAGGGCGGAGCCCTGGAGGGCACCCCGACCGACCCGCGCTTCGCCTACATCAAGCACGACCGGTAGCCGGACCGCGCAGCGGGCGGTTCAGTCCGCCTGCTTCACCCGGCGGCATTCGGTCTTGAGGTAGCTGGTCTTGCCCACCTCGTCCCGCAGGTCGGTGCGGGCGATGATCTCCTGCCAGCCGTTGGTGCAGCCGAGCTCGTTGGAGACGCGGACCTTGCGGACTTCGCTCGCCCGGTCGTCGGTGCAGCCCTCGATCGGGATGCCATTGGCGCAGACGAGGACCACGGCGATGAAGGCGTTCATGGGGGGCTTTCCTGAGGGGGCTCCGACACGGCTCGGATACGGTACGCCCGTGCCAGGCCTCGGGTCTCACCCGATCGTGAGAATGTGATCGGCCGAGAAATCCCGGCCTTCGACCGGGTTGGCGACCCAACGGGTGCGGCCGACCCACAGGTCGTGCCCGGCATGGAAATGCCCCGAGACCCATAGGTCGGGCCGCGCGGCTTCGGGGAGGTCTTCCAGCACGGTGGTGGCGTAGAAGGCCGGAACCCACCACGGGACGCCGGGCACGTGGCGGAACGCATCCGCTGCCCGCGGACTCGCCGGATGGTGCGTGATGCAGACCGTCGGGCCGTCATGGGGCTGCGACAGGGCGGCGATCAGCAGGGCGCGCTCCTCCGCATGGGCCGCCATCGCGTCGGCCGGCGACCAGACCGAGCCGTCGCCGTTGCGGATCGAACCCCGGAACTCGCGTGAGCCGGTCACCGGGTCGGTCATGCGCGCGGCTGCGAACGCGACCGGGTCCGGGGGATGGTCCGGCACCGTCTCGTCGAGCCAGCGACCGGCCAGCGACCAGTCGCTCCACAGGGTGGTTCCGACGAAGCGGACGCCGTCGAGGAGGATGGACGAAGCCCGCTGGAGCAGGTGGATCGCCGCGCCCGCCCGGTTCAGCCGCGCCACCTCGGCCTCCAGGGCCTTGAGGAGGTCCGGCGCGGTGCGCCCGTCCCCGGTCGGCGCATAATGCTCGTGGTTGCCCGGGACCAGGACGATCGGACGGCCCTGCGCCAGGGCCAGCAGCGCCGCGAGCCCCGATTCGGGCCGTCCCTCGTGCAGGTCGCCGGGGCAGACCAGGACGTCGAAGGGCGCACCCGGGCGCGGGATGACCTCGAGGCGACGGCGTTCCAGGTGCAGGTCGGAGATCGGGAACAGGCGCATGACGGCGCGGAACCTCTCAGGGAAGCGATGAACCGGATTCGGTTTCGGGCGCGGGCTCGGACACAGCCTTGGCCGCCCGCCATTCCGCCCGCGCCGCCTTCAGGATGTCGCTGGCCGAATCGGCATTGAGGATGGCGATGCCGGCAGCCGCGATCAGGTCCGGCCAGGCTGACAGGGTCAGGGCGGTGGCGAGACCGGCGGCGATGATGGCGAGGTTGGCGAAGGCGTCGTTGCGGGCCGAGAGGTAGGCCGCCCGGGTCAGGCTGCCGCCGCCCGAGCGGTGGCGGCTCAGCATCATCGCGCAGGTGAGGTTCACCGCCAGCGCGCCGAGGCCGGTGAGCGTGAGCGGCACCGGGGCGGGTGGCGCCATCGTGGCGAACTTCGCCCAGGCCGCATAGGCCGTGGCAAGCGCGGGCAGCAGCAGGATGCCGGCCAGCACCGCCCCGAGGCGGGCCCGGTTGCGCACGCTCCAGCCGATCCCGGCGAAGATCAGAAGGTTGATTGCCGCATCCTCCAGGAAGTCGAGGCTGTCGGCGATCAGCGCCAGCGAACCGATCGCCAGCGCGACGCTGATCTCGACGGCGAAATACCCGAGATTCAATCCCGCCACGCGGGCGACGACCGGGCGCAGGGTGGCGGAGGGGGTGGCGGGCACGGAACGCTGCTCGACTGGAGGTGGCGGAGGGGTGATCGCGCGGGCGCAAGGCTCGCGGTTGGTCGGGACCTCCGCCCGGTGACGCCCTCCTTGACGCGAGAGGCGTCCCCCTGTCGAGACCTCGTGCGAAGCGTTGCTTGTCGACCCTCGGCTTTTCGCGAGGCTGATACTGGATTTGGCCCGCCGCCTGTGCGAGGCGAAAAGCCAAGCCGTCCGACAGCGACGCTGCAAGACACTCACGCCGCACGCGATCGTCGTGCCACCAATCGCGATCAGGGAAAAACGCCGATGATGCCCGAACTGCGCGTCCTGTACTTCGAGGACCTCGAACTCGGTTTGTCCGAGACGCTGAACAAGGTCATCGCCTCCTCCGACGTGGTGGGTTTCGCCGAGATCACCGGCGACCGCAACCCGATCCACCTCTCCGAACACTTCGCGGCCCGCACGCCCTTCGGCACCCGCATCGCCCACGGCCTCTACACCGCAGGCCTGATCTCGGCGGTGCTCGGCACCCGCCTGCCGGGCCCCGGCGCCATCTACATCAGCCAGACCCTGAACTTTCGGGCACCGGTTCGCATCGGCGATACGGTCCAGGTCACCGTCGAGGTGGCCGAACTGGTGCCGGAGCGCCGCCGGGCGCGCCTGAAATGCACCTGCTCGGTGGCCGGCGAGGTCGTCCTCGACGGCGAGGCCCTGGTGAAGGTGCCGACCAAGGCCGAGGCCGATCCGCTCGCGGTGCGCATGGGCGGACGTCCGGCGGGCGCCTGACACCCCCTTGAGCGCCGCCCCCAAGCCGGTCGCCATCGACGATCCCGCCGATCCGCGCCTCGCGCCCTATACGGCGATGCGCGAGCGCGACCTCGTCGGGCGCGCCGGCCGCTTCATCGTCGAGGGCGAGGTGACCCTGCGGGTCATGCTCTCGGGGCGGGCGCGCTTCGGGCTCGAATCGGTCCTGCTCGCGCCGGAGCGGCTCGACGGCCTCGAAGAAGTCCTGCGTCGCCTGCCCGAGGGGGTGCCGCTCTACACGGCGACGAAGCCGGTGATGAGCGCGATCACCGGCTTTCCCATCCATCGGGGCGTGCTCGCGGTCGGCCTGCGCGGACCCGAGGTCGAGCCGGATTTGCCGCCCGCGCCCGCATCCGTCCTGGTGATCGGCCTCGTCGGCCTGACCAACCACGACAATGTCGGCGGCCTGTTGCGCAACGCGGCCGCCTTCGGCGCCGACGCGGTCCTGCTCGACGCGGCCACCTGCGATCCGCTCTACCGCAAGGCGATCCGCGTCTCGGCCGGCGCAGCCCTGACGGTGCCGTTCCGCCGCCTGGACGATGCCGACGCGCTCCTGGCCTACGCGGATCGTCACGGGCTGACCCCGCTCGCCCTCAGCCCGGGCGGTGGCGAAATCCTGTCCGGTCTGGCCCGCCCGGACCGCACCCTGCTGATCCTCGGCACCGAGGGGCCAGGTCTTCCGCCGGCTCTGATGGCGCGCCTGCGCACCGTGCGCATCCCCATGGCGGCCGATTTCGACTCGCTCAACGTCGCCACGGCTGGCGCCATCGCGCTCCACCACCTGACAACCTCGCGCTGAGCGCCGAACGAATACGGCGCCGACACCACGATGACGCGCGATCAGGATGACGCGGGACCACGATTACGCGCGACCAAGATTACGCGCGACATTGCGCCCCCATTGCCGCACGCGCTGCTACGGTCAAGATTACGCGCACGGCTTTCGAGCCCTGGACGGACCATCGTTCCGCGCCACATGGCAGGGGTGAGGGCGCAGACGAAGGAGTAGGTAGCGTTGTTGCAGTCACGGGATGGCTTGCGGACCTTGTCCGGACGCCGCGTCATCATCGTCGGCGCCGGTCCCGGCGGCCTCGCCACCGCCCTCCTCCTGGCCCGAGCGGGCGTTCACGTCACGCTGCTGGAGAAGGATCCGGCGGTGGGCGGCCGCACCAAGACCATCGAGGCTCCGGGCGGCTTCCGCTTCGATATCGGGCCGACCTTCTTCCTCTATCCCCAGATTCTCGCCGACATCTTCGAGACCTGCGGCGAGCGCCTCGAGGACCACGTCAAGCTCGAGCGGCTCGATCCGCAATACCATCTCGTGTTCGAGGCCGGCGGCGAGATCCGCGCCACCAACGACATGGACCGGCTCGAGGCCGAGGTGGCGCGCATCGCGCCGGACGACGCCAAGAACGTGCGCAAGTTCTTCGCCGACAACCGGGTCAAGCTGAAGTTCTTCAAGCCGGTGCTGGAGCAGGCCTTCCACACCCTGCGGGCCATGGCGTCCCCGGCGATGATCGCCGCCCTGCCCCATCTCCATCCGGGCCGCAGCGTCGACAAGGACCTGCAACGCTACTTCAAGGACCCGCGCGTCCGCCTCGCCTTCGCGTTCCAGACCAAATACCTCGGCATGTCGCCGTTCCGGTGCCCGAGCCTGTTCACCATCCTGTCATTCCTCGAATACGAGCATGGGGTCTACCATCCGGTCGGCGGCTGCGGCGCGGTCTCCGAGGCCATGGCGGGGCTCGCCCGGCGCATGGGCGTCGATATCCGGCTCGGGGCCGGCGTCGATCGGGTGCTGTTCGAAGGCAAGCGCGCCAGCGGGGTCGTCTGCAACGGCGAGACGATCCATGCCGACGCGGTGGTCATCAACGGCGACTTCGCCAAGGTCATCCAGGATCTGGTGCCGCAGGAGCATCGTCCGCGCTGGCGCGATGCCAAGATCGCCAAGGCGCGCCTCTCCTGCTCGACCTTCATGCTGTATCTCGGCCTCGACGGGCCGATGCCGGAGGCGCTCGGCCATCACACCATCCTGCTGTCGGAGGATTACGCCCGCAACATCCGGGAGATCACCGACGGCATCCTGCCGATGCAGCCCTCCCTCTACGTGCAGCATGCGGGCTTCACCGACGGCGGCATGGCGCCTCCCGGTCAGACCAGCCTCTACGTTCTGGTTCCGGTTCCGAACCTCAAGGCGGGCATCGACTGGCGCGGGCTGCGGGAGACCTATCGCCAACTCGTCCTCGACCGCCTGAAACTGCTCGGGCTCGGCGATATCGAATCACGCATCCGCTACGAGCGCATCGTCGATCCGACCGAGTGGCGCGACGACTTCTTCGTGCACGAGGGCGCCACCTTCAATCTCGCGCACGACCTGATGCAGATGCTTTACTTCCGGCCGCACAATCGCTTCGGGCCGGGGCTCTATCTCGTCGGCGGCGGCACCCATCCGGGCTCCGGCCTGCCGGTGATCTACGAGGGCGCGCGCATCACCGCCCGCCTCCTCATCGAGGAACTCTCCGCGGGGCGCGTCGGCGCGACGAGCGCGGGCATCCCCACCACCGCCCCGCTCGCCGCCTCGGGCGACGCCTCTTGAGGCGCTCGGCCCGGCTCCTGTCGCAGGCCTTGGCGGGCGTCTGCGCTCTTTGTCTCGGTGCGGGTGCAGCGCCGGCCGCCACCGTGGCGGTGGAGGTCGAAGGCCTAGAACCCGCCGGCCTGCTCTCGGTCGCCCTGTGCCAGGACGGCCTGACCGAGGCCGATTGCCAGACGGGACAGCAGGCCCCACCCCAGGCCGCGGCGCAGCGCTTCGTGTTCGCGAATGTGGCGCCCGGGGTCTACGCGGCTGTCGCCTATCAGGACAGCAACGGCAACGGCCGCCTCGATCGCACCGGCCTCGGCCTGCCGCTCGAGCCCTACGGGTTCTCCGGCGAGACCGCCCGCTCCGCACGCCCGGACTTCGCGCGCGCGCGCTTCTCCGTGCGCGAGCCCGGCGCGACCGTCCGGGTCCGCCTGTCGCGCGCCCTGCCCCGCCGCTGAGAACCGCGTGAGCGCCCGTTCCGAGCCGCTCCTGCGGGTGGCCGGCGCCGCCCTCGCCTATCGGGGCACCCCGGTGCTGGAGGGCGTCGATCTGACCCTCGGCGCCGGCGAGACCCTCGCCCTGCTCGGACCCAACGGCGCCGGCAAGACCTCGCTGATGCGCCTCATCGCCGGTCGTCTGGCCCCGCAGGTCGGCACCGTCCGCTTCGCCGGCGACGATCCGCATCGCAGTCCGGCCGCCCGGCGGGCCATCGGTTGGGTGCCGCAGGAGATCGCGCTGTATCCCCGCCTGTCGGTGGCCGAAAACCTGTCGGTGTTCGCCCAACTCGCGGGGGTCGCGCGGCGCGAGCGGGCGGAGGCGGTGGCCCGCGGGCTTTCGCTCTGCGCGCTTGCCGAGGTCGCCAAGCGCCCGGTCGGCCTGCTCTCCGGCGGTTACCAGCGTCGGGTCAACATCGCCGCCAGCCTGATGGCGCGGCCCCGCCTCGTCCTCCTCGACGAGCCGACGCAGGGGGTCGACCTTCATGCACGGGCGGCGATCCACGCCGTGCTCGGGCGCCTGCGTGAAGCGGGCACAGCCCTCATGGTGGCCACCCACGACTTCGCCGAGGCCGAGCGCCTGGCCGACCGGGTCGTCATCCTGGCCCGGGGCCGGATCGTCACCGACGGACGCCTGGCCGAACTCCTGGCGCGCCTCCGCGCCGATGCGCCCGAGCACGAGGCGGCCCTGGTCGCCCCCGCCGACGCGGCAGCGGAGGCGGTGCTGCGCCGGACCGGTTTCCTGCCCGTGGATACCGGCTCGACTTGGCGGGCACGCCGGCTTTCCGACACGCCGCGCGATGGCGCCGACCTGCTCGCCGCCCTACGGGATGCCGGGGTGCCGATCGCCGAGATCCGCATCCGCGCGCCCGGCCTGGAGGCAGTTTATCGCGATGCGTTGGCGCAGTCCTCGGCGCAGGCCGGCGACGGGTCCGTCGCGCGGGAGCGCATCGCATGATCTCGGCCGCCTTCCGCGTGATGCTGCTCGGGCTGGTGCGCGACCGCGCCGCCCTGGTGATGGCCTTCGTGCTGCCCACCGTGATCTTCGTGATCTTCGCCGCGATCTTCTCCGGCGCTTTGGGCGACCGCATCCGCATCCATCTCGGCCTGCTCGACCTTGCGCGGACGCCGACGACGCAGCGCCTGATGCAGGCCCTGGAGGCGGATCCGTCCTTGCGGGTCGGGCGCCTCTCCGCCACCGATCTCGACGGCGCGCTCGCGGCGGTGCGGCGCGGCGAGGTCGATGTCGCCCTGGTGCTGCGCGGCGACCTCGATGCCGGCTCGCCGGGAGGTGCTTCGACGCGCGCCGACCAGCCCGTGGTGCTGATCGAGAACCCCGCCAAGGCGCTGGCGACCCCGATCGCCCTCGGCCAACTCCAGCGCGTCCTCAACGAGGCCCTGCCGGACGTGGTCCTGGCCCGGATCGTCGCCGACGTGGAGCGTTCGGGCAAGATCGGTCCGGACGAGCGCGCGTTCCTCAACCAGGCCTTCGCGGAGCAGCGCGCCCGCAAGGAGCCGTTCTCCTTCGCCACCCTGGTCGAGCGGCGCAGCACCGCCTCCGGCGGCACCAACGACCGCGTCAGCTACTACGCGGGCGCGATCACCGCCGTCTTCCTGCTCTTCGCCGCCATGCAGGGCGCCCTCTCCCTCGTCGACGAGCGCCAGTCGGGCCTCGCCGACCGTCTGATGGCGGGGCCCGGCGGCCTCGCCGTGGTGGTGCTGGGCAAGTTCCTGTTCCTGGTCGGCCAGGGCCTGGTCCAGGCCGGCCTGATCTTCAGCGCCGCCGCCCTGCTGCACGGAGTCGACATCCTGCCCCACCTGGGTGCCTGGCTGGTGACCTCGCTGCTGGTCTCCGCCATGGCCGCCGGCCTCGCGCTGGCCGCCTGCGCGGCCTCGGCCACACGCCAGCAGGCGCATCTGGCCGCCACCTTCGGCGTGCTGCTGCTGTCGGCAGTGGGCGGCAGCATGGTGCCCCGCTTCCTGATGCCGCCCTGGCTGCAGCAAGCCGGCTGGCTGACCCCCAACGCCTGGGCGATCGAGGGCTACCAGAACGCCCTGAGCGAGGGCTGGACCGCTGCCCTGCCCGCCTGGGGCGTGATGGGGATCGTGGCGGCGGTGGGATTGGGTCTCGCGCTGAGGCTGGTGTCGCGGCGGGCGGGGTAGATTGCGGAGCCAAAGCCGGTGAAAGTCCGCGCCGCGACCGGTTAGCGCGTTGACCGCGCGCCCATCCGGTCTAGCTTCATGACGGATAAGGGCTTTCGAACCGGCCCGGGGAGTGACACGAACATGCGGGCTGGGTCTTCGGTCGCCGTCGTCGGCGCAGGGTTGGGCGGCTTGGCGGCGGCCTGTGTGAGCGCCGCGCGGGGCCATACCGTCACGCTCTACGACAAGAACGACTGGCTCGGCGGCAAAGCCGCGGTCCTGCACGAGGGCGGGTTCCGCTTCGACATGGGGCCGACCATCCTGACCGTACCGAAGGTGCTGGAGCGGATCTTCCAGGAGGCCGGACGCAACATCCACGACTACCTGGACCTGCGCCGCCTCGATCCGCAATGGCGCTGTTTCTTCGACGACAACACCCATCTCGACCTCATGGCCGACGTCCCCACCATGGCGGCCGACATGGAGCGTTTCGCGCCCAACACCGGCGCCGGCGAGGGCTACAAGAAGTTCCTCGAGATCTCCGAGCACCTGCATGACGTCTCGAACAAGTTCTTCTTCTGGAAGCCGGTCGAGGACCTGTTCGACACCATCAACATCCGCGCCAACATGAACCCCGGCACCCTGCGCGACGTGCTCTCCCTGCGCATGGGCTCGTCGGTGGCGGGCACCATCCGGTCGAAGGTGAAGGACGCGCGCCTCGCACAGATGCTCGATCACTTCGTGCAATATGTCGGCTCCTCGCCCTACGGCGCACCGGCCGTGCTCTGCGCCATCGCCCATATGCAGACGGCGGAGGGGGTCTGGTACCCGATGGGCGGCACCCGCGCGGTGGCCGAGGCCCTGACGAAGCTCGCGGGTGAACTCGGCGCGACCCTGCGTCCTGGCGACGAGGTCACCGGCCTCGCCATCGAGAAGGGCGCGGTGAAGGGCGTGAAGACCGCCGCCGGCATCACTCCGTTCGACGCCGTGATCTCCAACATGGATTCGGTGCGGACCTATCGCGAACTCGTCGGCGGCGACGTCGGCAAGACCTACGAGAAGAAGAGCTTCGAGCCGGCCTGTTCCGGCGTGGTGCTCTATCTCGGGCTGAACAAGCGCTACGAGCACTTGAACCACCACGACTTCGTCTTCTCCCGCGATCCGGAGGAGGAGTTCGACTACATCTATCACAAGGGCGAGCCGGCCCCGGACCCGACCGCCTACCTCGCGGCCCCCTCCTCCACCGATCCCTCAGTGGCGCCCGAGGGCGGCGAGGCGCTCTACGTCCTGGTCCATACGCCGTACCTGCGCCCGCACCACGACTGGTCGAAGATGTTCCCGGCCTACCGCCAGGTCATCCTCGACAAGCTCAAGCGCACCGGCAACATGCCCGACCTCGAGGAGCGCATCGTGGTCGAGCGGCACCTGACACCGCAGGATATCCACGAGCGCTACAAGGTGCTGAACGGCGCGATCTACGGCCTCGCCTCGCACGGCAAGTTCATGGGCGCCTTCAAGCCCGGCAACCGCTCGCGGCAGGTGCGCGGCCTCTACCTCGCCGGCGGCGCCGCCCATCCGGGGCCGGGCATGCCCATGGTGATGATGTCGGGCTGGATCGCGGCCGACGCCCTCGACACCGATGCGCGAGGCAGCGACGCGAGCAGCGAGGTGCGCGCCAGCGCCTGAGGCCCGACGCGTGTCCCGCGAGGACGTTCCGGCCCGATCACCCGCCCTGTGGCGGTTCATGGTCGGGTATTTCGACCGCTACCTGCGGCGCCACCTCAACGCCCTACGGCTCGCCCGCTGGGGCGTGCCGGCTTGCGCGGATCATCCCGGTCCGGTGGTGGTGTATTGCAACCATCCGGCCTGGTGGGATGCCGCCGTGGTCATCCTCCTGGCCGGGCGGCTGTTTCCGAGCCGCGACAGCTACGCGCCCTTCGATGCGCGCATGCTGGAGAAATACGCGGTGTTCGCCCGGATGGGGGCCTTCGCGGTGGATCTCGAATCGGCGCGCGGCGGCGCCCAGTTCCTGAAGGCGAGCCGGCGCATCCTGGGGGTGCCGAACCGGATGATCTGGATCACCGCGCAGGGACGGTTTCAGGATGTCCGCGCGCGTCCGCTGGCCCTGCGCGGCGGCGTCGGACGCCTGCCCGAGATCGCGCCCGAAGCCCTGTTCGTGCCCCTCGCCCTCGAATACGCCTTCTGGGAGGAGCGCGGCGGGGAGGCCTTCGCGGCCTTCGGCAAGCCGGTGTCCGGTGCCGAACTGCTCGCCCTCCCCCGGCCGGAGCGGCTCGCCCGGATGGAGGCCGACCTGACCGCCACCCTCGATCGCCTCAGCGCCGACGTCGTGTCCCGCGACGCCGCGCGCTTCACGGCCGTCGCCTCCGGTGCCAAGGGGATCGGCGGGGTCTACGATCTCTGGCGGCGCCTGCGTGCCGTCCTCGGCGGCCGGCGCTTCGAGCCGGCCCATCAGGCGGGGGATGCACCCAGCCGCAAGGGAGATCTGGTCCCGTGATGTTAGGCCTCGCGATCCTGGCGCTCGTCTGCGCCCTGCTGCCGGGCCTGATCGCCTGGATCAACCTGTCCATCCTGCGAACCCCCGAACCGGATCTCGACGTCCGGGCCAAGGTCTCGGTGCTGATCCCGGCTCGCAACGAGGCGGAGGTCATCGCCGCGACGGTGCGGGCCGCCCTGGCCAGCGCGGGAGTCGCCCTGGAGGTGCTCGTCGGCGACGACCAGTCCACCGACGACACCGCCGCGATCGTCTTCGCCATTGCCGCCACCGACCCGCGCCTGCGCCTTGTCCAGATCCCGCCCTTGCCGGACGGTTGGACGGGCAAGAACCACGCCTGCGCCCGCCTCGCCGAGGCGGCACAGGGCACCCATCTCCTGTTCGTCGATGCGGATGTGACCCTGGCCCCCGCCGCCGCCGCCGCGCTGGCCGCTCATGCCCGTCGGACCGATGCGGCCCTGGTCAGCGGGGTTCCGCGCCAGCATATGGGCTCCCTCGGCGAGCGCCTGACGGTGCCCATGATCAATTTTCTGCTCGTCGGCTACCTGCCGATGGCGATGATGCGAGCCTCCCTGCGCCCCAGCCTGGGGGCCGCCTGCGGCCAGCTCGTACTGGTCGCGCGCAGCGCCTACCGGGACATCGGTGGCCACGGCGCCCTGCGCATGAGTCTCCACGACGGTGTCGTGCTTCCGCGCCGCTTCCGCTCGGCCGGCTACCGGACCGATCTCGTGGCCGCGCACGCCCTCGCCACCTGCCGGATGTATCGCGGGTTCGGCCAGAGCTGGGCCGGCTTCTCGAAGAACGCACGCGAGGGCATGGCGACGCCCGGAGCCCTGCCGGTCTGGACCCTGCTGCTGGCGGGCGGACACGTCCTGCCCTGGCTTCTCCTGATCCTCGCCCTGTGCGGCATCGGTTCGGGGACCGCCGCCTTCCTGGCTTTCGCCGCTGCCCTGCTCTCGCTGGCCACCCGGGCCGCGATTACCCTGGTGACCCGCGAGCCGGCGGGCACCATCTTGCTTCATCCCCTGACCGTGCTGGTGGCACTGGCGATCCAGTGGACCGCTCTGCTGCGGCGCAAGGGGGCCGGAACCCCGATGTGGAAGGGCCGCAGCTATCCGGTCGGTGATTCCTGAATATGGGCGTCCGTCTCGGCGAGGATCCAGGCCGCGGTGTCGGGGTCGGCCCCCGTCACCGGGAGATGCAGGATGATCGGCGTCTCGTAGGGGTGACGCGCCTTCAAGGATGCGCCAAGGGCTTCGGCCAGGCTCTCCCGGCTCTTCAGGATGACCGCCACCTCCTCGCCCCGCTCCACCACACCCTTCCAGGCATAGACCGACAGCATGCCGGGCAGGACGTTGACGCAGGCGGCCAGCTTGAGGCGCACCAGTTCCTCGCCGATCGCCAGGGCGGTGCCGGCATCCGGGAAGGTGGTGTAGACGAGAAGCGGTCGCTCCATGCTATGGGTCTCCGACCAAGGTTCTGCCGCTCCCCAGGCGGGAGCGTATCGGCGGAATGCCGATGGGATTTTAACGCGAACGCCGAAGCGGACGCTCCGCCTCGGAGGGGTGTCCGGCAAGGTGACCGGTCGGTTGTTCGGCAAGGCGGATGTAGGCCCATGGCGCGGCGGTTCGAACGGCTTGCCTTCGTCGCGAGTCCCACGGAGGACGCCCGGCAGGCTGCCGCCATCCTGATGCGCCGCTACGACCACGTGCCCCCCGACGAGGCCGACGTGGTGGTGGCGCTCGGCGGTGACGGCCTGATGCTCCAGACCCTGCACCGCTTCATGCATGCCGGCACGCCGATCTACGGCATGAATCGCGGCACGGTCGGCTTCCTCATGAACGAGTTTCGCGAGGACGGCCTGATCGAGCGCCTGGAGAACACCAAGCGCAGCATCATCCACCCGCTGATGATGGAGGCGGTGGACACCGAGGGGCGCCGGCACGAAGCGCGCGCCCTCAACGAAGTCTACATGCTGCGCCAGACCCATCAGACCGCCAAGCTGCGGATCTCGGTCGATGGACATGTGCGCCTGCCCGAACTGATCGCCGACGGTGTGCTGGCGGCGACTCCGGCCGGCTCGACGGCCTACAACCTTTCGGTCGGCGGCCCGATCCTGCCCCTCAACGCCCGGCTCCTGGCCCTGACGCCGATCTCGGCCTTCCGGCCGCGGCGCTGGCACGGGGCGCTGCTGCCCGATTACGCGCGCATCCACATCGAGGTGCTGGATCCCGCGCATCGCCCGGTGGCGGCGGTGGCCGACCATACGGAATTCCGCCGGGTCTGCACGGTCGAGACCTGGCTCGACCACGCCACCAACCTGACCCTGCTGCACGATCCCGGCCACAGCCTCGACGAGCGCATCCTGCGCGAGCAGTTCGGCTGAGGCTCGGCCGAGCATCCCCCGGCCGGCTCGGCGGCCAGGGCTGCCAATGCCTCAGGCGGCGATCCGCGCCCGGTCGTCGCGATAGCTCGCGATCAGGGCGTCGGGGATTGCGTCCAGCACGACTTCGACGGTTACCGCGTGGACCCGTGCGCGGCTACCCTGGAACTCGGCCATGATCGAGTCGGACAGGCCATCGAGGATGAGGCCGACCGGATCGGTGCGGGCCGAATCGGATTCGGGCAAGGGAGAAGCGGGCAAGGGAGAAGCGGGCAAGGGAGAAGCGGGCGAGGCGAATTCCACGTCGCGTGCTTGGACTAAGGGCGCTTCGACCGGTGCCGGGGCGGCCACCGCAACGGCCGGACGCTCCGGCTCGTCCCAGCGGGCGATGACCTGGCGCTGCGCCTCGCGCCATTCGGCATCGAGGATCTCGCGCTCGATCCGCAGGATTTCGGTCTGCTCCGCTTCCGCCGCGAGTTCGCGCGCGAGCACCCGCGCCTCGTCGCGGGCCGCTTCGGCTTCGAAGCGGGACAGCAAGGCCATGACGCTCTGCGCCTCTGCGAAGGGCATCGTCTCGCAGGCGGTCAGCGCCCGCTCGATCATCAGGCGCGACAGGCCGGCGCCCGCCCTAGTGGTGGTGCCCTGGCCGGCCTCGCGCCAGGCCGAGAGGGCGGCGCTGAAGGCCGGCAGAAGCACGGCGGGCAGGCCAGCCTTGCGGTGGAGGGCGGCGAAGGCGGCGCTCGAGGCCTCCTGCATCAGGCCCGCCACCCGCCGGGCCGGAAGGCCGGCAAGATCGGCCAGAGCCATCTCGGCGAAGGCCATGTGGCCGGACAGGATCGCTCGCAGCAGCAGGCCGGCATTGAGCTGGCCGCAGGCCTTGAGGTGGGCCACGAGGCGGGCGAGATCGACCGGATGGGCCTCGGCGCAGAAGGCCAGGGTGGTGCGCTCCTGGGCCTCGCGGCTGGCGCGCGCGCTACGGGCCGGCGTGAGCCAGCCGGAGGACACCGCGAAGGCGGAGAGCGATTCGGCGAGACGCATCGTCACGCACTGGCGTACCTCGAGGGGCAGGTACGGACGGGCCAGGACTGCCTCGCGCAGGGCGGCCACGTCGCCGTGGCGCTCGACCATCCGCATCAGGCTGCCGGTGGTGATGTGGGCGCTGCGGTTGCGAACCAGCACGACCAGTGCCTCGGGCTCGGCGATTTCGGCGAGCGCCCCGGCGACGGCAGGCGACAGGTCCACCCGGCTCGCGATGGCGCGGCGGGTGGCGGGGCAGCCGATGGCGACGCCGTCGACGAGGTCGGCGTCGCTCAGCACCGGCGAGCGGGCCAGCACCAGGGTGGCGATCTCGGCCTGGTCGCTCGCCAGGGCCACGATCAGGGTACGGGGGGCGTTCGCGCACGCGGCGCAGGCCTCGGCCAGGACGCGTCGAACCAGGCTCGAGGGATCGTCGAGGAGAGCGAGGAGCGCGGCTTCCGCCTCCCAGGCGACGTCCTCGCCGAGGCCGCCATACAGGTAGGCACGGGCCAGGGCACCGGCCGCCTCCGCCCGTCGCGCGGCGGAGGTGTGCTGCGTCCAGGTGAGGAACTGGCGGATGATCATGAGCCGCTCCGAATGGTGAAGAGGGACAAATCGAGGGGTGCGCCGGCCCGCGCCGATGGTCCGGACCCGCCGAACTCCGCCGGCCGGCGCGGCGGCTGCGGCGAGCCGACGAGGGCCGCCGAGGGGACCGGGAGAGCGGGCGTCGATACCGCCGGGGCGACGGCGGCGCTCCCGGTCTCGGTGCCGTCCGAGCGGGGGAAGTAGGTCGGTGCGGCTCGCGTCGGCTCCGCCCGAACCGCATCCTGGCCGGCGTTTCGCCCCTGCCAGAGGCGGGCGACGCCGGCCGAGACGCCGCCCTGCTGGCGCGGATCGGTCTGGAACATCGAGCGCAGGCCACCCTCGTTGAGGGAGGCGTAGGCGGTGGTACCCTCGGGCAGCGCCAGGGTTCCGGAGACTGCCAAGGTGCCGGAGACTGCCTGGGTGCCGGACACCGCCTGCGGCACTGCGGGGCGTACCGCGGCCAGATGGGCGTAGAGTTCGGCCGCTCCGCGCGGACGCCCGGCCTTGTCGTAAAATAGGCTGCGGTTCGCTGCGGCCGCCTCCGGCATGTCGAGGGCGGCGACTCGGGCGGGGCTCGCCTGCGCGGTGTTGATCAGAGCGGCGGCCCCGCGCGCGCCGAGGACGTGGGCGGCGTAGAGGTCGCCCCCCGTGGGCTCGCGCCCGAGGGCGGCCGTCAGCGTCTCGCGGTTCCGCTCGGTCAGCGCGCCCGCCATGGTGGCGGCGATCCGGGGATCGCGACGCAGGTCCAGGATGGTCTGCTTGGCGGCCGGATCGCTCACGCTGTAGGTGCCGTCGGTCCCCTTGGTGATCGCATCGGCGTAGGTGGTGAAGCCGAGGCGTGGCCCGGCATTCTTCATGGTGCCGAGCCAGGTCTGCTCGATGAACTGGAACAGGCCGGTGGCCGAGGAGGTGCCGGCCTTGGCCGAGGGGTCGAGCGAGGATTCCCGCTGCGCTGTGGCGAGGAGATAGTCGAAGCCGGTCCCGGAGGTCTGCGCCCCGTCCCGGATCGCCTCGATCACGCCGCCTGGTGCGGTCGCGCGCCCGGCGGGGGGCGTGTCGCGCAATCCCGCATCCCGGCTTGCGCCGGAATCGCGGGAACTGGCGGGGGGCGTGGTGAACAGGAACATGGACGTCCGGCTGGAGGCGGACCCTGGCGACGCCCCGAGGGCAACTTTGTTCGCTCTATGGTAAAGGAAGATTGAAGAGTGCGGTCCTGATCTTGCCCGATTTCAGGATTGCGTCCGAATTCCGGGTTCCTTCTGCTGCGCAGACGCATCTCCCGCGCGGGTCAGGCCTCGCCCGCGCAGGTCAAAGCTCGCCTGCGCAGGTCAAATCTCGCCCGCGAAGGCCAGGCCCTCGTCGGCCCAGCCCGTCAGGCCCCCGAGCATCACCTTCACCGGGCGGCCGAGTTCGGCCAGCCGCAGGGCGGCCCGGTCGGCGCCGTTGCAATGGGGCCCGGCGCAATAGACCACGAAGAGCGTGTCCGCGGGCCAGGCGCCCAGGCGCTCCGCCGTGATCCCGCGAGCCGGCAGATGCAGCGCCCCGGGGATATGGCGCTTGCGGAATGCGGCCTCCGAGCCGACCGCGTGCAGCAGCACGAAGTCGGGCGCACCCGCCCGAAGGGCCGCAGCCACGTCGGCACAATCGGTCTCCAAAGCCAGACGGCGTCGGAAATGCGCGCGTGCGATGGCGGGCGAACAGGTGGGAATGGCGCTGACGAGGCTCATCGGTGATCTTCCTCCAACGTGGACGACCAACCTACCAACGCCCGGGCGGCTTGGCGGTGGGCCGGATTGCCAGTTAGCGTTGCGATCATGCCAAAGCCGCAGGTGCGCCTTCCCCCAGCCGACCGTCTCGTGGTGGTGCTGGCCTATGACGGGCTCTGCACCTTCGAATTCGGTTGTCGCCGTTGAGATCTTCGGATTACCGCGTCCGGAAATGGGAGCGGACTGGTACCGATTCGCGGTGGCGGCCCTCGATCCCGGCCCGATGCGGGCCGAGGGCGGAGTCCGTTTCCTCGTCGACGGCGGGCTCGACCTCCTGGATCAGGCCGGCACCATCGTGGTGCCGGGCTGGCGGGGTGCGGAGATACCGGTGCCGGAGGCCCTCGTGTCGGCCCTCCGGGCGGCCGCCGCGCGGGGCGCGCGCATCCTGTCGATCTGTTCGGGCGTCTTCGTCCTCGCGGCGGCCGGGCTGCTGGACGGCCGACGCGCCACCACGCACTGGCGCCACGCTGAGGCCCTCGCCATCCGCCATCCGGGCATCCGCTTCACTCCGGACGTGCTCTACGTGGACGAGGGCGCGATCCTGACCTCGGCCGGCAGTGCCGCCGGGATCGACCTCTGCCTGCACCTGGTGCGGCGCGATTTCGGCCCGGTCGCCGCCAATCGCGTCGCCCGACGCCTCGTGGTCCCACCCCACCGGGACGGCGGACAGGCCCAGATCGTCATGGGCGCGGTGCCGTCGCTGCACGAGGCCGCCCGGATCGGCCCCCTCCTCGACGCGATGCGGGCGAACCCGGCCGGCGCCTGGCCGGTCGCCCATCTCGCCGCCCGCGCCGGCATGAGTTCCCGGACCCTGTTGCGGCGCTTCTCCGCAGCGACAGGTACGACGCCCGCCCGCTGGCTTCTCGACCTACGCCTCGCCCGTGCCCGCGACCTGCTGGAGCAGGCGGATCACCCCCTCCAGGCCGTCGCCGAAGCGGCCGGCTTCACCACGGCCGCAGCCCTTCGCCAGCAGTTCCGCCGCCGCTTCGCGGTGACGCCGTCTGCTTATCGGGAAAGCTGTCTCGGACGATCCCGCGGTCCTTGAGCCGGCGCTGGCAACGCACGGCCCTCAAACGCAAAAACGCCCCGAGGGGCGTCAAGTCGATCAGACTTCGGCTGGAAAACTGGAGCGGGCGAAGGGATTCGAACCCTCGACCCCAACCTTGGCAAGGTTGTGCTCTACCCCTGAGCTACACCCGCTCACACCCGTCGTGGCCCAGGCGTTGTTCCCGGCCGGACGGTTCTTCGTCTCAACGAAGCAAAAAGCCGCCTTGCAGCGGCTGTCGCTCCGGTCGTCTCGGTCTGTCAATTGGAGCGGGCGAAGGGATTCGAACCCTCGACCCCAACCTTGGCAAGGTTGTGCTCTACCCCTGAGCTACACCCGCTCACAACCGCACCGCTGGTGGGAAAGACCCGCCGGCGGCCCCGGACGGCGTCTCTAAACACCATTCCGCCGGGCGTTGCAAGCGCTGAATCGCCGGGGCGGTTTGCCGGCATCGCGTCCGGCCCTCAGGCCTGCCAGTGGGCCGATGACGGCACACCCTCGCGGATCTCGCGCAGGCGCGCGCGGGTCGCGGCGGTGGTCTCCGGGGGCAGCGCGTCGAGGGCGAAGAACCCGCAGGCCGCGATCTCGCGGTCCGGCGCCTTCGGAACCCGAACCGAGAAGGCGTGCACCACATAGAGAGCGACGTGGTCGCGCCCCGCCGCCGTTCGGTTGTGATAGAACCCATGCAGCCGCATCGGTCGGTCGGGATCGACCACGATTTCGGCCTCCTCGCGGAACTCGCGGATCATCGCCGCCGCCGCGCTCTCGCCGGCCTCGACGCCGCCGCCCGGCAGGTGCCAGCCCGCCACGTAGGTGTGGCGCACGAGGCAAACCCGGCCCTCCGCGTCGAGGGCGGCGCCCCGGACGCCGAGCGTCATGCCGCGCGTCGCCAGGGCGCCATACTGGATCAGGCGCCGCATCCAGGATCGGTCGAGGAGCATCCGCCTCAGACGACCCGCAGGCGGATGACGCCCAGGCCGTCGATGGCGGCCGTCATCGTCTCGCCGCGCGACACCGCGCCGACGCCGGACGGCGTGCCGGTGAAGATGAGGTCGCCCGGGTGCAGTTCGAAATAGGTCGAGAGCAGCGCGATCTGCTCCTGGGTCGACCAGATCATCTCGGAGAGGTCGCCGCGCTGGCGCTCCCGCGCGTCCACCGCCAGCGTGATGGCGCCCCGCGTGGGGTGACCGATGGCCGAGGCCGGGTGCAAGGGTCCGATCGGTGCCGAGGCGTCGGCGGATTTGGCGAGGTCCCAGGGCCGTGCCAGGCGCTTGGCCTCGTCCTGGACGTCGCGCCGGGTCATGTCGAGGCCGACCGCATAGCCGTAGACATGGCCAAGGGCGGATGCCTCCGCGATGTCGCGACCGCCGAGGCCGAGGGCCGCCACCATCTCCACCTCGAAATGGTAGTTCTCGGTGCGCGGCGGATACGGATGGTCGACCGGATCGTCGCCCGTGACGATCTGCAGAGCGTCGGCGGGCTTCATGAAGAAGAACGGCGGTTCCCGGTCGGGGTCCTTGCCCATCTCGCGGGCATGGGCGGCGTAGTTGCGACCGACGCAGTAGACCCGCCGCACGGGGAAGAGGTCGTCGCTGCCGACGATCGGCAGGGCGATGCGGGGTGGGTTTGGAATCACGGACAACATGGGAAGCCAACCTCATTTCCGGGACGATGCGGCGCTGCGCCCGGTCGCCCGCCCTGCACAGGACGTCCCGCCATCCCTATCATAGGCTGCAGGCTCGGCCGCGCCATCCCGTCGCGGGACGGCTCTGGGCCGGTGAGATCCAACGTGCGAGACCTGTGGTGACCGATCCTTCCCGCCTGCTGGCATACCTCACCACGTGCCTCGGCCCCGCCCATGTCCTGACCGACGCGACCGACCTCGCGCCCCACCTCGCCGAGACCCGTGGCTTGCAGCGTGGGCACGCCCTGGCGCTGGTGCGGCCTGCCGACACCGCCGAGGTCGCCGGCGTGGTCCGGGCCTGCGCCGAGGCCGGCGTGCCGGTGGTGGCCCAGGGCGGCAACACCGGTCATGTCGGAGGCGGCTTGCCGCAGGGCGGCATCGTGCTGTCGATGGCACGCCTGACGCGCCTGCGGGCGATCGACCCCGTCAATGCCAGCATCACCGTGGAGGCCGGCATGGTGCTGGCCGACGTTCAGGCGGCGGCCCAGGCCGCCGGCCTGCTGTTTCCGCTCTCACTGGCCTCCGAGGGCTCCTGCCGCATCGGCGGCAATCTCTCCACCAATGCGGGTGGGACCGCCGTGCTGGCCTACGGCAACGCCCGCGACCTCGTCCTTGGGCTCGAGGTCGTGCTGGCCGATGGCCGGATCTGGAACGGGCTCAAGGGCCTGCGCAAGGACAATGCGGGCTACGATCTCAAGCATCTGTTCCTCGGCTCGGAAGGAACGCTCGGGCTGATTACCGCCGCGGTGCTGAAACTCTTTCCCCGGCCGACCTCCCGCGCCGTGGCCTTCGTCGGCCTCGCCTCGGCCGAGGCCGCCCTGGACCTGTTCCGGCGCCTGCGGGCGGAGGCCGGGGCCGGCCTCACCGCCTTCGAGTACATCGCGCCCTTCGGGTTGGAGATCGTCCTGCGCCACCGGGCCGGCGCGCGCGCGCCCCTGGCCGGGCGCCACGGGGCCTACGCGCTGGTGGAGGTTTCGACCACGCGCCCGGGCGACGAGGCCGCGACCCTGATGGAGACGCTGCTTGCCCGGGCTCAGGACGAAGGCCGCCTCGACGATGCCGCACTGGCGGCCAGCGAGGCGCAGGCGAACGCCTTCTGGGACCTGCGCGAGAGCCTGTCCGAGGTCCAGAAAGCCGAGGGCGGCTCGATCAAGCACGACGTCTCGGTGCCGCTCTCCCGCTTGCCCGAGTTTCTCGCGCGCGCGACGCAGGCCTGCGAGGCGGAGATGCCGGGCCTGCGCGTCTGCGCCTTCGGGCATTTCGGCGACGGCAACATCCACTTCAACCTGAGTCAGCCCGTTGGCATGGACCGCGCCGCCTTCCTGGCGGATTGGGGGCGGTTCAACCGGATCGTCCACGACATCGTCGACGCCCTCGGCGGATCGATCGCGGCCGAGCATGGAGTCGGCCTGCTCAAGCGAGACGAACTGGCGCGCTACGCCGACCCGGTCGCCCTCGACCTCATGCGCCGCCTCAAGGCCGCCCTCGATCCGGGCGATCTGTTGAACCCGGGTAAAATCCTCGACCCGAGCAAGATTCTGAACCCCGGCTGATCTCGAATGCTCGATCGTGAGTACCCGCAGCGCCTCCCCGCTTCGCGGCGTCATACGTCTGATCGGAGGCCTCAACAAAAATTTAGCCGGAACCCTGTCGCATCCCGTCGGATTACTATTGTGCGCCGCACAAAGGATTGTCAGATTGTCGACGGCGGCGCGCCATAAATCGGCTGTTCTGTGGGCTGAGGAGGCTGAACCGCAACGACGGCCGATTGGGTGCAGTGCGGCGAGTTAGGCTGGTCTTAACCGCTTTGTCCTCTCCTGCGGAGAGGCAGCACCACGCGGTTCGCAACCGAAGACCGAGCAGGAGACACGTTCGATGCCGACTTCCCAGGCGAGAGTTCCGACCGCCGAGGCGAGCCGCTATCTCAAGCAGCTCTGCCGTCACTGGAGCCACAAGTTCCCGGTGGAAGCCACCGAGGATGCCGGTCGCGTGCCGTTCGGCGAGGACCGGGTCTGTACCTTCGAGGCCGGTCCCGACGCGCTCCTGATGCGGGTGGCCACGCCCGATCCGGCTGCCCTGACCCGCCTGGAGAACGTGGTCTCCGACCACCTCCTGCGCTTTGCCTTCCGGGAGAACCTCGGCCAGATCACCTGGTCGCGCGCGGCCTGACCTTGCGCGGGGGCGGCGCGTGCAGCGCTTGACCTAGCCTCCCGAGACCTGATCTTGAGCGCGAGACGCTTCAGGCAGGACCGGGAGACACGGGATGGACGGGATCGCGCAGACGACGCACGGAGCGGCACCTTCGGGAGCGGCCCCGCATGCGGAGCGGCTCCAGCGCCTCGCGGAAGTCGCCGTGAAGGTCGGCCTCGGTCTGCGGCCGGGACAGGAACTGGTGATCACGGCGCCGCTCGAAACGGTGCCGCTGGCTCGCGCCATCACCGAGGAGGCCTACAAGGCCGGAGCCTCGCTCGTCACCACCTTCTACGCGGACGATGCCGCCACCCTGGCGCGGTTCGCCCACGCGCCGGACGACGCCTTCGACACGGCCGCCGGCTGGCTCTACAGCGGCATGGCCGAGGCCTACCGCAACGGCGCGGCCCGCCTCGCCATCGCGGGGGACGACCCGTCCCTGCTGGCGGGCCAGGATGCCGGCAAGGTCGCGCGCGCCAATCGCGCCCGATCGAAGGCCTATGTGCCGGCTCTCGAACTCATCGCCAACTTTTCCACCAACTGGACCATCGTCTCGGCTGCGACCACGCCGTGGGCCAGGACGGTGTTCCCCGACCTGCCCGAGGCCGAGGCGGTCGCCCGCTTGTGGGATGCGATCTTCGCGGCCTCGCGCGTGGACGGTCCCGACCCGGTCGCGGCCTGGGAGGCGCACAATGCCGCTCTCCACACGCGCATGAACGCCCTCAACGCGCACCGCTTCGCGGCTCTGCGCTTCTTCGGTCCCGGCACCGATCTTACGGTCGGCCTTGCCGATGATCACGAATGGTGCGGCGGCGCCTCGGCCTCGCGCAGCGGCATCGTCTGCAACGCCAACATCCCCACCGAGGAGGTGTTCACCACCCCGCACAAGGACCGGGTCGACGGGACGGTCACCAGCACCAAGCCCCTGTCCTACCAGGGCACGCTGATCGACGGCATCCGCGTGCGCTTCGAGGACGGCCGCATCGTCGAGGCCACCGCCCGCACTGGCGGCGACGTCCTGGCCAAGGTCCTGGAGACCGACGAGGGCGCGCGCCGCCTCGGCGAAGTCGCGCTGGTGCCGGCTTCCTCGGCGATCTCGGCCTCAGGGCTGCTGTTCTACAACACCCTCTACGACGAGAACGCCGCCAGCCACATCGCCCTCGGCCAAGCCTACAGCAAGTGTTTTCGCAATGGCGGCGCGGATTTCAGCGAGGACGACCTCGCGGCGCGCGGGGCCAATCGCAGCCTCATCCACATCGACTGGATGATCGGTTCGGAGGAGATCGACGTCGACGGTCTTTCCGCCGAGGGCCGCGCGATTCCGGTGATGCGGGCCGGCGAATGGGTGGCGTGAGCCCGGATCGGAACCGTGGCCTGATCCAACCTCAACCCGCGTGAGGTCAGCGTCGAACCACGGGCCGCTCGGGCGGCGACGACCCGGGAAGCCGTGCCCGGGCGGCGCCCGCATCGCGTCCTGAGGACAGGGGGCGTTCCCGGAAGCCGGGGGCCTTCAGAATCCTGGCGCTTTGGCGGCACCAAGAATGCGGGTCGGGCGACCCTCGTTGCCGCCCTGGAGCACCACGACGTAGGTGTCGGCCTCGGTCACTTCGGCCATCCGGTGCGGGATCTCGAAATGCGCCGCCTGTCCGGTCCAGGCGCCGATCCGGTGCATCCCCCGCACCACGTTGATGTAGTCGAAGACCTGCCCCTTGTTCTCGCCGCCGCCGATGGCGAGGCGGCGCCGGCGCATGACCGGCAGGAGCCACAGGTCGGCTTTGGCCTCCGGCCCAGTGCTCGCGCCGACGTCGATGCAGATCCGGTCGCCCTCCTCCCAGCTCTTCACCGAGACCGACGGCACGCTGCTCGCCCGGGCGCGCCGCAGGGCGCGCTCCAGGGAGTTCCGGTCGGAGCGGATCATCGACGGCTCGCCGTTGACGATGGCCTGGGGCGTGAAGATCTGCCGTTCGCCGCGCAGGGACGCATAGGCCCGCTGCCGCGCCGTGAAGGCCGGCTGGCCATAGGCATCCTTCCAGCCGAGATAGTCCCAATAGGTGATCGGGAAGGTCAGGGCGATGACGCCGGGCTCCCGGGCGAAGTCTCCGAGCACCCGCGAGGCCGGCTGGCACGCGGCGCAGCCCTGGCTCGTGTAGAGCTCGATCACCACCGGCGAGCGCTCGCCCGCACGGGCCGTCGTCGCGACGGCCGTCAGGGCGCCGGCCAGGACCAGTGCCAGGGGCAGGCTGCCGGTACGGCGCAGCAGGAACATCGCGGCGAGCCTCATGCCGTCATGATACCGACGGTTGGCCGTTCTCCGGCATCACGGTCGCTCGATCCGCGGCCGGGCTCGTCGGCGCCGGGTCCCCGGCCGAGCCATGCACCGGATCGTGCGAGGGCTTCAACTTCGGCTTCGGCAGCATCGCGGGGCGCCAGCGCCGATGCATCCAGAGCCACTGGCCGGGATTCTCGAGGATCCACCCCTCGATCTCCCGCGTCATCGCCTGCATCGCACCCTGGACGTCGATGGCGCCGGAGGCATCGCGCGGCAGGTCGAGGGGAGGCGTCAGTTCGAGGTGGAACCGAGTTCCCCCGCGGCGGACGACGCGCGCGCCGTGCACCGGACACTCGTAATGGCGGGCGAGCTTGCCGAGCAGCGGGTTGACCAGCACGGGCTTGCCGAAGAACTCCACCACCACGCCCCGGGTGAAGTGCTGGTCGATGAGCTGGCCGAGATGGCCGCCGCGCTCGACCACGCCCTGCATGGCGAAAACCGCGCCCTGCCCGGCCGCCGCGAGGCCCCCCATGGTCTGGCGCCGGACCTCCTGCACGAGGCGGGCGGAAGCCGCATCGTTGGGGGGACGGAAGATCGCCGTCGCGTCGAGGCCGAACTGCGCCGCGCAGATCGCGGGCAATTCCCAGTTCGCCAGGTGGGCGGAGAAGATCAGGCCCGGTTTGCCGTCGTCGCGCAGGTCGGCGAAGTGTGTCTCGCCCGCGACCGTGATGCGCCCGGGGGCCGTGAGGTCCGCCGGATCGAGATCGAACAGGGTGTGAAGATGGGCGTATTCCGCGCCGGTGCGGCCGAGATTGTTCCAGGCCTCCAAGGCGAGCGCGCGGATCGCCGCCGCATCGCGTTCAGGGAAGGCGGCGCGCAAGTTGGCGACCGCGGTGCGGTGGGCCGGCAGGAACGGCCCGACCGTCCGGGCGACCCATCCGCCGACCCGGCTCGCCCGCTCCGCCCCGAGCAGGCGCGCCAGCCAGAACAGACCCCGGATCAGGGGGATCATCGCGAGCCCGGCGAGCCGCGGCAGGTGACGCTTCAGAACGAGGGCAAGGCGGAGCAAAACGAATCCCGTGACGCGGGGCGTTCCGTCGACGACCCTGATCCCTGGCATAATTCATTTTAGCCTTTGACGGCACCCATGTGCGCTGCAACTCAGAGCGTCACCAGGATTTTGCCGAAGACCTTGCGGGATTCCAGGCGTTCCAGGCCCTGCGCGAAATCGGCCAGCGGCAGGACCGTGTCCACGACCGGGGTGATGCCTTGCGCCATCTTGGCCATGGCGTCGCGGATATTGGCCATGGAGCAGCCGAACGAGCCGGTGATGCGGTATTGCTGCTGGAACAGCTGCATCAGGTTCATGGTGGTCGAGACGCCCGAGGTCGAGCCGCAGGTGACGAGGCGGCCGCCGCGCTTGAGGCACAGGAGCGAGCCGTTCCAGGTGTCCGGTCCGACATGCTCGAACACCACGTCGACGCCCTTGCGCTTGGTCAGGCGACGCACCTCGCCCTCGAAGCGCTCGTCGCGATAGTTGATGACGTGGTCGGCCCCGAGCGCCCTGGCCTTCTCGCCCTTGGCGGCGTCGCCCACGGTGGTGAACACCGTGCAGCCGATGGCCTTGGCCATCTTGATCGCCGCCGTACCGATACCGGAGCCGCCGGCATGGACGAGGATGCTCTCGCCGGGCTCCAGGCGGGCATTGTCGAACAGCATGTGCTGCACGGTTCCGAAGGCCACGGGGGCACAGGCCGCGTCGGTGAAGCTGACGCCGTCCGGGATCTTGACCACGAGGCGGGCCTGCATGGTGACGCGCTCGCGGGCGAAGCCGTCGATGTGGAAGCCCATGACGCCGGAGACGTCCTCGCACAGGTTGTCACGCCCCTCCCGACAGGCCCTGCACCGCCCGCAGGTTTGGGCGCCGTACATCGCCACCCGGTCGCCCTCGGCCAGATCCGCGACGCCCTCGCCGACGCAGACGATCTCGCCCGAGGCTTCGGCCCCCACGGTGAGGGGAAGCTTGCGCTTGGCGAAGGCCATGCCGCGAAAGCCCCAGACGTCGATGAAGTTGAGGCCCACGGCGCGCACGCGGATCTGGACCTCGCCGGGGCCGGGGGCGGCGGGCTCCGCGACGTCTTCGAGGCGCAGGTCGCGGTCGCCGTGGAGCTGAAGGGCTTGCATGGGGCTCTTTTCTCTTCGCGGGCGCATCCGAATACCCTCCCCCTCTGCGGAGGAGGGTGCCCGTGGAGCAGGCGGGCGAGGGGCGCCCTGTCCGGAGATGGCGCTCCCCTCACCCGACCCGCTGGTGCGGGCCCCCCTCTCCCGCCGAGTGGAGAGGGGAATGCGGTGATGCCGCTCTGGCTAACCTTCGTGGCACGGGGCATCAACCCGTCGGCCCGCATTCACTCCGGCGACAGATAGCGCCGCCGGGCCCAGCCGAGGATCGGGCCGGCTTTGACCCGGCACCAGGTCAGCCCGCTCGGGGTGTCGGCGGTGCAGCCGAAGCCGCGCAGGCGGGCGCCCACCGGCGCCTGCCCGAGGGCGGGGGCAGCCGCGTCCGGCGTCTCGCGGATGCTGAGGGTCTCGCCGCGTGGAAGGCCGTCGACCCGGTACGCCTCGGCGGCCGAGGCCGGGACAGCGGCAAGCAGGGCCAGGACCAGCGCGGCTGAGATGGCGGACGAGAGGCGCGAGAACATGGGACGGCTTGGTCTCAGGTGCGGTGGACGCCCATCATGGCGGTGAGGCCGCCATCGACCGGCAGAACCGTCCCGGTGATGTAGGCCGCGCCCTCGCCCATCAGGAAAGCCGCGAGGGCCGCCACGTCCTCGGGCCTCGCAAAGCGGCCGGCGGGAATCTGGCGCTCCATGGTGGCGCGATAGGCGGCATAAGGCGCCATCATCTCGGTGTCGATGAAGCCCGGCGCGATCACGTTGACGGTGACACCGCGCTTGGCCGATTCGATCGCGAGCGTCCGGCAATAGGCGATCAGGGCGCCCTTGGTGGCCGCATAGGCCGCGTTGCCCGGACTGGCCTGCAGGGCCGCCACCGAGCCGATGGCGACGATGCGCCCGGAACGCCCCCGGATCATGCCCCGCACGAGGGATTTCGCCAGGCGGGTGAGCGACCAGAAATTCACCTGCATGGCCGCCTCGGCCCGGTCCTGGTCCAGCATCGCCGCGAGTGCATCGGAGGATTGGCCGGCATTGTGGACATAGCCGTAGAAGCGCTCGTCCTCGATCCGGTCGCAGAAGGCGTCGAGCGCGGGCCGGTCCGCGAGGTCCAGGGCTTCGGCGGTGATCGCGCGGCCGGGATACGTCGCGACGAGATCCGCCACGAGGGCCTCGGCCGCAGCGCCGGAGGAGCGATACGTGAAGGTGACATCGTGTCCGGCGGCGGCGAGCGCCCGCACGATGGCGGCTCCGAGGCCCGAGGCGCCGCCGGTGACGAGGACGCGCGTATGGGATTCGGGGCGCAGGTCCGTCTTCATGCCGGCTCGTCCGCCAGCACGAGACAGGTGTTCTGGCCACCGAAGCCGAACGAGTTCGAGAGAACCCGGCGCACCGGAACGTCGCGGGCTTGCGCTACGATGTCGAGGGGGATGGCCGGGTCGGGCATCGCGTAATTGATGGTCGGCGGAATGCGGCCATGCGTGATGGTGAGGAGCGAGATCACCGCCTCCACCGCTCCGGCGGCCGTGAGGGTGTGCCCGATCATCGACTTGTTGGAGGACACCGGCAGGGTGCGGATGCGGTCGCCGAAGACGGCGGCGCAGCTCATCGCTTCCATCTTGTCGTTCTCGGGCGTCGAGGTGCCGTGGGCGTTCACGGTGTCGATGGCGTCGGGTTCCGTACCGGCATCGTCCAGGGCCGCGCGGATCGCCGCGATGCCGGGGGCGCCGTCGGGGCTCGACCGAGTGCGGTGGAAGCCGTCGCCCTTCTCGCCGCAGCCGAGCACGTAGCCAAGGATCTTCGCGCCCCGGGCGCGTGCGGCCTCCGCGTCCTCCAACACCAGGGCGCCGGCGCCCTCGCCCATCACGAAGCCGTCACGATTCTTCGAGAACGGCTTCGAGGCCGCCTCCGGCGGGTCGTTCTGGGTGGAGAGGGCGGAGAGCAGCGAGAAGCGAATCAGCGATTCCGGGTTCACCGAGCCGTCGGTGCCGATGCAGAGGGCGGCCTTCACCTCGCCGCGCCGGATCGCCTCGACCCCGAGCTGGATCGCGGTGGCGCCCGACGAGCATGCGGTGGAGAGCGAGATCGGCGAGCCCTTGGTGCCGAAGCGGTCGGCGATGTGGTCGGCCACCGTGCCGAAGATGAAGAGGTCGTGCCAGGCGTCGAAGCGCCGGCTCGCAGCGGCGCGCTGCAGGTCGGTATAGGTGATCGGGCCGTTCTGGCCGGAGGCCTCGGCCAGGGCTTGGCGCTGCGGCCATTCGATCTCCACCGGGGGCACGGCGATGAACAGGGCGCCGGGAAAGTCGCCGGGGCGGCCGAGGCCCGATTGCGCTATAGCCTCGTCGGCGGCTTCCTCCGCGAAGCGCTGCGACAGGGCGGGGGCGACCAGCGGATCGGTGTCGAGGAAGTCGACGGTGCCGGCGATGCGGGTGCGCAGGCCCTCTGTGGGAAAGCGCCGAATGGCGTGGATCCCTGAGCGGCCGGCCGTGAGGGCGGCCCAGTTGTCGGCCTGCCCCTGGCCGAGGGAGGTGACGATGCCGAGACCTGTCACCGCCACCAGCGGCCGGCCCTTCGTGTCCCGATTCGTCGCGTGCCGGGGAGATGGGTTCGTCATCGCGCCGTTCTACACCGTTCTTTGCAAGGGCCCTTCGCCCATTGTGGCCGCTCCGATCGAATCGGCATCTCAGGGCGCCGTGACTCGGATCACGCCCTCGCCGCGGCAATGGCCCACCACCGTCACGGCGACTTCGCGCAGACCTGTCTCCGAGACCAGGGCCGCCGCCAGCGCCGCCCCGAAGGGCGCCGTGGTCTCGAGGCTGTGGCCCGTTACGTCGCCCAGCGCTGTCACGGGAATTCCCGGGGCGAGGCGCGCCAGGGCCGCGCCCTCCTCCGCGGTGATCGGGGCGACTCCGGTGGCCCCGGAGATCACGGCGTCCGGGGCGTCGAGGCCGGTGCTGGCCCAGAGCGCGGCGAGGCTGGCTTCGGTGCTGCCGGGCTGCCGCCGGGTTCGGTCACTCGCCACGATGTCGAGGCGTGCCAGCGCCTTTGCCCCGCGCGCTGCCGCATGCTCGGCCGTCTCCAGCACCAGGAAGGCCGCGGCGCTTCCGAGGATGAAGCCGGCCTCGCTGTCCGGTGTCCGGTCGAAGACCGGGCGGAAATCGTGGGCGCGCAGGTAGCCGCCCATCTCGTGAATGACCATCACGTCGGGACGTTCGGCGCTGTAGGAGCCGCCCACCAGCATGCACTCGACCTGCCCCGAGGCGATCCGCGCCTGGGCGATGCGCAGCGCGTCGGTGCCGCAGGCCTCCTCGCCCATGAAGGTGCGCGAGGCCCCCGTGACCCCGTGGACGATGCCGATATTGCCGGCGAGCAGGTTCGAGAGCTGGGCCAGGAAGAGGGTCGGGCGCAGGTCGTTCTGGAGATGCTCGTTGAGGTAGGCGCCCGGATCGGCCGCTTCGCGCAGGCCGGTGAGGATGGCGCCATCGACCGCGGTGTCGCGCTCGCCACCGCCCGCCGAGACCACGAGGTGCATGCGGCTCTTCAGGTCGGCATCGCCCTTCACCCCGGCGGATTCGAGGGCGAGGCCGGCGGCGTAGACGCCGAGGCGCTGCCAGGGCTCCATCTGGCGCTGATCCGATTTCTTCGGGATCTGTCCGTCGAGGGCGATCGGCGCGACCGGATGCACGGTGTAGGGCGCGAACGTCTCGGTGTCCGTCCGCGCGGGGGCACCCGCTGCCAAGACCGCCAGATGGATCGCAACGCCCTCGCCCGCGCAGGAGACGAGACCGATGCCGGTAACGACGACGTCGTGCGCAATACTCATGTCAGGACGCTCATGCAGGCTCCCCCGCGAGATCGAACAGGCCGATCCTGCGGGCCCGCTCGCGCATCGGCCCGTCGAGCCCGGCCGGGAACGGCATGGTGCGGAAGCGCAGTTCGGCATTGGCCAGCGGCTTGCCGTCGTGGCGGATCGCTGCCTTGGTCACCGCGTAGCCCGAACCGTCATGCTCCAGGCTGGCCTCGATCTGGAGTTCGGCGCCGGGGCCGACGAAGGCACGGAAACGCGCCTTGTCGACGCCCATCAGGAACGGCATCTGCCGGAAGCCCAGATGCGCGAGGACGAGGTAGCCCGAGGCTTGCGCCATGGTCTCGGTGAGCAGCACGCCGGGCACCAGCGGATGGTCGGGAAAATGCCCCTCGAAGACCGGGCTCTCCATCGGCACGCGGGCCAGGGCCTCGATCCGGCCGGCCTCGCGGTCGAACCGGGTCACGGCGTCGATCATCTCGAAGTATTCGAGGCGCATGGCGTCCAGATCCCGTGCGGGCGGGTTTTCGAAGAGGCCGCGCCGGATGGTCAGGACGGCCGAGATCACGCCTGCGGTCAGGCTTTGGCGGCCTTCTCGGCCACCAGGGCGTCGATGCGGGCGCACAGGTTCTTGAGGACGAAGTACTCCTCGGCCGGCACCTTGCCCTCGTTGACCTCCTGGGTCCAACGCTCGAGCGGGAGCTTGATGCCGAAGGCCTTGTCCACCGCGAAGGCGATATCGAGGAAGGCGAGCGAATCGATCCCGAGATCGTCGATGGCGTGGCTCTCGGGCGTGATCGTGTCGCGCGGGATGTCGGCGGTGTCGGCGATGATGTCCGCGACGCGGTCGAAAGTGGCGGTATGGGTCTGGTCGGACATGCGTTCTCGCCGTGTGACTGGGTATCCCGCCGGAATCGGCCCATGCCGATCGGGGGCCGGAGTGATCCGGCGCATGATGCCCGGTGCCCCCGGTCGCGCAGCATGCCCCGTGAGCCGGCGTCTCCGCCGACCCTGGACAGGGAAGGCGGTCCCTTACACGAGGGGGGTAGGACGGGCAACCTTGGCCATCACGGCGTCGCGATCCGGCCCTCGTCTCCATTCCGATCCTGCGCGAATGGCCTAGATGCACGCCGAGGAACGCCAGGATGCCGCGCGGGCGGCCGTTCCGCATAAGGTCGAGCAGGACGATGGCACACCCTCCCTCCCTTACGTCCCCAGTGACGCATCCCGACGGCGCCCTTGACCCACGCGTCGCACCCGACCTTCCGCCGAGTGCGGGGGCACACCCCCTGTCCGGGGCAGCACAGGGCGTCGCTCGACTCGCCCTCGTCGTCGTTCTCGCGGGGCTCGGCCTCTGGGTCCTGCACCACTTCATCCCGGCCCTGGTCTGGGCGGTGATCCTGGCGATCGCGCTGGGTCCCCTCTACGCCCGTGCCGAACGACGGTGGCCGCCGGGCGGTCACAACATCGCCCTGCCGGCTCTGTTCACGGCGGGCGTGGCGCTGGTCTTCCTGATCCCTCTCGTCGTGCTGGGGGTGCAGGCGGCCCGCGAGGCTCACGACGTGGCCGGTTGGGTCCGCTCCTTCGAGGAGACCGGCATTCCCGTGCCGGATTTGCTGGGTCATCTGCCCTTCGGGGCGGCGCAGGCGCAGGCCTGGTGGGCGGAGACCCTGAGCCACCCGGCGGCGGGCTCGGAGTTGCTGCAGCATTTCGACAAGTCCGCAGTGCTCGGCGCGACGCGCAGCCTCGGGGCCGAGATCGTCCGCCGCACCGTGCTGTTCGGCTTCAGCCTGGTGGCCCTGTTCTTCCTGTTCCGGGACCGGCGCACGGTCGTGGCTCAGGTTCTCACGGCCAGCGCCAAGCTGTTCGGCCCGCGCGGCGAGCGGGTGGCACGCCAGATGGTCGCCTCGGTTCACGGCACCGTGAACGGACTGGTCCTGGTCGGACTCGGCGAGGGCGTGCTGCTCGGAATCGTCTATTTCTTTGCCGGTGTACCGCATCCGGTACTGCTCGGGGCGCTGACGGCGGTCGCCGCCATGATCCCGTTCGGCGCACCCTTGGTCTTCGGCCTTGCGGCGGCGTTCCTGCTCGCCAACGGTGCGGTGGTACCGGCGGCGGTCGTGGTGGCAGCGGGCCTCGTCGTCACCTTCGTGGCGGACCACTTCGTGCGCCCGGCGCTGATCGGCGGCACCACCCGCCTGCCCTTCCTCTGGGTGCTGCTCGGCATCCTGGGCGGGGTCGAGACGTTCGGGCTGCTCGGCCTGTTCCTCGGCCCGGCCGTGATGGCGGCGCTGATCCTGCTGTGGCGGGATTTCACCTACGGCGCAGAGATCGAGGAGCCCCGGGCCTGAGCCCGGGGGCGCGGCGGTTCAGGCCGGGCGCGGCAGCTTGCAGCTGTCGAGGGCGTTCAGGGCTTTGGCCCGGGCGGAGTCGTTAAAGTAGCCGGTGCTGCGGTAGGCATCCAGCTCAGACTTGTCGAGGGTGGCGAGGGTCTGGTTCGCGTAGCAGCCGCAGGGGCGGGCCAGCGAGACCTCGGACACATTCTGCAGGCGGGCCTGGGTGACGGTGCAGGCGTGACGCACGCGGCCGGTCAGGTTGCTCGCCGATGCGGTCTTCAGCGCCGGATCGGGGGTGTAGCCTTCCAGCGACGCGGTCGGGCCGGGCTTGTTGGCATTGCAGGCGGCAACGAGCGAGAGCAGGCCAGCGGCGAGGAGGAGCCGGCCGGTGCGCGGGGCGATGAGGCGCATGGGATCGATGGGTCCGTGAAAGCGATTCGGGAACGAACCGGTTTCCCGTGAGGGTCCCGCCCGCGCAAGGGCGCCGGGGCCACAGTGGAGACGCAAATGCCGCCGCCCCGAAGGGGCTGCGGCGCGCGTATCCAGACTGTCCGACGCTGTCGGAATCTTCGATCAACCGATGCGATCGGGCTTTCGGCATCAGCCGACGATGTCGGAATCCTGGAAGAACTGGGCGATCTCGGCCTTGGCGTTCTCGAGGCTGTCCGAACCGTGGACGGTGTTCTCGCCGACCGACTCGGAGAAGGTCTTGCGGATGGTACCCTCATCGGCATTTGCCGGGTTGGTGGCGCCCATCACTTCGCGGTACTTCGCGACGGCGTTGTCGCCCTCGAGCACCTGCACGACGACCGGACCCGAGGTCATGAACTCGACCAGCTCGCCGAAGAACGGGCGCTCCTTATGGATTTCGTAGAACTTCTCGGCCTGGGCGCGGCTCATCTGGATGCGGCGCTGGCCGACGATGCGTAGGCCCGCCTTCTCGATCACGGCATTGACCGCGCCGGTCAGGTTCCGCTTCGTCGCGTCGGGCTTGAGAATGGAGAAGGTGCGCTCGGTGGCCATGGTCCGTCCGGGTGTGATCGCTCAGCCGAAAATGGCTTCGGCGCCGGGCTTATAGCGGGCAGGCTCCCTCCCCTCAACCCGAGGCGGGATTACTGGGGATAACCGGTCCGACGGAGCGCGATTCTCGGCGAACATGGCTTTGGCGCAACAATGCCGGAAAAACGCCCGATTGCGGAGGCCTCCTGTGGCCAGACGATCACGGCCCCCTCTTCCGCAATAAAACGCCATACGGAGACCAGGACATGCGCGTCGCCCTCACCGCCGCCTTCATCCTCGCCGGCCTCGCTCCCGCCGCCGCGGCACCGACCCAGGACCCGACGGGCACCTGGCTCACCGGCGACGGCCGCGCCAAGGTGCGCATCGACCGATGCGGGCCGGGTGCCGCCAACATCTGCGGCAAGGTGGTCTGGGCCAAGACCGCCACCAACGAGGATGGCAGCCCGCGCACGGACTTCAAGAATCCCGATCCGAAGAAGCGCAGCCGGCCGGTGGTCGGCCTGACGCTCCTCGATAACCTGAAGCCCGAGGAAACCAAGTTCTCCGGCGAGATCTACAACGCCGACGAGGGCAAGATGTACCAGGTCAGCCTGGAGCGCGAGAGCAGCTCCGAGCTGTCGGTCTCGGGGTGCCTGCTCAAGGTGCTGTGCGGCTCGCAGACCTGGACCCGGGTGCCGGACGTGAACCAGCAGGCTTCCGCCCAGCCGGAGCCGGTCCCCGCCGTGAAGGCCGCGCCTAAGGCCACCAAGGCGGCCCCGGCCAAGCCGGCGGTCGTGCCCGCCGAGTAGTCCGGCCGGCGCGGAGCGGCGGTCTCAGACCGCCGCGAACCCGCGCTGCACCGCCGGCCGTGCCATCACGCGGTCGAGCCAGGCTCGCACATGGGGCACGCTGGCCAGTTCGATGCTCTGCTTCTCGTGGTACTTGGCCCAGGGCAGGATCGCGATGTCGGCGATCGAGTAATCGCCCGCCACGTAGTCCCGCTCCGCGAGGTGCCGGTCGAGCACGCCGTAGAGGCGTTGGGCCTCCGTCGTGAAGCGCTCGATGGCATAGGGGATCTTCTCCTGTGCGTAGATGCGGAAATGGTGGACCTGGCCAAGCATCGGCCCGAAGCCCGCCACCTGCCAGAACAGCCACTCGTCCACCGCCACCCGTGCCCGCTCGTCGGCCGGATACAGGCATCCGGTCTTGCGCCCGAGATATTGCAGGATGGCGCCCGATTCGAACACCGTGATGGGCTCGCCCCCCGGCCCGTCGGGATCGACGATGGCCGGGATCTTGTTGTTCGGCGAGATCTTCAGGAAGTCCGGGGCCATCTGATCCCCGCGCCCGATATTCACCGGCACCACCCGGTAGGGCAGCCCGCACTCCTCCAGCATGATCGGGATCTTCCAGCCGTTCGGCGTGCTCCAGGTGTGCACGTCGATGGGTTTTCCCGGCGCGTGTGCCATGCGGTTCTTATCCAGCCCAGTTCAGGCCCGCTCGATTCGCCGAAACAATCCGGGATGCGGGCGGAAGGTTGCAGACTCCGTGCCATGGACACGGGGCCGTGGCACAGGCGACGACACGAGCAGTGGATCGCCCGGGAAGCCGCGAGAATGGTGCTTGCCACCGCTCAGGGTTGTGGCTGTGATGCGGCCGGCCCGCTGCACGGCGGCGCCCAAGCGTCCCGGGGGTCGTCATGCTGTCATTCCGTTCGCGTCGCACCGCTGCTTTGTTCGCGGCCTTCGGGCTTCTGGCAAGTCCCCTCATCCTGACGAGTCCCGTCATCACCGGCGGTGCGCTGGCGCAGGCCGCGCCGAAGCCCGCGAAGGAACTCAGCGTCGGCCAGAGTGCCGCGCGCGAGCGCCAGAAGAAATGTGGCGCCGAGTGGCGCGCCCTCTCGGTCGCCGACAAGGCCACCCAGGGACCGAAATGGCCGCAATATTATAGCAAGTGCGTGAAGCGCCTGAAGCAGGTGAAGGCCTGAGGGGTTCGACGCCCGTTTCCCTTCGCCGACCTGATGCTTTCCTGAGCGTGTAAGGAACGCAAGCCTGACCGCACCGGTTTCCGAAGCGGTCGGGTGATGCGGTGGCGGGATGGAACGATGCGGGAGCGGCGGGCGCTGCAGCGTGCGGTGGCATTGGTGGCCCTGGTTCCGGTGGCCTCCGGCCTCTACGGCGTGCTGTTCGGCCTGAACGGCCTCGGCCGTACCGGGCTCGTCGACGTGTCCGCCGACAGCCACTTCCGTTACCTGTCCGGCCTGCACATGGGCATCGGCATCCTGTTCTGGACCTGTGTGCCCGGCATCGCGGCGAAGACGACGCTGTTTCGGTTTCTCACGCTGGTGGTGGCCCTCGGCGGGCTCGCCCGCCTGCTCGGATGGGCGCTGACCGGGCTGCCGTCGGTCCTGATGCTGGCCGCCCTCGCGGTCGAGCTGGTTGTCACCCCCCTGCTCTGCCTGTGGCAGGCCCGGGTCGCGGCGCGGTATGGGGCCGACCCGTCCAGTCCGGACTTCACTCATCGAGACCTCTCTCATGAGGGGCTGGCCCGTCAGGCCGCATCGCGCAGGGCCGCCGGGTGAGCGACCTCGCCGAGGCACGCCCCCACCCGGTGGATCGGGGCCTCGCCCTGTTGGAGCGCTTCGTCCCGAAGCCCAGCGCCTGGGCCTTCGCCGTGCGGATCTGGCTCGCCATGATCCTGGCGCTGTACGCGGCTTTCTGGCTGCAGCTCTCCAGCGCATCCTCGGCCGCCGTCTGCGTGGCCATCCTGGCGCAGCCGACCCGCGGCCAGGCGCTCTCGAAGGCGGTTTACCGCTTCCTCGGCACCCTCGTGGGCGCGGTCGTGGCAATCGTCCTGATGGCGCTGTTCGCGCAGGACCGTGTCGTGCTCCTCGTGGCCTTCGCGACCTGGCTCGGCCTCTGCGTCTTCACCGCCCACTTCCTCCAGGACACCCGCGCTTACGGCGCCATGCTGTCCGGCTACACCGTGGCGATCATCGCCATTGCGCATATCGACAGTCCGCAGAACACCCTCGATGCCGCCGTCGACCGCGTCGCGGCGATCACCCTCGGCATCGTGGCGATCACCTTCATCAACGATGCCCTCGGATCTCCGAGCATCTGGCGCTCGGTGCGCGATGCGCTTGCGGGCGCCATCGGGGAAACCCGGACCTTCGCCCGTGAGACCCTGATGCGGGGCGATCCCGGCTCCGAGCGCGCGGCGGCGCTGATCCGCAGGATCGCCGCCATGCGGGGCGATGCCAGCGCCATCGCGGGCGAACTCGATGACGGCCCGGATCGAGCCGCCGGCGCCCGCAGCGCCATCGCGGGCCTCTACGTGATGGCCGCCGCCGCCCGCCATCTCCGGGCCGCCCTGGCGCGCCTGGACGAAACGTCGCCCGCCTTGGAGGAGGCGCGCCGCCTCTGCCTCGAACTCACCGAGCCGGAGGGCGATCCGGACCGGGCGGTGGACCGGCTTTCCGTCCTCGTCGAGTCTGCGATGCGCGACGGCGCAGTGCCGCTCGATGCGATCCTGGCCCTGCAGCGCGCCCTCGATTTCGCCCGTGCGTCCGGTTTCGCGCAGGACGGTTACCGATCCCTGGCCGAGGGCGGACGGCCACGTCGAGACGTTCCCCTCCCGACGCACCGCGACGTGCCGGAAGCCCTTCGGGGGGCGATGCGGGTGGCGATCGCCTTCGGCCTCAGCGCTCTCCTCCTCATCCATGCCGGCTGGCCTGCGACCTCTTTCGCCCTGGTGCAGGTCGCCTCCACCTGTGCCCTGTCGTCGATCACGCCGGACCCGCGAGCCTTCGCCAAGGGCGTGCTCATCGGCATGCCGCTGGCGGCCCTCTGCGCCGGCCTCGTGCTGTACGGCGCCCTGGCGGGGGTGCAGGGCTTCCCCCTGCTGGCCATCGCCATGGCGCCAGTGGTGTTCACGGCCTGCTTCCTCAGCCTCAATCCGCCGACCTTCGGCATCGGTTTCATCCTGCTGGTGTTCTTCCCCGTGCTGCTCTCCCCCTCGAACCCGCAGACCTACGATCCGCAGGGTTTCCTCACCAACGCCTTCCTGGTCATCGTCGCGGCGCTGATCCTGTTCTTCACCGTTCGGATCATCCTGCCCATCTCCGCCGGTCGCCACCGGATCTTTGCCCTCGATTCGGCCCGGCGCGCCCTGGTGGATGCGCTCGCCGGCCGCGGCGGCGACGCCACGACGCGGACCAGCCTCAACAGTGACCGCCTGCTGCAATTCGCTCGCTGGAGTTCGGGCAGCAGCGCCGTGCGCGCCTCCAGCCTCGACCGGGCCTTCGACCTGGCGCGGATGGAATCCGCCGCCGCCCGCGCCCACGCGCAATTGCGCGGTCTGGCGCAGGACCCGTCGCTCGCCGCCCTTGCCGTGCTGGCGGCCGCCGCCATCACGGCCGCGGATGCCGCCGGCATGCGGGCCTCCGCCCGGGCGCTGCTGGCGGCGGGACGCGATGCCGTGCCGGCGACGCGGATGCATCTGGCCCGCGCGGTGAGCGACCTGACCACCGCCGCGCACGTGATCGAGAGCCAGGGACGGTTCCTTCGCCGCCTCGGCATCGGGGCCGCCTGATGCGCAGCGACCTGAATGTCGGAGGCATCCTGATCTCGCCCTTCGTGGCCTATGCCGCCGGGGCCCTGGCCATCCTCGTGCTCCTGCGCCTCCTGTTCGCGCGCTTCCGCGTCAGCCGGTACGTTGCCAATCCACCGCTTGCGGAGGCCGGCCTCTACGTCTGCATCCTCGCCCTCCTGATCGTGTTCCTGTGACGATGGCCGACCAAAAACCCGACGATACGCCCCAGCAGGCCCCGCAGGTACGCGGACCGGACACCAGCCCGCGCCGGTCCGGCCGTGGCCGCCGCCTCCTGCGCCTCGTCGTGACGGGAATCATCCTGGCCTGCGCGGTGGTGGCGGCCGCCCTCGTCTGGCAGTTCTACGTCACCGCCCCGTGGACCCGGGACGGGCGGGTGCGGGTCCAGGTCGCCGCCGTCGCCCCCCAGGTCTCCGGACAGATCACGGAGTTGCGCGTCGCCGACAACCAGCAGGTGAAGAAGGGCGACATCCTCTACGTCATTGACCCCTTCGATTTCGAGGTCTCGGTGGCGTCGGCCCAGGCCGAACTCGAGAACCGCGAGGCCGACCTTCAGGTCAAGCGCACCCAGGCCGCACGCCGCGAGGCCCTCACCACCCTCTCCACCTCGGTGGAGGAGAAGCAGCAATATGCCGGCACCGCCAAGATCGCGGAGGCAGCCCTCGCCTCGGCCAAGGCACAGCTCTCCCAGGCCAAGATCAACCTAGAGCGCACCCAGGTGCGCGCGCCGGTGAACGGGCGGGTAACCAACCTGCTCCTGCGGCCGGGCGACTACGCCACCACCGGCACCGTCAACATCGCCGTCATCGACACCGACTCGTTCTGGATCGACGGCTACTTCGAGGAGACCAAGATGGCCCACATCCATGTCGGCGATCCGGTCTCGGCCGAACTCCTCGGTTACGACCCGCTGATCCACGGCATCGTGGAGAGCATCACGCTGGGCATCAGCACCGCCAATGCCACCGCGAGCACCCAGGGACTGCCCAACGTCGACCCGGTCTACACCTGGGTGCGGCTGGCCCAGCGCGTGCCGGTGCGGATCCGCATCGCGCGCGTACCCGAGGGCGTCACCCTGGTCGCCGGCATGACCGCCACCGTCTCGGTGGGGGAGCCCGGCCGGCATCGCGACGACTGGCTTGCCCGCCTGCGCGGCCGCTTCAGCGGCGCGGCTGCGCCGACCCCCTGAGCGATAGGCGCCCCGGCAGGGATTCTTCAGGCTGTGGCGATGGGAAGGAGGACTGTCGCGAAATCGCGAAAATAGGGTCTTGACGCATCTTCGATTGGGTCGCACCTTGTTGTGGTGCTTCGACGGCAAAGCACAGCTCAAGCAACGAGGAGGCTTGATCGTCCGACGATCATGACCAACGAGAAGCAGGAGATATGGGAATGACGCCACCCCAGCAGGTAGCTGCGGCGATCATCCGGGGTTGATTCGACCCGGACGTTGAGCAGCGCACACGCGAATATCGGGACGGAAGCGGTCTCAGGAGCGCAGAAGCGGCCGGAACGGCACGACTTCAGACATGCACCAGGCTCCATCTCGGCCGCTTCCGCCGCCGATCACGCGAACTCAACCGCTTTGGTTGAGATTCAAGATCATCAAGACTTCCGCATAGTATTGCTCACCGACCTTCAAGGCGCGTGTCTCCAGGCCGTATGGCTTGAAACCGGCTGCTTCGTAACGCCGGATCGCACGCGTGTTGGTTGCCCCAACCGACAGGTTGAGATCCTCAACGCGGCTCGTCGCGTGGTCGATCACGGCGGAGATAAGCGCCGTTCCGATTTCCTTGCCGCGCGCGTCTGGCCTGACATAGGCGCCCCAGAGCGTCCCCTTGTTCCGAAGCTTCGGTGAGTCCGGCATGAAGAGCCCGGCTGCACCGACGAGCCCGTCTCCATCCGGGGCGCCGAATAGGGCGTGGGTCTTCAGCGTGGCGCCGAACCACTCGAGCGGCTGTTCGGCCTCTGATTCCCAGGAGGCGCCGAAGGCCTCCGGGTGTCGGGCGAGGCCGTCGAGGCGAAGGGCTCGGAACGCAGCCGCATCCCGGGTTTCAAGCCTGCGGATGGAGCCCATGAACCGCATCCCCTTCGTCCGTCCGGCAGGAGGCTACTCGATGCCGAGCTTCGCCTTGAGCAGGGCGTTCACGGCCGCCGGGTTCGCCTTGCCGCCGGTGGCCTTCATGGTCTGGCCGACGAACCAGCCGAGCAGGGTGGGCTTCTCGCGCGCTTGGCTGACCTTGTCCGGGTTCTTGGCGATGATCGCGTCCACCGCAGCCTCGATGGCGCCGGTGTCGGTCACCTGTTTCATGCCGCGTGACTCGACGACCTCGCGCGGGTCGCCGCCTTCGGACCACACGATCTCGAACAGGTCCTTGGCGATCTTACCCGAGATCACGCCCTCGCCGATCAGGTCGACGATGGCGCCGAGCTGGGTCGCCGAGACCGGGCTGGTCTCGATGCTGTGGCCCTCCTTGTTAAGGCGCCCGAACAGCTCGTTGATGACCCAGTTCGCCGCGGCCTTGCCGTCGCGGCCCTTGGCCACCGCCTCGAAGTAATCGGCCGAGGCGCGCTCGGCGATGAGCACGCCCGCATCGTAGGAGCTGAGGCCGTAGGTCTCGATGAAGCGCGCCTTCTTGGCGTCGGGCAGCTCCGGCAGGCCGGCCGCCAGGGCGTCGACATAGGCCTGGTCGAATTCCAGCGGCAGCAGATCCGGGTCGGGGAAGTAGCGGTAATCGTGCGCCTCTTCCTTCGAGCGCATGGACCGGGTCTCGCCCTTGCCGGGATCGAACAGGCGGGTCTCCTGGCTGATGGTGCCGCCATCCTCGATGATGGCGATCTGGCGCCGCGCCTCGGTCTCGATGGCCTGACCGATGAAGCGGATCGAGTTGACGTTCTTGATCTCGCAGCGGGTGCCGAGCGGGGCGCCGGGTTTCCGCACCGAGACGTTGACGTCGGCGCGGAGCGAGCCCTTCTCCATGTCGCCGTCGCAGGTGCCGAGATAGCGCAGGATGGTGCGCAGCTTGGTCACGTAGGCCCGCGCCTCCTCCGACGAGCGGAGGTCGGGTCGGGACACGATTTCCATCAGGGCGACGCCCGAGCGGTTGAGGTCGACGAAGCTCTGGGTCGGATTCTGGTCGTGCAGGGACTTGCCGGCATCCTGCTCCAGGTGCAGGCGCTCGATCCCGACGGTGATGGTCTCGCCCTCGGCTAAGTCGACCAACACTTCGCCCTCGCCGACGATCGGATCCTTGAACTGGCTGATCTGGTAGCCCTGCGGCAGGTCCGGATAGAAGTAGTTCTTCCGGTCGAACACCGAGCGGTGATTGATCTGCGCCTTCAGCCCGAGACCGGTGCGCACGGCCTGGGCCACGCACTCCTCGTTGATTACGGGCAGCATGCCGGGCATGGCTGCATCGACCAGGGAGACGTGGTCGTTCGGTTCGCCGCCGAACTCGGTCGAGGCGCCGGAGAACAGCTTGGATCGGCTGGTGACCTGGGCGTGGATCTCCATGCCGATCACGACCTCCCAGTCGTGCAGGCCGCCCTTGATGAGCTTCTTGGGGTTCACGGCAGCGGTCATGATGGCCCGGATTCAGCGTTGCGGGGCGCGAATGCGCGCCTGAAGGGTGGAAGTGCCGGCCGGCGCGGTCAAGCGCGCAGGCGGTAGAGCTGGTGCGCCAGGAAACCAAGAGCGCCCCACAGAAAGGCGGCGATCCAGCGCACGGGGAAGAAGGTCGGGCCGTCGTGGCTCACCGGCGCCGGCCACGGGATGCCGATCGCGGTGACGCCCCACGACACCAGCACCGAGACCGCGAACGCAATCAGCGAAACGAGGATGATCTTCACGAACTGATCCGACTTCCAGCCCATGACCAGCGCGATGGCGATCAGGACGGGATCGAAGGCGGCCCAGATCCAGACGTCGAAGGGATAGACCGGGACGGTCATCGGCCGCGCCTCATGCCCACCACGCGGGCGGCAGCCTGGTCCGCCCGGCCGCGTCCTCGATCACCTGGGCGGCGGCGAACAGCGTCTCCTCGTCGAAGGGTCGGCCGATGAGCTGGAGCCCGAGGGGCAGCCCCTGCGCGTCGAGGCCGGCCGGCACCGAGATACCGGGCAGGCCCGCCATGTTCACCGTGATGGTGAACACGTCCTGCAGGTACATCTCGACCGGGTCGCCGGAGCCCTTCTCGCCGACGCCGAAGGCCGCCGATGGGGTGGCGGGCGTCAGGATCGCGTCGATGCCGGCGGCATAGGCCTCTTCGAAGTCGCGCTTGATCAGGGTGCGGATCTTCTGCGCCCGCACGTAATAGGCGTCGTAGTAGCCGGCCGAGAGCACGTAGGTGCCGATCATGATTCGGCGCTTGACCTCGCGGCCGAAGCCGGCGGCGCGGGTGTTCTCGTACATTCCGGCGATGTCCTTGCCGGGCACCCGCAGGCCGTAGCGCACGCCGTCGTAGCGGGCGAGGTTCGAGGAGGCCTCGGCCGGGGCGACGATGTAATAGGCCGGCAGAGCGTAGGATGTATGCGGCAGCGAGATCTCGCGGATCGTGGCGCCGGCATCCTTCAGCATCGCGGCGCCCTGGTCCCACAGCGCCTGGATCTCGGCCGACATGCCCTCGACCCGGTACTCCTTCGGGATGCCGATGGTCAGGCCCTTCACGCCGCGGGCCACCGCCGCCTCGAAGTCGGGCACGGGCAGGTCGGCGCAGGTGGTGTCGCGCGCGTCCGCACCCGCCATCGAGCCGAGCAGGATGGCGCAGTCGCGCACCGTGCGGGCGATCGGCCCGGCCTGGTCGAGGGAGGAGGCGTAGGCCACCGTGCCCCAGCGCGAAACCCGGCCGTAGGTCGGCTTGATGCCGACGGTGCCGGTGAAGGCGGCGGGCTGGCGGATCGAGCCGCCGGTATCCGTCGCCGTGGCGCCGAGGCAGAGATGCGCCGCCACCGCCGCCGCCGAGCCGCCGGACGAGCCGCCCGGTACCAGCCGGGTGTCCGATCCGGCCCTGCGCCAGGGCGAGACCACGTCGCCGTAGGCGGAGGTCTCGTTGGACGAGCCCATGGCGAATTCGTCGAGGTTGAGCTTGCCGAGCAGGACCGCGCCATCGCGCCACAGGTTGGCGGTCACGGCCGATTCGTAGGCGGGCGTGAAGCCCTCGAGGATCTTCGAGCCGGCGGTGGTCGCCACGCCCTCGGTGCAGAACAGGTCCTTGATCCCGAGGGGAATGCCCTCGAGCGGGCGGGCCTCGCCGGCGGCGATCTTCGCATCCGCGGCCTGCGCCATCGTCAGGGCCTGATCCGGCGTCTCGACCAGATAGGCGTTAAGGCCGCGCGCCTTCTCCATGGCGGCGAGATGCGCCCGGGTCAGGTCGGCAGCGGAGAAGGCCTTGGCCTTCAGCCCGTCGCGGGCTTCCGCCAGGGTGAGTTCATTCAGAATCGTCGTACCGGAGGCAGTCATGGGCGCTCGTCCTGTTGAGCCCCGATGCTCCGCCGTCGCCATCCCGTGGGCGCCGGGCGGACCGTCGCTCGGGGCGGCCTCGTTCGCTAGGGGGCGGGTTGCGCGCCTATTCGACGACCTTCGGGACCAGGAAGTAATGGTCCTCGGTCTCGGGCGCGTTGGCCACGATGGCGTCGGCCTTGGCCCCGTCGGTGACGGCATCCCGGCGCTTCTTCATCGCCATCGGGGTCACCGAGGTCATCGGCTCCACGCCCGTCACGTCGACGGCGCCGAGTTGCTCGACGAAGGCCAGGATCGCGTTGAGTTCACCCTGCAGGGGAGCGACCTCGTCCTCGCTCACCGCGATGCGCGCCAGGTGCGCGATGCGCCTCACCGTCGTTGCGTCGACCGACATGCTGTCTTCAGATCCTCAGGCACCCCTGCGCCGGCCCGCGAGGCTCGCGGGCGATGGGGCCTCGGGCGGGCTATAGCACCCGCCTTCCCGCGCTCGCAACGCCGGGTCGCTCCGCCCGAGCCCCGCACCCGTCAGGTGATGATGTGGTGGGGCAGCAGCGGGGATTCGATGAGGATGCCGGACCGGGCTGCGTTCGGCTCCGCCTGCCGGAATCCGAGCACCAGGATTTCGAGGGCGAGGGCCAGCATCAGCTTGTGCCGCAGGGGCATCGCACGCCGCGCAGGGCTTGTCGCGGAGGCAGGGCTTGCCGCGGAGGCAGGACGCGGGTGAGGGGCAAGAAGCGGGTGAGGAGCAGGAGGCGCATCGGGAAAGGTCGGAGTCATTCGGGCCGCATCCAGGATCTTAACGATGCGTTAACGATGCTCTGGCTCACGGGGTCCACGCAAGGCTATGACAACGCTTCCTTAAGGTTAATACGGACCAGGAGGGTCATTCACATGTGGGAAGCGGTCTTCTCGCCCTGTGCGCCGGGGCCGGTGGCGACGGAGGCGGCCCTCGACCGGGCCGAGGCCGAGCTCGGATACGGCCTGCCGGAGAGCTATCGCGCCTTCTGCCGGACCCTCGGGGCAGGGCTCGCCAACGGCTATTTCCGCGTCGCCGTCCCGAGCGACGATCCGGAGACCGATCTCCTCGCCCAGTCCGAACTGATCGCGCACAGCATCGCCTCCGTCATCGGCGAGCGACCGGACCACCGCTTCGAGGTCGAGGGCGACGATCCTGCCGTCGTCGAGCGGGCCGGCTTCTTCGGGCGCTCGGAGGCCGGCGAGTTCCTGTTCTGGGACGTGGTGCCGGGCCGCGACGAGTACGAGATCTGGGTGCTGGGCGCCGACCTCGAATCGGTTCGATTCGGGGGCGCCGATCTCGTCGACCTGATGCGCCGGAGCCAGGGACCGGCGGTGCGTGGCATCCTCGGCATGGGGGCCGCCCCCCTCCCCGCCAGCTTCGTCGGCGACGGCACTGCGGGCGCGGCCGGCCTGCACTAAGCCGGCATGGCCACCGGCGCCCCGCATCGGGATTCCTTGCCGTTCCGCGCCGGATCGATCAGGAGGAGCGGGCGCACAGGAGAGGATGGCACATGGACGTGGCCGAGATGCGGGCCTTCGCGGAGGCCTCGCAGGGCGGGCCCCGCCTGATCGGGATCGATCTCGGCACCAAGACGATCGGCCTCGCCCTGTCGGATGTCGGGCGCCAGATCGCCTCGCCGCTCGAGACCATCCGCCGGGTCAAGTTCACCCCGGACGTGAAGCACCTCGCGGCCCTGTGCGAACGGCACGGCGTCGGCGGCCTCGTGATCGGGTTGCCCCTCAACATGGATGGCAGCGAGGGCGTGCGGGTGCAGTCGACCCGGTCCTTCGTGCGCAACATGAAGCCGCTGCTGCCCCTGCCCGTCCTCTATTGCGACGAGCGCCTGTCCACCGCCGCCGTCACCCGCGCGCTGATCGCCGCGGATGCCTCGCGGGCCAAGCGCGGCGAGGTCGTCGACATGCTGGCCGCCGCCTACATCCTGCAGGGCTGCCTCGACCAGATGCGTGGCGCCCTCGGCGACGACGCCGACGACGCCGACGACGCGGAGTCCGGCGACGAACCCTGAGCCGCCCTATCCCACCAGCGACACCGCCCCGCTGCCGTGGCGCTCGATGCGCCCGTCGAGCTCGAGTTCGAGCAGGGTCGTCTGGACGACGCGGACGCTGAGGCCGGCGGTGCGCGCCAGTTCATCGGTCCCGATCGGCGTCGGGCTCAGGAACCCGATGAGCCGGGTGCGATCATCGCGGGCGTCGGGCGCCTCGATCTCCTCGGCGGGCATCGGCAGGACGATTCCGTCGACATCGAGCTCGTCCCAGAAGATCGGGGCGTCGGCGAGGTCCGGGTGGTCGACCGCCAGGGCGTCCCGTCCGCCCGCGCCGCCGTCCTCCAGCAGCGGTGCGATCGCCTCCGTGACGTGCGCGACCTCGGAGACCAGGGTGGCGCCCTGGCGGATCAGGTCGTTGGTGCCCTCCGCCCGCGGGTCGAGGGGCGAGCCCGGCACGGCGAAGACCTCACGGCCCTGTTCGAGGGCGAAGCGGGCGGTGATCAGCGAGCCCGAGCGGCGGGCGGCCTCCATCACGATGGTGCCGTAGGCGAGGCCCGAGATGATGCGGTTGCGCCGTGGGAAGTCACGTCCGCGCGGCACCCAGCCCATCGGCATCTCGGCCAGGATGGCGCCCCCCGCCTCCAGGATCGCATCCACCAGGGCGGCGTGGTTGGTCGGGTAGATCCGGTCCTGCCCTCCGGCCAGCACCGCGACGGTGCCCGGTACCAGCGCGGCCTTGTGGGCCCGCGCGTCGATGCCGCGCGCCAGCCCCGAGACCACGACCAGCCCGGCCTCGCCGAGCCCGCGCGCGAGGCGCTCGGTGAAGGCGAGCCCCGCGGCGGAGGCGTTGCGCGATCCCACAATGGCGATTGCGGGGCGGTGAAGGATCGCGGCCGGCCCCCGGATCGCGATCAGGGGGGGAGCCGAATCGGCCGCCTGCAGCAGCTTCGGGTAATCGGCTTCCCCCAGGGCAACGAGGCGTGCACCGAGGCGGCCGGCGGCGGCAATCTCGGCCTCGGCTTCCGCACGGCCCGGAGGCACGATGCGCTGGCCGCCGCGGCCGGTCAGGCCCGGAAGGGCTTCGAGGGCCGCACCGGCCCCGCCGAAGCGATTGATCAGGGTGCGGAAGCTGCGCGGGCCGATGCCCTCGGTGCGGATCAGGCGCAGCCAGTCGAGACGCTGGGCATCGGTGAGCTGCATTGCCCTCCCCCTCCGGAGCGGGCAGCCGGCCTCAGCCCTTCTGCCCGATGCGCCCCTCGGTTCCGTCGATCAGCCGGCGAATGTTGGGCGCATGCTTCCACCATAGCAGGGCTGCGAGCACGAGAAACAAAAATGCAACCGAAGGCTGTCCGAGTGTCCATAGCACCAGAGGCGTCAGGGCCGATGCGGCCAGAGCCGCGAGGGACGAGTATTTCAGCGTGAAGGCGAGGCCGAGCCAGATTGCCGCGAAGGCCAGGAGGCCGAGCGGGCTCAGGGCCAGAAGGACGCCCAGGAAGGTCGCGACACCCTTGCCGCCCTTGAACCCGAGCCAGATCGGGAACAGGTGCCCGAGGAAGGCGCCGAAACCTGCCACGAGACCTGCCATGAGACCCGCCTCCATTCCGAATCGCCCGGCGAGGAGGACCGCGACGGTACCCTTCAGCGCATCCCCCAGCAGGGTGGCGGCCGCTAGCCCCTTTCGCCCGGTGCGCAGCACGTTGGTGGCGCCGATATTGCCCGAACCGATCGCCCGTACGTCGCCGAGCCCGGCAAATCGGGTGAAGATCAGCCCGAACGGGATCGACCCGAGGAGGTAGCCCCCCGCGAGCGCCGCCAGCAGGACAGGCCAGAGTTGCGAATCGATCGGGCTCACGCGGTGGCCTCGGTCTCGGCGGGGGCGCGGAAGACGATCCGTCCCTCGACCATCGTCAGGATGGCGGCTCCCTGCAGGCGGGCCTCGTCGAAGGGCGAGTTCTTCGAGCGCGACTTCAGCTGGCGCTTGTCGAGCACGTAGGGCAGGTCGGGGTCGATCAGCACAAGGTCGGCGGGGGCGCCCGCCGCGAGCCGTCCGGCCTGGCGTCCGAGCAGGCGGGCGGGGTTCGCCGTCAGGGCCGCGAGCAGGCGCGGCAGGCCGACATCGCCGGTATGGACCAGCCGCAGGGCCGCGCCCAGCAGGGTCTCGATGCCGAGGGCGCCGTCGGCGGCCTCCGCGAAGGGCAGGCGCTTGGTCTCCACATCCTGCGGGTTGTGGTCGGAGACGATGACGTCGATCACCCCGTCGTTCAGGGCCGCCACCAGGGCGAGCCGGTCGGTCTCGTGGCGCAGGGGCGGCGAGAGCCGGCAGAAGGTGCGGTAATGGCCGATGTCGCCCTCGTTGAGGACGAGGTTGTTCACCGAGGCGCCGCAGGTGACGGGCAGCCCGTCCGCCTTGGCCCGGCGCACGATCTCGACCGAATCGGCGCAGGAGATCATCGCCGCGTGGTAGCGGGCTTGCGTGAGGCGCACGAGGCGGATGTCACGCTCCAGCATCACCGTCTCGGCCTCGCGCGGGATGCCGAGCAGTCCGAGCCGCGAGGCCATCTCGCCTTCGTTCATCACGCCGTCGCCGACGAGGTCCGGCTCCTCCACGTGCTGCATCAGCAGGGCGCCGAAATCGCGGGCGTAGGTGAGCGCGCGGCGCATGACCTGGGCGTTCGCCACCGCCTTGAGACCGTCGGTGAAGGCCACGGCGCCGGCCTCCTGCAGCAGGCCGAACTCGGTCATCTCCTGGCCGGCAAGGCCCTTGGTGATGGCGGCGGCCGGCAGGACGTGGACGCTGGCGGTGTCGCGCGCCCGGCGCAGGACGAAGTCGACGATGGCCGGCCCGTCGATGATGGGATTGGTGTCCGGCATGCAGACCAGCGTGGTGACGCCTCCGGCCGCGGCCGCCGCGCTGGCGCTCGCCAGGGTCTCGCGATGCTCGGCGCCGGGCTCGCCCACGAAGGCGCGCAGATCGATCAGGCCCGGGCTGAGAACGTGGCCGCCGCAATTGATCGTCTCGGCCTCGTCCGGCACTCCGGCCAGCGGCCCCCAGCCGACATCGTGGATCAGGCCGTCGCGGACGAGGACGTGGCCGGGGGCCTGCCGGCCCGTGGCCGGGTCGCACAAGGTGGCGTTGGTCAGGAGGATGGGGCGCATCGTCATGCGTCGCGGTTTCGACCGGGCGCGCCGTGGCGTCAAGCGGGATGCGGAGGGCACGCCGCCTCGCGGCGCGGCGGCGTGCCCCGGCAGGGCGCCGGCCCGTCGTCTCAGACTTCGTAGATCGGATCGTTGGCCGAAGCCTTGTTGAGCTTGATGCCGTTCAGGCAATCCGCCTTCGCCACATAGCTTTCACTGCTCTTCGAGATCTCTTCACCGTTCTTGGCATAGTAGACCCAGTACCACTGACCGCGGACGTCCTTCTTGAGCTTATAGCAGGGGTAGGAAATCGCCGACATCGTCTCGCTCCTCGGTTCACCGATGCCACCAGCAGCACCGGCCAGAATTCAAACTCTAGGTTTGATATCTGGCGATTTATTAACCTGAGAGAAATCTTTCAAGATGTCTGATAACGAAAAAGGCCTCGCCCGAAGGGGCGAGGCCTCGTCATCGCGATCTGGGGAGTTTTACGCTGCGAGCGAGCGCAGCACGTAAGGGAGGATACCGCCGTTGCGGAAGTATTCGAGCTCGTCGAGGGTATCGATGCGGCAGGTCAACGGCACCTCCCGCTTCGTGCCGTCGGCGGAGGTGATCTCGGCGATCATGGTCTGGCGCGGCTTCAATTCGCCCGACAGGCCCCGGATCGAGACCGTTTCGTCGCCCTTCAGGCCCAGCGAGGCCCAGGAGGTCTCGCCCTGGAAGACCAGGGGCACGATGCCCATGCCGACGAGATTCGAGCGGTGGATGCGCTCGAAGCTCTCGGCCACCACGGCGCGGATGCCGAGCAGCTTGGTGCCCTTCGCCGCCCAGTCGCGCGATGAACCGGTGCCGTATTCCTTGCCGGCGAAAACCACCAGCGGCGTGCCCTCGGCCTGGTACTTCTGCGCGGCGTCGTAGATGAACATCCGCTCGCCGGTGGGCTGGAACAGGGTCCAGCCGCCCTCGACCACGTTGCCGGACGCGTCGCGCACCATCTGATTCTTGATGCGGATGTTGGCGAAGGTGCCCCGCATCATGACTTCGTGGTTGCCGCGGCGGGTGCCGTACTGGTTGAAGTCCTGCACCCGGACCTGGTGTTCCTGCAGGTAGGCGCCGGCCGGAGAATTCGCCCGGATGTTACCCGCCGGCGAGATGTGGTCGGTGGTGATCGAGTCCTGGAACAGGCCGAGGATGCGGGCGTCGATGACGTCCTCCACCGGGGCCGGCGTCTTCTGCATGCCGACGAAGTAGGGCGGGTTCTGCACGTAGGTGGAGGTCGAATCCCACTTGAAGGTCTCGGCCTCGGTGACCTCGACGGCCTTCCAGTAATCGTCGCCGCCGAACACGTCGGCATAGCGCGACTTGAACAGGGTCGAGGTGATGTTGGCCTCGATGAATTCCTGCACCTCGGCGGTCGAGGGCCAGATGTCCTTCAGGTAGACGGGCTGTCCGTCCGAGCCCGTGCCCAGCGGCTCGGTGGTGATGTCGATCTGCATCGAGCCGGCGAGCGCGTAGGCGACCACCAGGGGGGGCGAGGCGAGGTAGTTCGCCCGCACATCGGGATTCACCCGGCCCTCGAAATTGCGGTTGCCCGACAGCACGGCAGCGGCGACGACGTCGTTGTCGTTGATCGCCTTCGAGATCGGGGCCGGCAGGGGGCCGCTGTTGCCGATGCAGGTGGTGCAGCCGAAGCCGACGAGGTTGAAGCCCAGGGCGTCGAGGGGTGTCTGCAGGCCGGCGCTCTCCAGGTACTCGGCCACCACCTGGGAGCCGGGTGCCAGCGAGGTCTTCACCCAGGGCTTCGAGCGCAGGCCCTTGGCCACCGCGTTGCGGGCGAGCAGGCCGGCGCCGATCATCACGCTGGGGTTCGAGGTGTTGGTGCAGCTCGTGATGGCGGCGATCACCACGTCACCGTGGCCGATGTCGAAATTGGCGCCCTCCACCGGGTAGCGCCGGGCGATGTCCGCCGCCTTCTTGAACTCGGTCTCCATGGAGGCGGCGAAGCCGGGCTTGGCGCCGTCGAGAAGCACCCGGTCCTGCGGGCGCTTGGGGCCGGCGAGCGATGGGCGCACGTCCCCCATGTCGAGCTCCAGGGTGTCGGTGAAGACCGGATCGGGGGTCTGTGCGTCGCGCCACATGCCCTGCGCCTTGGCGTAGGCCTCGACCAGGGCGATCCGGTCGTCGGCGCGGCCGGTGACGGTGAGGAAATCGATGGTCTTCTGGTCGATCGGGAAGAAGCCGCAAGTGGCACCGTATTCCGGGGCCATGTTGGAGATCGTGGCACGGTCGGCCACCGCCATGTCGTCGAGACCGGGGCCGTAGAATTCGACGAACTTGCCCACGACTCCCTTCTTGCGCAGCATCTGCGTGACCGTCAGCACCAGGTCGGTGGCGGTGGTGCCCTCGGGCAGCTTGCCCGACAGCTTGAAGCCGACGACTTCCGGGATCAGCATGGAGAGCGGCTGGCCGAGCATCGCGGCCTCGGCCTCGATACCGCCGACGCCCCAGCCCAGCACGGCGAGGCCATTGACCATGGTGGTGTGCGAATCGGTGCCGACGAGGCTGTCCGGATAAGCCAGCTCGGTCCCGTCTTCCGATTTCGTCCACACGGTCTGCGACAGGTATTCCAGGTTGACCTGATGGCAGATGCCGGTGCCGGGCGGGACAACCGAGAAATTGTCGAAGGCCGACTGGCCCCACTTGAGGAAGGTGTAGCGCTCACCGTTGCGCGAGTATTCGAGCGCGACGTTGTCGGCCAGCGCCTTCGGGGTGCCGAACTCGTCGACGATGACCGAGTGGTCGATCACGAGATCGACCGGCACCAGCGGGTTGATCTTCTGGGGGTCGCCGCCGAGCGCGACCATGGCGTCACGCATGGCGGCGAGGTCGACCACGGCCGGCACACCCGTGAAGTCCTGCATCAGGACGCGGGAGGGGCGGAAGGCGATCTCGGTCTCGGTCTTGCCCTTGTTGCCGAGCCAGGCGACGGTGGCCGAGATGTCGTCCTTCTTGACCGAGCGGTCGTCCTCGAAGCGCAGCAGGTTCTCGAGCAGCACCTTCATGGAGAAGGGCAGCGCGGTGGCGTCGGCGAGGCCGGCCTTCTCGGCATGCGGAATCGAATAGTAGGTATAGGCCTTGTCGCCGACCGTCAGGGTCTGGCGGGACTGGAAGCTGTCGAGCGATGCCACGGCGTTATATTTCCTCGCGAGCGGTTGGTCGAACACGCGCAGGCATAACCTGCGCCACGAAAACACGTGTTCGGCTGGGAGCGCTGTGAAGCGCGCGCCGCCCCGGGGGTGCCCGAGTGAGGATGATGCGCGAAGGGCGATTTGGACGCCCTGAAACTCGCGCGGCGCAGCCTGCGCGCGTTATAGAACACTTCGAAACTGGCCGCTACCGGGGGGCTGACAGTGCTACGGTTCTGTTCGGTCGTACCTTCGCCAGCGGAGGGCGCCCACGCTGGACTCTGATCCCGCGAAGGAGCCTCCGATGCTCGCCCTGCGCCGGCCGCTCGAGATCGAAGACCGCCTGAAGGCCCTGGCGCGGCGTACCGGCCGGAGCAAGGACGACCAAGCGCGCGATGCCATCCTCGAGCACCTGGAAAACCTCAAGGCCGCCGAGCAGCACCCCGCGGCTGTCCGAAGCGGCGAAAGCGACACCGTTCCTCTCGAAGACCTGCTGGCGCGCTATGGCGTGGCGGATTGCGTTCGCGCGTTCCGTGGAACGCGAACTCGCCAGGCTCGACCGTGAGGCGGCCAAGCGCATCCTGGGCTTTCTGCGCCACCGGGTCTCGCCACTGGACGATTCGCGTGCCATTGGCGAAGCCCTGAAGGGCTCTCGGTTGGGCAAAATCTGGAATACCGATCGGTGACTTTCGCGGAATTGCCACGATCGAGGACGACGCCTTGCGCATCCTCGTGATCAAGATCGGCCATCGGCGCGACGTCGACCGGTAGCCGGTTCGACGAGGCTCAAAATCCCGGGCTCATGATGCAGGACCCCCCGTGCGGCTGACCGCCCAAGATCTCGCCGTCCGCCGCTCTGGCCGCCGCATCTTCTCGGACCTGTCCTTCGAACTCGGCCCCGGCGCGGCCCTGATGGTCACGGGCCGCAACGGCGCCGGCAAGTCGACGCTGCTGGCGGTGCTGGCCGGCCGGCTCAAGCCCGAGTCCGGAACGGTCACGGTGCGGGAGGTCGGCGAGGCGACCCTGTCGGAATGCCTGCACGTGGTCGGCCATCGCGACGGCCTGAAGGGTCCGCTCACGGCCGAGGAGAACCTTGCCTTCGCCCGCGACCTCCTCGGGGCGCCGACCGCGAGCCCCCGCGCCGCGCTGGAGGAACTCGGCCTCGGCCACGCCCTGCGGCTGCCGGTCGGCTATCTCTCCGCCGGCCAGCGCCGGCGCGTGGCCCTGGCCCGCCTCCTCGTCTGCCGGCGCCCGCTCTGGCTCCTCGACGAGCCGACGGCGGCCCTTGACACGGCCTCTCAGGCGGTCCTCGCCGGCATGATGGCACGCCACCGGGCCGAGGGCGGCCTTGTCATCGCGGCGACTCATCAGCCTCTCGGCCTGGAGGACGCGCAGGAATTGCGGATCGAGGCGCCCCGGACCACCGCACCGGGCGCGGCCCGGTCCACGGTCGCAGCCGACGAGGTGTGGTGGTGATGCGCGCGCTGAAGGCCCTCGTCGCCCGCGACCTTGCGCTGGCCGCCCGGGTCGGTGGGTCGGGGGCGCTTTCCCTCGTGTTCTTCCTGATGATCGTCGCTCTGGTGCCGTTCGCCCTCGGCCCGGATCTCAACCTGCTGTCCCGGATCGGCCCCGCGATCCTGTGGCTCGCCGCCGTGCTCTCGACCCTGATCGGCCTCGACCGGCTATTCCAGGCCGACGAGGAGGACGGTTCCCTCGACCTGATGACCGGCTCGCCGGCCCCCCTGGAGGGCATCGTGCTCGCCAAGGTGCTGGCCCATTGGCTGACCACCGGCCTGCCGCTCGCCCTCGCCTCGCCCCTGTTCGGCCTCCTCGTCGCCCTCGACGGCCGGGCGATGGCGGCGACCGCCCTGACCCTCCTCGTGGGAACCCCGGCGCTGACTTTCGTGGGCGCGGTCGGCGCGGCGCTCACCGCCTCGATCCGTCGCGGCGGGCTGATCCTGGCGGTGGTGGTGCTACCGCTGATGATCCCAACGCTGATCTTCGGCGTCTCGGCGAGCGAAGCAGCCCTCGGTGGTACCGTACCCTTCACAACGCCGCTCGCCATTCTGTGCGCCCTCAGCCTGATCGCGGGCGTGATCGGGACCCTGGCCGCCGCCGCGGCCCTGCGCTGGTCGGAATAGGCGTCTGCGTTCAGCCAAGGACGAACTGCGGTCGAATCGGTGCGGACGGCTCTTCCCTGCAAGCTGATTCGGTACGGCATCGATCGCGACGCGGGCGTAGGATGGCGAACCACTGTAAGATCCTGCCCCGGTGACCATCGCGCTGCAGCGCGAGGGCGACGAACAGGGCGATCGCTGAGGCCTCAAGGAGGAGCATTGGAAGCCATGCACCACTGAGTGGGATCGCCGCGAGATCAAGCCCCTCACTGGCGATGACGCTCCCGAGAGCGCCACCGGTGAAGACAGGCAGAGATCGACAGCCGAGACGGGCGAGAAGGTGGTTGCGCGGCATCTGATGCAGCAGGCGAATCAGCGGCGCGTTCGGCAATGCCATCACCAGGTAGGCGAGCGCCAGAACGTGCAGGACCCGGAGAGGGGATTGATAGGTCTTGCTCGCGCCGAGCCAGAAGTGGTCGTTGCGCGTCGTGACCCATTGGTGAACGGCAGGCCAGATGTTGCCCAGCACAACGACGATAATCAGGTAGGTCGCCAGAAAGGCGAAGGCGACGCAGGTGATGAGCCGGCTGTGTGGCAGGACGATGCCGCGGATCATACCCTGACCGACCACGATCCCGATCGCGAACAGCAGGGTCCAGGGCAAGATTGTCAGGGCGAAAGGCGCACCCGTCAGGCTGTTCGGGATGACCCATGCGAAGTGACCGGCCGGAATCCAGATCAGGAGCCCCAGGGGCAGCGGTGCCCAGAAACGCCAGGCGGCCAGACGGAGCAGGAAAGGCGCCAGCAGCATCAGGGCGACGTAGAGGCGCAGGACGGACGAGTATCCGACCGTCTGCCTCATCGTCAGCGCGTGCCAGAGGAGGTCGCGAAGGCCGTAATCCCGAAGCAGACGCGTCTCCGGGGCATGAATCCCTTCCACGCCGCGGAGGGCAAAGATCGCCGAGAGGAGACCCAGGGTTGCCAGAACGAGAAGGACCTCAAACCCATAGATGTAGGCTGCGCGCCGCCAGAGGTGTACGACGATCTCCCCAAAGCAGCGTGCTTCGGTCTGCCGGGCTGCCAACGCAACAGAAATCCCGCTGAGCAGCACGAAGATGTCTGCGCTGTCGGAGAATCCGAGCCCCGAAGGTGACAGGTTGGTAAGATAGCCGTTCTCGATGTGATTGACGAAGATGTTGACGAGGCAGATCCCCCGGACTGCGTCGATCGTCGTGCTTCGCTGCTGCATCTCCCGACCCTGCCGCCTGTGTCACGAGTCCGTGATAAGGGATGAGTCTTAAGGGTGTGTTGCAACCCATGAGTGCATTGCGCCCGACTGGTTTTACTCGCCGGCTTCGCCATCCCGAGGGACTGCCTTGGGCGGTCAGGCCGGGTCGGCGTCGATGCGCATCCGCAGGATGGCGTAGGGCGGTTTCTGGAGATCCTGGCCGCCGTTGTATTCCGGGCGCCGATTCACCTGGGCGGACGAGATGTGGAGCCAGCGATCGGGCGTGATCCAGAACGTATCGGCCCAGATCAGGCGCGGGTCCGAGGCGATGAGGGTGACGGTGCCGTCGGGATCGCGGCGGCCGACCGCGTTGAACTCCTGCATGGCGAGGTAGACCCGGTCCTTCGAATCGGTGGTGAGACCACCGGTCATGCCCTTCTCGCCAAGGTCCTCGACCCCGGCCGCCACCCCGGCATCGCTGGTCTCGGGATTGAGGAGCGCGGCGGTCTCTACTGCGTAGAGTCGGCGTCCGATCAGGGGCGCGTAGTAAAGGCGACGACCGTTCGGGCTGAGGGCGATGCCATTGGCGCCGCCCTGGACCGGGCGCGGCGGCCCGTCCTCCTTCCGCTGCACCACGGCGCGATCCTCGACGATCTTGAGGAGTCCCTTCTGCGACCTGGTGCTGGCGTGGCCCGCGAGGCGTCGCACCACCCGGCCCGTCGCGAGGTCGACCGCCAGGATGGCGCCCTCCCCGTCCTGGCCCTGATCGGTGATGTAGGCCCGGGCGTACCCGTCGCGAATGTCCACCCGCAGGTCGTTGAGCGAGGAGGTCGGGGTGATACCCGCGTCCAGCGGCACCACCCGACGAATACGGTTGTCCGAGAGGGTGATCTGCACGAGCTTCGCGCCGCCCTTCACCGGCGGGCCGGAGCCGTCCGGCAGGCCGGCATCGAGGCACCACAGGGTATCGTCGCGGTCGAAGACGCCGTTGGGCACGTGGAACAGGCGCGCCTGCGGCTGATCCGGGTCGGGCTGGTTGGTGGCGAGGTCCGGATAGGGCCGGACCTCGCCGTCCGGCAGCACTTCGCCCAGCGTGTAGGGCACCGTCGCGTTGAAGCGCGGCATCATCACGAAGCGCCGGCCCTGCGCCGAGATGGCGAGGCCCGTGGGGGTCGAGGGCGCATCCGCCGTGAAGGCGAGTTCAAGGCCGCCGATGGCGCGTTCCGTGGTGACCGGCGCCTCCGCCGCCGCCCGCGCTTCGGATCCGAGAGAGAGAGCCGCCGCGCCGGTGAGGCCGGCGGCAAGGAGATCACGGCGAGCGAGCGTCATGGCGGGGTTCCGGTTCGGACGGGAGGTGAGACGGGTCAGCCCCGGGCGGGGCCGCGGACCGCGAGGTCGATGGCGTGGACGATCGGGCCGGCGCCGATGAACAGGCGGTTGCCGTCCGGTCCCCCGAAGGCGACGTTGGCGGCATCGGTGGCGGTGGCGATGCGGCCCAGCCTGGTCCCGTCGGAATCGAACACCCGCACGCCGTCGAAGCAGGCCGCGTAGAGCCGGCCCCCGGCATCGACCGCGAGCCCGTCCGGAACGCCGGCCTCCACGGTGGCGAACACCCGGGGGTTGCCGAGCCGGCGCCCCCGCTCGACGGGGAAAGTCAGGATCGTCCGGGCGCCCTCGGGGTTCTTCAGGGCCGCGCTGGTGTCGCTGACATAGAGGCGTGTGCCATCCGGGCTGAACACGATCCCGTTGGGCTGCCCCACCGCGTCGGTCATCGCCGCGACCCGCCCGGAGCCGGGATCGATCCGATAGACCCGCCGGGCTGCCTGGGCGGGTGCTGCCATCAGGCCCTCGTCCGGCATGGTGATGCCGAAGACCGGATCGGTGAACCAGATCGCGCCGTCCGGCGCCAGGGCGGCATCGTTGGGGGAATTGAGCGGCCGCCCTTCATAGGTCTCCGCCAGCACCGTGAGGCGCCCATCCGGCTCGCGCCGCACCACGCGCCGGCCCCGGTGCTCGCAGGTGACGAGACGGCCCTCGCCGTCGAGGGTATTGCCGTTGGCGTTGTTCGACGGATCGCGGAAGACCTGCGTTGCGCCATCGTCGCCGATGCGCAGCATCCGGTTGGCCCGAACGTCGCTGACGATCAGGCCGCCGAATGCCGGCGCGTAGCACAGGCCCTCGCACCAGCGCCCGGCCGCGTAGAGCGTGCGCAGGGGCGTGTCAGGCGCGACCACCGCAGAAAAGCGCGGGTCGTCGCTGCGCAGGATCGGCGCAGCCGCGGCGCGGGTGGCCGACAGGCCAACCGCCGCCAGAGCGGTGCCGAGGAACGTGCGTCGTCGAATCGTCGGCATCCGGTTCCGGAACGGTTGGAAGGGCAAGGGGACGCGCTGGCTGGGGCCGGCCGATGCGTTGGGCCTCGGCGTGCGCCACGCCTGGGGGGAAAAGCCTCGGGTGATGGGCCTCAGCGCTGGGCGGGGGTCGCGGGAGCGCCGGTCGCGCCGGTCGCCTCCACAGTCTTGGGTTTGAAGCTCCACAACTCGGTCGGCAGGGCTGCCGGCGCGTCCGGCTTGTAGAAGGCCGAGTCCTGGATGTGCGACGTCGTGACGTAGAGCGTGCCGTCCGGTCCTTCCGCGAAGGTGTCGGGCCAGCGCAGGCGCTTGTCCTGTACGACGGTGCTCAGGCTGTTGCCTTTGCCCGACAGGTCGCGGACCTTGATCGAATCATCCTGCGGCGACGTCACGTACATCCGGCCGTCGGTGCGGGCGATGATCAGCCCGTCCGCCGGGCCGTTCTCGCCCACGGTCTCGATCCGGCCGGCCACGTTCTTGTCCGCGAGGGCCGCCGGCATCAGCGCCGTGGTGATGCTGCCGGCGAGCGTCTCGGTTGGCAGGCTGTAGAGCGTCTTGCCCTTGATCGCCTGCCAGTAGAGCGTCTTGCCGTCGGGGGAGAGAGCGATGCCATCGGCCGCGAACTCGACGCCGCGCCCGTCCGGGCGGCGCAGGGGTTTGCCGTCATAGGTCACGGTGACGCTCGGGTCGGGCTGCGTCGTGGGATCGCCGTCGAGCACCCGATGCGCGCGGCCGCTGTCGAGGTCGACCACCACCAGGGCACCCCGGGCGCCGGAATCGGTGAGGTAGGCGGTCTTGCCGTCGGGGGAGAAGCGCACGTCGTTAAGGTAGGAGCCCTGGGGCGCCACGCTGTCGTCGAACGCGATGGTGCGCGCGGGCTGGTTGGTCTTCAGGTCGATCTCGACCAGCTTGGGACCGCCGGGTACCAGGGCCGCCATGGCGGGGGCGGCCGGATCGAGCACCCAGAGATTGCCGTTGGGACCGGCGACCACGCTTTGGACGCAGACCCAATGGTCCTTGGCTGTGACCTCGTCCTTCTTGGCGTTGCGCCAGGAATTCCAGGCCGCGTCCGGGAACGGCACCAGCTTGCCATCCTTGAGTTCGGCCACCGATACCTCGGTGTCCTCGGTCCATCGCGGAAAGTTGACGAAGATGCGTCCGTCCTTCGAGACGGTGACGCCGGTCACCTGATGCTCGAAGCTCGCCACCTTGGTGAGGGTCGCGGCAGGCGGGGTTGTGGCAGTCGGAGCGGGTGCAACCGGCGCGGTCTGCGCCCGACTTGGCGATGCCAGCAGCGGGCTCGCCAGGGCGACGGCGCAGAGCGCGGTGCGCAGGACTTCGCCTTTCCGCCGGGCGTCTGCGGATCTGATCGTCACGGAAACGGACGTGCGGCGGGGCATCGATCGACTCTTCATGCGGCTCGAATCGGAATGGGTCATCGACGGCCTAACGCACGAGGGGGCGGCCAAGGTTCATCCCGGCAAGGTTCATTCCGAAACGCAGCGGTTGCGGGCCGGGCCGGATGTCACGACCCCGGACGCGGGCCAGCCTTGGCACGGGAACCGGCAAGCCCCGCGCCGAGAAGAGCCCCCCACTACGAGCCCCGCACCTGCACGCGACCGCATCGTCGGCGGATCGCGCCTGACAATGTCGAATTTCAGCACACGACAGATTATGCGCCGCGTGCAGTGGAATGATTATTGTTATTAATCCGAATTTTACAATTATAATTCTTTTATGGCAGGGCGCACCAGGGATGGAATTGGTGGCGCATTTCGCTTCGCCGACCGAGTAAGAGAAGGCCACATGCTGGGATCAAGTCTTCGCGCCACCTTGGCCGCACTCGATCGATCGCAGGGTCGGATCGAGTTCGATATGGATGGGACGGTTCGCGATGCGAACAAGATCTTCCTCGACCTGGTCGGATACACGCTGGACGAGGTCCGTGGCCAGAACCACAGCCTGTTCGTCGCGCCCGAGGAGCGAGAGACCGTCGCCTATCGCCAGTTCTGGGACAGCCTGCGCCGGGGTGAGTTCCAGAGCCGGGAGTTTCGCCGGATCGCGAAGGACGGGCGCAGCCGGTGGATACAGGCCTCGTACAACCCGATCCTCAACCGGCACGGCAAGCCCGTGAAGGTGGTCAAGTTCGCGACCGACATCACCGAGCAGACCCGGCGCAACGCGGCCTACGAGGGCCAGATCGCGGCGATCAACCGCTCGCAGGCGGTGATCCACTTCACGCCCGACGGCCTCGTCACCGATGCCAACCCGAACTTCCTCGCCGCGCTCGGCTATACCCTGGACGAGATCAAGGGTCGGCACCACAGCCAGTTCATGGCGCCCGAGGACCGGGACACGCCGGCCTATGCGGCCTTCTGGAAGGCGCTCGCCAGCGGCGAGTACCAGGCCGGCGAGTTTCGCCGCATGGCCAAGGGCGGACGCGAGGTCTGGATCTACGGGGCCTACAATCCGGTCCTCGGCCCGGACGGTAAGCCCGTGGCGGTGGTCAAGTTCGCCAACAACGTGACCCATCAGGTCGCCGATCGCCTCCGCCGCCTCGAGGGCCAGCGCGCCATCGACCGGGACCTCGGCGGCATCACCGACTCCATCGCCGAGGTCAGCCGCCAGGCGAGCACCACCGCCGAGGCCGCGGCCCTGACCTCGGGCAACGTGCAGGCCGTGGCGGCCGGTGCCGAGGAATTTTCGGCCTCGATCGAGGAATTGAATCGCCACGCCGTCGAGGCGAAGGCCGCTTCCGACGAGGCCGTGATCCGTGCGGAAGAGGCCGGCGGGATCGTCGCGGGCCTGACCTCGGCCGCAACCAAGATCGGCGAAGTGGTTTCGGTGATCCGCTCGATCGCCGACCAGACCAACCTGCTTGCGCTCAACGCCACCATCGAGGCCGCCCGCGCCGGCGAGGCCGGCCGGGGCTTCGCGGTGGTCGCTAGCGAGGTGAAGGCCCTGGCCAACCAGTCGTCGCGGGCAACGGAGGAGATCGGGACCCAGATCGCGGCGGTTCAGACCTCCACCAGCCAGGCGGTGAACGCCATTGAGGCCATCGCCCGCACCATCGCGCATCTCAGCGAGATTTCACTCAGCGTCTCGTCGGCGGTCACCGAACAGGCGGCGGTCACGCGCGACATGTCGGTGAACATGCAGACCGCCGCTCAGAGCGTCGAGCAGGTCCGACAGAGCATGGACGGCATCGCCCAGGCCGCCCACGATGTCGACGGCTCCGTGCGCAAGGCAGGCGCCGCCGCCCGGGCGCTCGCCTGAGCGGACGCGCCGCCCGTCAATCCGGCCGGGCTCCGATCCCCGGCTGGATCACCGTCGGTTCCGAGGCCGAACCCCGGACCCGGCCCCGCAGGCTCTGGGTCCCACCCGTTCGGCCCGGCTCACGCCGGTCGAGACCCGGGACGACGCGCTCCGTGAGATCCACGCAACGGCCGACCAACCACGTCATCCAGTTCATTGCGAAGCTCCCAGCTGTCTCTCATGGGATAGATCGGGTGCCGCCGCGCCAAAGCGAGGGCCGACCGCACAAATATCCGGCCCACGGCCCGACCGGGAGACCCTCAATCGAGATCCTGCAGGTGGCGTGCGGCGATGACTGACGCAGCCGTGCGATTCTCGACTCCGAGCTTCTCGTAGATGCCCTCGAGGTGCTTGGTCACCGTGCGGGGGCTCAAGCCCAGGATCTCGCCGATGTCGCGGCTGGATTTGCCCCGCGAGAGCCAGAGCAGCACCTCCGCCTCGCGCCCGGTGACGCGCAGGCGCAGGCGCAGGCGCTCCAGGCCGGCCTGGGTGCCGTCCCGGGCCAGCCGCAGCAGGATCTCGTCGCCGGTGCCGCCGATGAAGCTCAAGGTGTAGGCGGTGCCTGCCCGGTCCACGAGGCTCAGAGGGGCGGTGGACGCGCCCCCCAGGCAGGCCTTTAGCCAGGCCCCGCCCTGTGGCGGCAGGCCCAGGGGCGCGCCGGGCTCGGTGACCCCGCCGAGCAGGCGCGCGGCCTGGGGCGTGCACCACCGGACCGCGCCGTCGCGGTCCACTGCGAACAGGGTGCGGCCGGTGGTGTCGAGGGCCGCCCGCGCGCTCTGGGCCGCACGGGCGCCGGCGAGATGGACCCGGATGCGGGCCAGGATCTCGTCGGGGGCGATCGGCTTCGTCACGTAGTCGACGCCGCCGGCCTCCAGGCCCTTCACGATGTGCTCGGTCTCCGACAGGCCGGTCATGAAGATCACCGGCACGTGGGCGAGATGGCCCTTCGCCTTGAGGCGACGGCAGGTCTCGAACCCGTCCATGCCGGGCATCATCGCGTCGAGCAGGATGACGTCGGGGGTGATCTCGTCGACCAGCGCCAGGGCGAGGTCGCCCGCCACCGCCACCAGGACGGTGGCGCCCGAGCGCTCGATCGCCTCGGTGAGGAAGCTCAGGGTTTCGGGGGAATCGTCCACCACGAGGACGATGTCGCGCTGGGCTTCAGACATCCGACACGCCTTCCGCCACGTCCTGCGGAGGGCTCAGGGCTTCCAGCACGGTGCGGGCCCGGCGCAGGTCGAAGGCGGCGGCGAGGCCCCGCATCTGCGCGATGAAGGCCATCGGGGCGTCCGCCTCGGCCTCCATCTCGGCCAGCTTGGCTTCGATCCCGCGCACGTGGCCGATCCGCACGAGGCGCAGGAGATCGGCCACCTGCCCGGGCCGCGGGGCCGGGGACGCCTCCGGCGTCGGTGCGGCGGCGTCGATCCCGGGAGGCTCCTGCGCGGTCCAGGCGAGGCCGAGCAGGCCGGTGACGCATTCAAGGAAGTCGCGCAGGTCGAAGGGTTTGGCGATGATCGCGTCGTGGGGCGCGTCGTCACCCCGCACGGGGCTGATCTCGTGGACGTTGGCCGACATCATGGCGATGCGGGCGGTGTGGCCGGCCTCCCGCAGCGCTTTGGCCAGCACCCAGCCGCTCATGCCCGGCATGGCGATGTCGAGGAGGAACAGGTCCGGCGGCCGGGTCTCCGCCAGGGCGAGGCAGGCCGGGCCGTCGCCGGCCTCCCACACCACCAGGCCGAGGGGTTCGAGGATGTCGCGCATCAGCCCGCGATGGGCCGCATCGTCGTCGGCCACCAGGATGGTGCGCCGGGCGCCCGCATAGGCCCGCACCGGCGCGCTCGCGGGTGCGGCCAGAACGGGCTTCGGCCGGGCCACCGAGGCCAGCATCAGGCGCACGCGAAAGCGGGTGCCGCGCCCGACCTCGCTCTCGACAGTGATCTCGCCGCCCATCACCTGGGCCAGCAGGTGCGCGATGGTCAGCCCCAGGCCGGTGCCGGGCGTCGAGCGCGCGGCCGCCAGCGAGCCGCGCTCGAACGGCTCGAAGATGCGCTCCAGATCGTCCCGGCGGATGCCGAGGCCGGTGTCGCTGATCGTGAACACCGCGATCTGATTGCGGTAGGTCAGATCCAGGGTGACCGTGCCGGCGGGGGTGAACTTGATCGCGTTCGACAGGAGGTTGAGCAGGATCTGGCGCAGACGCTTCTCATCGGTGGCGACCACCGCCGGCAGGGCCTCGGGTCGGGTGAAGCGGAAATCGAGGGCAGCGCCCTGCGCCTGGAGCCGGATCATGTCGACGATCTGGTCGAGGAAGTCGGCGAGACGTACCTCGTTGCGGTGGATCTGGAGGCGACCCGCCTCCATCCGGGAAATATCGAGGAGGCCGTCGATCAGGCCCGACAGGTGCTGGGCCGAGCGCCGGATGACCCGGATGCCGTTCTGGCGCGGGGCCGGGATGCTGGGGTCGCCCTCCAGCAGCTGCGCGTAGCCCAGCACCGCGTTCAGGGGCGTGCGCAACTCGTGGCTGATGCCGACCACGTAGCGGCTTTTCGCGAGATTGGCGGCCTCCGCCGTCTCCTTGGCCTGCTGCAGCTTGGCATCGGTGATCTTATGGGCCTCGATCTCGGCCTGGTAGAGCCCGGTCTGGCGCGCAGTCTCCTCGAGGGCGACCCGCCGGCTCTCCTGCGCCAGAACGAACAGCCAGGCGACGATGCCCAGGATCACGATGAGGATCAGGAACACGCTGGTCAGCGCCGCGCCGAGCACCGCGCGGTGCTCGGGGTGCTCGGCGCTGGCCCCCGCATGCACGATACCGAGGATCAGCGCGATCGCCGCCACCAGCGTCAGCATCAGCGCGAGGTAACGCCCCAGGGGCGCGCCGATCCAGGCGGCGGTGCGGGCCGGGGCGACGCGTGCGAGCACCGCCTGGGCCTGGGCCTCCAGGCGCCCGTGCGGCTTGCAGAGATCGCCGCAGCGGGCGTCGAGCGAGCAGCACAGGGAGCAGATCGGAGCCGCGTAGGCGGGGCACTGGGCCATGTCCTCCGGCTCGAACGGGTGCTCGCAGACGCGGCAGGTGATCTCGGAGGCACCGTGCCAGTCGGTTCGCGGAGTTCGGGCGAGATAGTAGCGCCCGCCGGTGGCGAGCGCGATCGCGGGCGCCCCCGCGACGGCGACGGTCAGCGCCAGCAGCGGCGCGAACGGCACGGCCATCGCCCCGATCCAGCCCGCATGGGCCACGAACCCCGTGAGGATCGCCAGCGCCATGGCGCCGGTGCCGACGGGATTGATGGCGTAGAGATGGGCGCGCTTGAACTCGATGCCGGGCGGGGACAGGCCGAACGGCTTGTTGATGGCGAGGTCCGCCGCGAGCGCGCCGACCCAGGCCGACACGACCACGGCGTAGAGCGAGAGCGTGCTGGCGATGGTCTTGTCGATGCCGAGCTCCATCAGCAGGAGCGCGATGGCGACGTTGAACACCAGCCAGACGACCCGGCCCGGGTGGCTATGCGTCAGGCGCGAGAAGAAGTTCGACCAGGCGATGGAGCCCGCATAGGCGTTGGTGACGTTGATCTTGAGCTGCGACACCACCACGAACAGCGTCATCAGCGCCACGGCGCCGGCCCCGGGGGAGACCACGTAGCCGAAGGCCACCGCGTACATCCGCGTCGGCTCGGCGGCATGCTCGGCGGGCACCCCGTGCGCGAGGGCGAGCACGGCGAGGAACGAGCCGAGCAGGATCTTGAGCATCCCGGGCAGGATCCAGCCGCCGCCGGCGCCCAGCACCGCCGCCCACCAGCGGGCCGAACGGCCGGGTTCGCGCTCCGGCACGAAGCGCAGGAAGTCGACCTGCTCGCCGACCTGGGCCAGCAGCGCCAGCAGGATGCCCGAGGCGAGGCCGAAGCGGGGCCAATCGAAGCCGCCGAGGCCGTCGCTGCCCGGATGGTCGAGCCAAGTCGCCACCGGCGCGTCCCCGGCGAAGGCGATGCAGGCGAGCGGCACGAGGTTGAGCACGATCCAGACCGGCTGCGTCCAGAGCTGGAAGCGACTGATCATCGCGATGCCGTAGATCACCAGCGGGATCACCGCGAGGGCGCTGACGAGGTAGCCGAGGCTCGGCGGCAGCCCGAAGCACAGCTCCAGCGCCAGAGCCATGATGGCGGCCTCAATGGCGAAGAACAGGAAGGTGAAGCTCGCGTAGATCAGCGAGGTCACCGTCGAGCCGATATAGCCGAAGCCGGCGCCCCGGGTGAGGAGGTCGATGTCGACGCCGTAGCGGGCGGCGTAGAGGCTGATCGGCGTCGCGGTGGCGAAGATGATCGCGCTCACCAGCAGGAGTGCTGCCAGGGTGTTGGTGAACCCGACACTCAGCACCAGGGTGCCGCCGATCGCCTCCAGGGCCAGGAACGAGAGGGAGCCGAGCGCCGTCTGGGCGACCCGGAAGCCCGACCACCGCCGCGCCTTCTTGGCGGTGAAGCGGAGCGCATAATCCTCCAGCGTCTCGTCGGCGACGAGGCGATTGTAGTCGCGCCGGATCGGCAGGATACGCTGGTGCTCGGTCATCGTCTTCGGGGTGGACGGTATCATGCGGCACGGGGGATGGCGCGGCATCCCGGCCCGTCCGTGACGATGGCGGTCCGTCGTCCCCAGCCTAGCAAGGACCGTGCCCCGAAGCCGGGCGCGACCTGGCGCTTCGGATGGCGCGGTCCGGGCCACGGACTCGCGCGAGCAAGTTCACCAGCATGGGCCTGTGCGCCGGGCTCCGACATACGCAATACAGCGTATAGGCCGCACTGCACCCTGCAGCCTAGCCTCCGCTCCGTCGATCCGCGGCCGTCCCGAGCGCCGCGCGACGACCGACAGGGGTTTGGGCACGATGGCAGAGGACAAGGGCAAGGGCCTGCAATCGGCGCTGCGGCGCAGGCTTCTGATGGGGCTCGCCGGCGCTCCGGCGATCGCCCTGATGCCGCGCATGAGCTTCGCGGCGGGACCGGCGACGTCGGCGGTGAACACCACCGGCCTCGCCGTGACCGACACCGAGGTGACGGTCGGCATCCTGCACTCGGCCACCGGCACCATGGCGATCTCCGAGACCGGCTCCATTCAGGCCGAAAAGCTCGCGATCTCGCAGATCAACGAGGCGGGCGGCGTGCTCGGCCGCAAGATCAAGATCATCCAGGAGGACGGCGCCTCCGATTGGCCGACCTTCGCCGAGAAGGCGAAGAAGCTCCTGGTCAACGACCATTGCGCCGCCGTGATGGGCTGCTGGACCTCGGCCTCGCGCAAGGCCGCGCTGCCGGTGTTCGAGCAGTATAACGGCCTCTTGTACTACCCGACCTTCTACGAGGGCCTGGAGCAGTCCAAGAACGTCTTCTACACCGGCCAGGAAGCCACGCAGCAGATCCTCGCCGGCCTCAACTGGGTCCACAAGGAGAAGGGCGGCGATTCGTTCTTCTTCATCGGGTCGGACTACATCTGGCCGCGCACCTCGAACAAGATCGCCCGAAAGCACGTCGAGAACGTGCTCAAGGGCAAGGTCGTCGGTGAGGAGTACTTCCCTCTCGGCCACACCCAGTTCAATTCGGTGATCAACAAGATCAAGCTCACCAAGCCGAAGGTGATCTTCGCCGACGTGGTCGGCGGCTCGAACGTGGCGTTCTACAAGCAGCTCAAGGCCGCCGGCATCGACCTGTCGAAGCAGATCCTCCTGACGATCTCGGTGACGGAAGACGAGATCGACGGCATCGGCGGCGACAACATCGCCGGCGCCTATTCCTGCATGAAGTACTTCCAGTCGATCGAGAACGAGAACAACAAGGCCTTCGTCGCCGCCTTCAAGAAGATGTGGGGCGAGAAGACCGTCATCGGCGACGTCACCCAGGCCGCCTATCTCGGGCCCCACCTGTGGAAGATGGCCTGCGAGAAGGCCGGCTCGTTCGATGTCGACAAGGTCGTCGCCGCCTCGCCGGGGCTCGAATACAAGGACGCGCCGGAAGGCTACGTCCGGGTCGATCCGAACCACCACCTCTGGTCGAAGACCCGCGTCGGCAAGGCCCTGCCGGATGGCCAGTTCGAGATCGTCTACACCAGCCCCGAACTGATCAAGCCCGACCCGTTCCCCAAGGGCTACCAGTAGGGCTCCAACGTGCCCTCCTCCCCCTTGTGGGGAGGAGTTGGCGGTGGGGGTGGTTGGGTGACCCTCGACCGGCGGAGGCTGGCGGCGCCACCCCCACCCCTACGCCTCCACGAGGGGGAGGGAGCGCGTCTCATGAGAGGGCGCGTCTGTCCGCGACGGCCTGATGCTTGCACGACACGCGCGGCATCCTTCGGAGAACGGACCCATGTTCGGTGACTACTCGCTCGGTGATCTCGGCGCGATCTTCGCGATGCAGGGCTTTGCCGGACTGATCCTGTTTTCGGTCTACGTGCTGATGGCGCTCGGGCTGGCGATCATCTTCGGCCAGATGGGGGTGATCAACATGGCGCACGGGGAGTTCATGATCCTCGGCGCCTACATGACCTATCTCTGCTCGGGCTTCTTCCAGACCCAACTGCCGGCCCTGTTCCCGGCTTACTTCTTCATCGCGATGGCGCTCGCCTTCCTGGCCTCGGGGGCGCTCGGGATGCTGGTGGAATGGGCCCTGATCCGCCACCTTTACAAGCGCCCGCTCGATACGCTGCTGGCCACCTGGGGCCTGTCGCTGATCCTGCAGCAGGCCTACCGCTCGATCTTTGGTGCCCGTGAGGTCGGCGTCGAGCTGCCGTCCTGGCTGATCGGCTCGGTGCAGGTCACCGACACCATCGAGATCCCGATCAACGGCATGTTCGTCATGGCCATCACGACGCTGATCACCGTCGGCGTCGCCCTCCTGATGTACCGCTCGCGCTTCGGCGCCCAGGTTCGCGCCGTGGTGCAGAACCGCGCCATGGCGGGCGCCGTCGGCATCGACACCGAACGGGTCGACCGCCTCACCTTCGGCCTCGGCTGCGGCATCGCGGGCATCGCCGGTTCGGCCTTCACCATGGTGGGCTCGACCGGGCCGACCTCCGGCCAGCTCTACATCGTCGACACCTTCCTGATCGTGGTGTTCGGCGGCGCCGCCTCGCTGCTCGGCACCATCGCGTCCGCCTTCTCGATCTCGCAGACGCAATCGACCCTCGAATTCTTCCTCTCGGGTTCCACCGCGAAGGTGCTCACGCTGTTGGCGGTGGTCGGCATCCTGATGCTGCGGCCCCAGGGCCTCTTCACCCTCAAGGTCCGGCGCTGAGGAGCCTGAACGTCATGACCCGCTCCACACCCAAGACGATCGTCAACGACAACCCGTTCATGAAGCCGATGGAATGGGTGAGCCTGGCGCTCCTCGTCGGCGTCATCTTCATCCTGCTGCCGATGCTGCTCGACGCCTTCCGGCTCAACCTCGTCGGCAAGTACCTGACCTATTCGTTCGTGGCCCTCGGCCTGGTCATCTGCTGGGGCTTCGGCGGCATCCTCTCGCTCGGCCAGGGCGTGTTCTTCGGCCTCGGCGGCTACCTGATGGCCATGTACCTGAAGCTCGAAGCGTCCAGCGTCGAGAATACCAAGATCCAGTCGACCCCGGGCATTCCCGACTTCATGGACTGGAACCAGATCACCGAACTGCCGTGGTTCTGGAAGCCCTTCACCAGCCTGCCCTTCACGCTGATCGCGGTGCTGGTGGTGCCGGCCTTCTTTGCCTTCGTCATCGGCACGGCGATGTTCCGCCGCCGCGTCGGCGGCACCTACTTCGCCATCATCACCCAGGCCATCGCCGCCATCCTGACGATCCTGATCGTCGGCCAGCAGGGCTACACCGGCGGCATCAACGGCATCACCGATCTGCGCACCCTGCACGGCTGGGACATCCGCACCGACAGCGCCCACAACATCCTCTACTTCGTCAACGCCGGCCTGCTCGTCGCCTGCATCCTGTTCGCGCAGGCCGTGAAGAAGTCGAAGCTCGGGCGCATCCTGCTCGCCATGCGCGACAAGGAGGACCGGGTCCGGTTCTCGGGCTACCAGGTGGCGAGCTTCAAGACCTTCGCGTTCTGCCTCGCGGCTGTGTTCGCCGCCATCGGGGGCGCGATGTTCACCCTCCAGGTCGGGTTCATGTCGCCCTCCTTCGTCGGCATCGTGCCGTCGATCGAGATGGTGATCTACGCCGCCGTCGGCGGGCGCCTGTCCCTGTTCGGCGCGGTCTGGGGCACGCTCCTGGTCAACTGGGCCAAGACCACCTTCTCGGAGAGCTTCCCGGAACTCTGGCTGTTCGGCCTCGGCGGCCTGTTCATCCTCGTGGTGCTGGCCTTCCCCAACGGTCTGGCGGGCATCTACCGCACCTATGTCGAGCCCCGCCTGACCCGGCGCGTGAAGGCTCTCGAGCCCGCGCCCGCCGTCGCCCTGTCCCACGCGGCCGAGTAGGATCTCCGATGAACGCAGCCATCCTGCCCTCGCACCTCATCGGCGCCGATCCGGCCGAGAAGGACTTCCTGCTGGCGGTGGAATCCCTCACCGTCTCGTTCGACGGCTTCAAGGCGGTCAACGACGTCTCGTTCTACGTCGATCCCAACGAGATCCGGGTCATCATCGGCCCCAACGGCGCCGGCAAGACCACGGTGCTCGACCTCATCTGCGGCCGCACCAAGGCCAGCTCCGGCTCGATCAAGTACAAGGGCCAGGAACTGACCAAGCTGTCCGAGAGCGCCATCGTGCTGGCCGGCGTCGGCCGCAAGTTCCAGACGCCGTCGATCTACGACGACCTCACCGTGTTCGAGAACCTGGAGATCTCCTATCCGCGCGGCCGCTCGGTGTTCGGGGCGCTGACCTTCAAGCGCGACGCCCAGGTCCGCGACCGCATTGAGGAGGTCGCCAGCATGATCTTCCTCAAGGATCAGCTCCTGGAGCGGGCCGAGTTCCTCAGCCACGGCCAGAAGCAGTGGCTCGAGATCGGCATGCTGCTGATCCAGGACCCGGAATTGCTGATGCTCGACGAGCCGGTGGCCGGCATGAGCGTCGGGGAGCGCATCAAGACCGCCGAACTCCTCAACGAGATCATCAAGGGCCGCTCGGTCCTGGTGATCGAGCACGACATGAAGTTCGTCGAGGACATCGCCCACCGGGTCACCGTGCTGCACCAGGGCAAGGTCCTGTCGGAAGGGTCGATGGAGCGGGTCAAGAACGACCCCAAGGTCATCGAAGTCTATCTCGGCCATTGAGGGAAACAGGCTCATGCTCCAGACCGCGCCTGCCTCCTCCCCCGCGCCTCATCGTCAGGGCGGCGTCCAGCCGATGCTGGCGGTCAGCGACCTGCATTCGGCCTATGGCCAGAGCGAGGTTCTGCACGGCCTCGACATCGCGGTGGCGCCCGGCGAGATCGTCGCCGTGATGGGCCGCAACGGCATGGGCAAGACCACGCTGATGAAGACCCTGATGGGGATCGTGCCGGTGAAATCCGGCTCGATCCGGGTCGACGGTGCGGATGTCGGCGCCCTGAAGAGCCACCAGCGCGTGGCACGCGGTCTCGCCTACGTGCCGCAGGGCCGCATGATCTTCTCGGCCATGACCGTGCAGGAGAACATCGAGACGGGGCTCACCGTCACCCACGAGCGCCGGGTGCCGCAGGATCTCTACACCATGTTCCCGGTGCTGCTGGAGATGAAGGGCCGGCGCGGCGGCAATCTCTCGGGCGGCCAGCAGCAGCAGCTCGCCATCGCCCGCGCGCTGGCGAGCCGGCCCAAGGTTCTCCTCCTCGACGAGCCGACCGAGGGCATCCAGCCCTCGATCATCCGCGAGATGGGCCGCACCCTCAAGAAGATCCGAGACGATCGAGGCCTCTCCATCGTGGTCTCCGAGCAGGTGCTGAGCTTCGCCCTCGACGTCGCCGACCGGGTTCTGGTCATCGAGAACGGCGTGATCGTGCACGAGTCCCTGCGCGCCGACATCGACGAGGCCCAGGTCGCGCGCTTCCTCTCGGTCTGACGGAGGTCGGAATGGTCGATTACGAGATCTTCGAGCTCGGTGACTTCGTCCTCCAGTGCGGCAAGACGCTGCGCGATGCCCGGCTCGCCTACAAGACCTTCGGCACCCTCAATGCCGCCAAGGACAACGCCATCGTCTACCCGACCTGGTATTCCGGCCAGCACACCGAGAACGAATGGCTGATCGGTCCCGGCAAGGCCCTCGACCCGGACAGGTACTTCATCATCATCCCGAACATGTTCGGCAACGGGCTGTCGTCCTCGCCGAGCAATACGCCGGCGCCCTGGAACGGGCCAAGATTCCCCAACGTCACGGCCTACGACAACGTCACGGCCCAGCACCGCCTCGTCACCGAGAATTTCGGCATCGAAACGCTGGTGCTGGTGACCGGCTGGTCGATGGGCGCCCTGCAGACCTACCATTGGGGCGCCCTCTACCCCGACATGGTGCCCCGCATCCTGCCGTTTCAGGGTTCGGCCAAGTGCTCCCGGCACAACTTCGTCTTCCTCGAAGGCGCCAAGGCCGCGCTCCAGGCCGACGCCGCCTATGCGGAGGGCTGGTACACAAGCCCGCCTAACCGGGGCCTGCGCGCCTTCGGCCGGGTCTATGCCGGCTGGGGCCTGTCGCAGACGTTCTACCGGATCGAGGCCGACAAGACGCATATGGGCTACGCCTCGCTCGAGGATTTTCTGGTCGGGTTCTGGGAAGGTCTGTTCTACACCCGGGACGCCAACGACCTGCTGGCGATGCTGTGGACCTGGCAGAACGGCGACATCAGCGCCAACGACCGCTTCAACGGCGATCTCAAGGCCGCCCTCGGGGCCATCCGCGCCAGGGCGATCCTGATGCCGGCCTCAACCGACCTGTACTTTCCCCCCGAGGACAACGCCATCGAGGCGGCGGCCATGCCGAACGCGGAGCTGCGCGTCATCGAGACCTGGTGGGGCCACTTCGCCGGCGGGCCGGGCACCAGCCCCGACGACATCGCCACACTCGATGCGGCCCTCAAGGAGCTGCTCGCACGCTGACGGAGACCGGGGCCGGACCGGCCCAACGATCACCGCCACATCGCACGCCGGAGGATCGGACCGCCGGCGCGAACGGGGACGCATGTCCTCACCCAGGGAAGGGAGCACGTGACGATGGCAGAGACCCTGATCAAGGTCGATCTGACCCAATCGGCCTACGACAACGACATGGTGCACAATCGCTGGCACCCCGACATCCCCATGGTGGCGATGGTGAAGCCCGGCGACGACTTCATCGTCGAGACCTATGACTGGACCGGCGGGTTCATCAAGAACAACGATTCGGCCGATGACGTGCGCGACATCGACCTGTCGATCGTGCACTTCCTGTCCGGCCCGATCGGCGTCGAGGGCGCCGAGCCGGGCGACCTCCTGGTGGTCGACCTCCTCGACATCGGCGCCAAGCCCGAGAGCCAGTGGGGCTTCAACGGCTTCTTCTCCAAGAAGAACGGCGGCGGCTTCCTCGACGAACACTTCCCCCAGGCCCAGAAATCGATCTGGGATTTCGAGGGCATGTTCACCAAGTCGCGCCACATCCCCGGCGTGCGCTTCCCCGGCCTGATCCATCCGGGGCTGATCGGCTGCCTGCCCGATCCCAAGATGCTGGGGACCTGGAACACCCGCGAGAAGGCCCTGTTCGACACCGACCCCAACCGGGTGCCGGCTCTGGCCACCCTCCCCTTCGCGCCCACCGCCCATATGGGTCGACTCAAGGGCGAGGGCCGTGACAAGGCGGCCGCCGAGGGCGCCCGCACGGTGCCGGGCCGCGAGCATGGCGGCAATTGCGACATCAAGGATCTGTCGCGCGGCTCGAAGATCTACTTCCCCGTCTACGTGCCGGGGGCCGGCCTCTCCATGGGCGACCTGCATTTCAGCCAGGGCGACGGCGAGATCACCTTCTGCGGCGCAATCGAGATGGCGGGCTGGGTCCACCTCAAGGTCAGCCTGATCAAGGACGGCATGTCGAAGTACGGGATCAAGAACCCGATCTTCAAGCCGTCGCCGATCACACCGAAGTTCGACGACCACCTGATCTTCGAGGGGGTCTCCGTCGACGAGTACGGCAAGCAGCATTACCTCGACGTGACGGTGGCCTATCGCCAGGCCTGCCTCAACGCCATCGAGTACCTGAAGAAGTTCGGCTACTCGGGCGCCCAGGCCTACTCGATCCTCGGCACCGCGCCGGTGCAGGGCCACATCTCGGGCGTCGTCGACATCCCGAACGCCTGCGCCACCCTGTGGATTCCGACCAAGATCTTCGACTTCGACATCAATCCGGGTGCGGACGGTCCGACGAAGTTCCTCGACGGCTCGATCCAGATGCCGCTCTCGCCCGATCTTTGAGGGCCGGGTCGCGCCCGAATCGGCGCGAAGCCCCCTTCCCCTTGTGGGGAGGGAGCAGGAGTTGGGGGTAATGGGGCGATCCTCAGGATGCGGAGGCTGGCGGACCTGCCCCACCTCCCACTCCTCTCCACCAGTTCGACGGATCTCGGGCAGGCCCGGGATCCGCTGGGGAGGAGGGCCGTGCCGCCCTACCCTCTCATCACGCAGAAATCACGGAGAGGCCCCGATGCCCGTCTACGATTACGCCTGCGACGCCTGCGGCCCGTTCACGGTGCTGCGCCCGATGGCCGAGTTCCGCGACCCCCACGACTGCCCGGATTGCGGATCGTCCTGTGGCCGCGCCTTCCTCACAGCGCCGAACCTCGCTTCCATGGATGCCGGATTGCGCAAGGCGCACGCCACCAACGAGCGCAGCCGCCACGCCCCGCGCAAGGTCTCGGGTCACGGTGCCGGATGCGGATGCTGCAGCGGATCGGCGAAGACCAAATCGCAAGCAAGTCCGGCCGTGAAAAGCTTTCCTTCCGCGCGTCCCTGGATGATCAGTCATTGATTTCAGCACTGGCATCCTAATTGCAAAGTATTTCTTGGCGGGTGATCTGCCTATTGTCTGGGCCTAACGAGATATAATTCCACAGGAAAAGTGGATGGGGCGGGCTCAGGCAGGATCAATGCTAGGATGCGGGGGTGCATGATGAGACCGACAAGCACGATCAGGCCGGTGCCGGGCCACCGGAGACCCGCCCTTCGGGGCATCGCCGCTTCGCCAGCTCTTCGGGGCCTCGCCGCTTCGGCGGCGTTCCTGATGGCCGCCGCCTCGGCCGAGGCGCAGACGGCCTCTCCGGTGGGCCAGCTCAACGACCAGACGCAGCCGCGCACCGATCCGGCCGTCGCCGCCAAGCCGGCGGACCCGGTCCGCGTCGGACCGCTGGCCCTCTGGGCCACCGAGATGGCGGCCCGCGGCATCACCTTCGACGTCAACATCTACGATTTCTACCAGGCCAACCCGACCATGGGCCTAAGGCCCGGCGAGCAGTCGAATTCGGCCTATTTCGTGCTGTCGATGACGGCCGACATGCAGAGGATCGCCGGCATCTCGGGCGGGACGATCAACTTCACCCAGACCTTCTTCGGCCTGGTGCGCAACCTGAACATGGCCGCCGACATCGGCGACACCACGGTCGGGTACCAGCCGCCCTACAACCCCAATTTCGCTCGACTGTCGCTGTTCACCTACCAGCAGAAGCTGCTCGACGACCGCCTCGTGGTCGAGGTCGGCCGCACCCATCCGGACCGATACTACGGCCTGCCGCCGTGCAACTCGATCAATTCCTGCTTCCAGGACATGTTCTACTTCAACGCCGGCTTCACCTCGCCGCTCTACGGCGTCTGGGGCGCCAACGTGGCCTACAAGCTCTCGCCGACCACCTACATCCAGGCGGGCGCCTTCAGCGTGAACCCCAACACCAACGGGCTGTCGGGCTACGACTTCGGCTACGAGCGCCTCGCCGGCGCGGTGGTGATGACCGAGATCGGCCGCAAGACCGATTTCACGCAGGAGGCCTATCCGGGCCGCGTCTCCCTGACCGGCTTCTACAACACCGCCGACCACGAGGATAACTTCAAGACGGCGCTCGGGCGCTCCAAGGGGCTGTTCCCCGGCGATCCGGTCCTGCAGAAATCCGGCACCTCGGGCGTGGTGCTGACCGCCTCGCAGACGGTGTGGCGTGCCGATGGCGGGCGCGAAGCCGACAACCCGCACCCGGCCTCGGTCTCGGTCTATACCGGCACCGGCTACGCCTTCGATCCCACCATCCCGATCCGGTTCAACTCCTTCGCCGGCATCCTGCTGCAATCGCCCGACCAGTCCCGGCCCAACGACACCTACGGGCTGAAGGCGAACTGGCAGCGGATCAACGCCAACTACGCCGACTTCCTGGCGGACGCGAACTTTATCTCGGGCGGTTCGGGCGCACCGTTCTCGCGCGACAAGTTCATCTTCGAGGCCAACGCCCACATCGACATCGGCGCCGGCGTGATTCTCGAGCCCGTGGTCCAGTACGTCGTCAATCCGAACTCGTTCTTCAATCCCTATACCGCCCGGCGCCCGAAGGACGGCGTCTACGGCGGCTTCACCCTCGTGGTTCCCCTCGGAACCCTCCTGGGTCTCGCGCCGGGCTGACGCCCGGGTGGGCTGACGCCCGGGCGGGCTGAGGCCCGGACAGGCTGAGGCCCGGACAGGCTTGGCCCGGACAGGCTTGGCCGGAGGGACCACGTCCCCCCGCGCGTGCCGCCCAACACGGCGGCACGCGCCCCATCTCAAGAAACCGGAGGATCGCGCCATGATGCACGGAGACATCTCGTCCAGCGCCGACAGCGTCGGCGTCGCCGTCGTGAACTACAAGATGCCCCGTCTGCACACGCGGGACGAGGTTCTGGCGAACGCCGCCAAGATCGGCGACATGGTCGTGGGCATGAAGTCCGGCCTGCCCGGCATGGACCTGGTGATCTTCCCCGAATACTCGACCCACGGGATCATGTACGACGCGGCCGAGATGTACGAGACCGCCACCTCGATCCCGGGGCCGGAGACCGACATCTTCGCCGCCGCCTGCCGCAAGGCGAAGGTCTGGGGCGTGTTCTCGCTCACCGGCGAGCGGCACGAGGAGCACCCGAAGAAGGCGCCCTACAACACCCTGATCCTGATGAACGACCAGGGCGAGATCGTGCAGAAGTACCGCAAGATCATGCCCTGGACTCCGATCGAGGGCTGGTATCCGGGCGACCGGACCTACGTCTCCGACGGCCCCAAGGGCCTGAAGATCAGCCTCATCATCTGCGACGACGGCAATTACCCGGAGATCTGGCGCGACTGCGCCATGCGGGGCGCCGAACTCATCATCCGCTGCCAGGGCTACATGTATCCGGCCAAGGAGCAGCAGGTCCTGATGTCGAAGGCGATGGCGTTCGCCAACAACACCTACGTGGCGGTGGCCAACGCCGCCGGGTTCGACGGCGTCTACAGCTATTTCGGCCACTCGGCGATCATCGGCTTCGACGGGCGGACGCTGGGCGAGTGCGGCGAGGAGGAGATGGGCATCCAGTACGCGGCCCTGTCGAAGTTCCTGATCCGCGATGCCCGCGCCCACGGGCAATCCGAGAACCACCTCTTCAAGCTGCTCCACCGTGGCTACACCGGCATGATCGCCTCGAAGGAGAACCGGCACGGCCTGTCGGAATGCCCCTACGACTTCTACCGCCGCTGGATCGAGGACCCCGACGGCACCCGCGACGCCGTGCGGGCCATCACCCGCCCGAGCGTCGGCACCGAGGAATGTCCGATCGAGGGCATCCCCTTCGTCGGCAAGGGCGAGGGTCCGCCCGATCCGGCCTGATCCGGCGCAAGCGCCCGCGTGATACCCGCAAGGGGGCCGGCTCCGCTTCGCGCGGAGCCGGCCTTTTTGCTGTGTGCCTCGACAGTGAAGGCATGAAAGCGCGCACAACCCCGTTGACACACGGAAAATATGTCGTAGTGTCGTCAACACACAAGCGGAATTGGACATGCCTACCACCACCCGATTCGCCGTCGCCGTCCATATCCTCGCCGCCCTGGCGGTGAGCGGCGGCAAGCCGCTCCGGTCCGAGGATCTCGCCTATTCCGTCAACACGGGCGCGGTGGTGATCCGGGGACTCCTGTCCCGTCTCGGAGAGGCGGGGCTGACCCGTTCGCAGATGGGGGCGGGCGGTGGAGCGCTGCTGGCCAGACCGGCCGAACGCATCCGTCTCCTCGACGTCTATGAGGCGGTGGAGGATACGGCGCTGTTCACCCTGCATCGAACGCCGCCCTGCGAGACCTGCGCGGTCGGTGGGCAGATTCAGGCCGCCTTGAGCCCGATCCTCGGGCGGGCTCGAGAGGCCCTGGAGGCGGAGTTGGCAAAGGTCACCGTCGCAGACGTCGCCGCCGAGGTGGCGCGACTCGGCAAGTTCACGATCCCCCTCACCTGGTAACCCTTCTTCGCCCTAAAGTGTAATCGCGTCGTCGACATAGTAACAGTCGAGATGGATGCGGTCGGCACCGAATGCGAACCGTTCACCGCGGGGGCGCGGACGGCTCGAAGACGCAAGCCCCCGGAATCAGGCTCCGGGCATCAAGCCCCGGCATCAACCTTTCACAACAGGAGTGACACCATGAGCATCGGCATTCTCGGTTCCGGCGGCCTCGGCTCCAACCTCGCGCGGGCCCTGGCCCGCAACGGCATCGCCGCCACCGTGGCGAACAGCCGGGGTCCGGCCTCGCTGGCGGACCTCGTCGCGGAACTCGGCCCCTGCATCAAGGCGGGCACCGTCGCCGAGGCGGCCAGCGCCGACATCGTCTTCGTCGCCGTGCGCTGGACCGACACCGAGGCCGTGCTGAGCCGCCTACCGGCCTGGAACAACCGCATCGTGGTCGACGGCACCAATCCGGTCGAGTTCCTCGACCCCAATTCGCCCGACGCCAACGATCCGGCCAACCCGCTGGCGGCCTACGGCATCAAGGCGGTCGATCTCGGCGGCCGCGCGTCGAGCAGCCTGATCCGCGCCCTCGTCCCCGGGGCGCGCGTGGTCAAGGCCTTCAACCACCTCGACGTCAACGCCCTGCCCCAGCCCCAACTCTCCGGCGGGCAGCGGGTGCTGTTCTATTCCGGCGACGACGCGGCCGCGAAGGCCGAGATCCGCGCGCTGATCGAGGCCATGCAGTTCTTCCCCGTCGATCTCGGCGCCCTCGACACCGGCGGCCCGCTGGCGGAACTGCCTTTCGGCCCCCTGGCGGCCATCAACTTCGTCAAAGTGTGAAGGCCACCGTCCCCTCGGGGATCGCCTGTCGGCCGCCGCCCTTCGGGGCGACGGCGTCGCCGGGGCGCGACCCACACGCCGTCCTCCGGCCCGTCCTCCACGTGATCCGGCTTCGCCAAGACACCGGCCTTGCGGCGACACCGGCCTCGCGAAAATGCCGGCCTCGCGAAAATGCCGGCCTCGCGGAGGCGTCGGGTCGGGCGCGGGTCGTCCTGTGGGCGTGCCGGGGATCGGTGCGGGCGTCGACCGGGATCGTCCGTCCGGTGTCGTGCCTGGATCGGCCGGGCACCAAGCCTTAACGCGGTCCCGCCTAAGGTTCGGTCTGGACCGCGAGACCCGATGCAGCGATGCCGTCACAGCAGGAGATCCGAGCTCTGACCGGGATTCGGGGCGCGGCCGCCATCCTGGTGGTCGTGTATCATTACCTGGCCCTGGGGGCGGGATCGGGCCTCGGCGGAGCCTTCATCAAGCACGGATACCTCGCCGTCGACCTGTTCTTCGTGCTCAGCGGTTTCGTGATGGCCCTGAGCCACGGCCGGGACTTTCCATCGGGATACGCGCTCGCGCCGTTCCGCCGCTTTCTGACGAAGCGCTTCGCCCGCATCTATCCGCTCTACATCGTCACCAGCTTCGCCTGCCTGGCGCTCTGGCTCGTCGATGGCTCCGTGCACGACCGGATCCCGGCGCCGTCCCTGTTGACGATCGTGTCGAATGTCGTGCTGGTCCAGTCCTGGGCCATCGGCGCGAGTCTCAACGGGCCGGGCTGGTCGATCAGCACCGAGTTCTTCGCCTACCTGATGTTTCCCGCCCTGGCCTTCGGCCTGCTGCACGGCCCCCGGCGCGCGATCCCGCCCTTCCTGGCGCTGGCGGCCGCCCTGCTGTGGATCCTCGGCCGGCTGCCGAATCAGGCCGTCCACCAGGATTTCCGCTTCGGCCCGCTGGATCTGTATATCGGCGAGACCGCCTATCCCCTGCTGCGCTGCCTGGTCGGTTTCAGCCTCGGGCTCGTCGCCTGGCGGCTGACGAGCCTCCCGGTGTGCCGGCGCGTCATGGCGTGGCGGGGCACCGGCGACACCCTGGTGCTGTGCGTGCTGCTGCTGATGGCGGTTCCGAGCAGCGACCTGATCCTGATCCTGCTGTTCCCGGCCCTGATCATGGCGTTGGCGACGGGGACGAGCCTGTCCGCCCACATCCTGGCGCTGGCGCCGATCCACCGGCTCGGGGTTCTATCCTACTCAATCTACCTGGTGCATTTCCCGATCCTCACCCACCTGGAGCCCCGGCTCGCGGCGCTGTTCGAGGGCGCGCAGGTGGCGCATCCGCACCTGATGTCGGCCGCGATCCTGATCCCCGTGACCGTGCTCCTGTCGCTGGCCACCTTTCGGTTCGTGGAGAAGCCCGGTCGCCGTCTGTTCCGCGCGGCGCCGGCCGATGGCCCGGACGCGGCGCCGGTGGTGGTCTCCGGCGCGCGGCCTTAGGGCTCTAGCCGCCCGGCGGGGTCAGGCGAAGCCCGCGAGGTGGCGCAGGGCCGCCGCATGCAACTCCCCATTGGCCGCGGCGACCACGCGGCCATCGAAATCCGGGGTGAGCGGACGCCCGGCCCAATCGGTCATCACGCCGCCGGCGCCCTCCACCACGGGGGCGAGCGCCATCACGTCGTAGACCTTCAGGCCGGCTTCCACCACGAGGTCGCAATGGCCGGAGGCGAGAAGCCCGTAGGCGTAGCAGTCGCCGCCGAAGCGTCGCATCCCCACGGCGGCGCTCAAGGATGCGAAGGCGTCCGCATCGGTGCCCTGGAACAGGTCCGGCGAGGTGGCGAACAAGCGAGCCTCCCGCAGCGACCGCCGGCTGGTGCGGATCGGCTTGCCGCCGAACCAGGCGCCCGTGCCGTTGCCGTGCCAGCGCTCGGCCAGCGCCGGCATGTCGATCAGACCCAGGAGCGGCCGCCCGTCCCGCACCAGGGCGATCAGGGTGCCGAACAGCGGCATCCCGGTGATGAAGCTCTGGGTTCCGTCGATCGGATCGACCACCCAGGTCAGGTCGCGCGAGAAGTCGCCGCCCTCCTCCTCGCCCAGGATGCCGTGATCCGGATAGGCCAGCCGGATCTCGGCGCGCAGGCGGGCCTCGATGCCCCGATCCGCCTCGGTGACCGGGCTGGTGTCGGCCTTGGTCGAGACCGCGAGCGGCGTGCGGAAATGCCGGCGCGCCAGGGGCCGCACGGTGTTGGCGAGGTGATGAGCGAAGGCCATCAACCCGTCGGCGCTGGCGTCGAAGGTCACCGGCGCGGTGGAGGTCGGAATCATGGCGGGGGCCTTGCTGGAAGGGGGCCTTGCTGGAAGGGGGAATTGCGGGAAAGGGGGAATTGCGGGAAAGGGGGCATCCGGAACCGGACGGAGGCGCCCTGGGCGGAGCCGCTCACAGCAGCCTCAGCCAGCGCGGCCAGTCGGGATGGTGGAACAGGGTCCGGGCCCGCGACAGCTTCCAGGTCCCGTACTTGTAATAGTCGAAGTCGAGGGTCGAGACGCTGTCCTGGATCATCGCCCAGGTCGCCCATTTGAGATCGCCGAGCGCCTTCAACACCTGGGTGCGGGCGGCGACCCCGACATCCCAACGGCCCCAATAGGCCTCGATCATCTCGCGCTCGACATCGGCCGGGAAGGCCATCTCGTCGAACCACAGGGCAAGCTCGTAGGCGCGCTCGTTGTTGGAGGCGTATTCGAAGTCCACCAAGCGGACCTGATCCGCGGCGTCGAGCATGAAGTTGCCGGCGAGCGTGTCGTTCATGCAGGGCACGAGGTCGAGGCCGGAGGCGAGGAGCGCGGCCTTGGCCTCGCCGTAGCGGCGCATCAGGAAGGCCGTATCCTGGGGCACCCGGCCGCCGACCGTATCCACCTGGCGGACATGCTCCTCGATCATGTCGAAGATCGTCTTGGTCAGGGTCAGGGCCGGAGAATCGTTAAAGGCACGCAGCGCCCGCACCGCGTTGTGACGCACGCCGGGGCGCAGGAAATCGAGGTTCGAGGAGGCGCGGAAGCTTTCCAGGAAGGCGAAGATCTCGACGCCGTCCTCGGGCAGGTAGTCGAGCACCGCCACGCCGAAGCCGCAGGCTTCCGCCCGCCGGCTCGCCTCGTGAGCGGCGGCCCGGGTGATGAACATCTCTGTCCCGCGCCCCGGCACCTTGAGGAAGACGTCCGCACCCGCCTCGTCTCCCGCTCCGCTCCCCGCTTGGACACGCCAGTTGGTGTTGCTGATGCCGCCGGAGACCGGCCGGTAGCGCAGGGGCGCGTCCGCCCAGCCGGGAATTCGGGCGAGGATCGCCTCCAGAGCCTGCTCGGGCGGACTCGCGCCCTCGCCCCTGCGTGTCCAGCTCATCGCCCCCTCCTCACGCCGGGCTCCGGCCCGTCACCCGCCCGATCCGTCACAGCCGGCGCAGCCAGAGTTCGAAATCGCGCGCCGCCATGGTGGTGCGCGCGTGCAGCAGGCGCCACTGGCCGTACTTGAAGAATTCGATGCCGGGCCGGCGCGACGTGATCGCCCGGGTGATGCCCCACAGGCCCCACATCAGGTCGTCGACCGCACCGTAGAGGCGGCAGCGGTGAAACAACGCCTCGGTGCAGCGGCCGGCATAGATCTCGATCGCCTGCCGGCGCTCGGCCTCGAACACGTAGGCTTCGTTGAGCAGCGATCCGATCTCGAACCAGGGATCGTAATCGCCGGCGAGGTCGAAATCGACCAGGCGGACGCCGTCCGGCGCCAGGCCGCCCCCGGGCCGGTGAAGCAGCATGAGATTCGAGGCCGTGCCGTCGTTGCGGCAGAACGCCCGGTCGAAGCCGGCCGCGCGGATCGCCGCCCGGATCAGGTCGGCGCTCGCCAGCAGGCCGTCGAGATCGTCCGGCAGCGGCGCGGCGCAGGCCCTGGCCTCCGCCGCCAGGGCTGCGATCCGGTCGAACGGGCAGAAGGCCTGGCCGAGGGGCTCGGCCCCGTGCAGCCGGCGCAGGGCGCCGAGCACCTGCGCCATGGTATCCCCGTCCTGCAGATCGCCGACCCGGGCGTACGCCCAGGGCTCGGGCAGGTCGGCGAGGATGATCGTCCCCTCGGCCTGCGCCAGCACCGCCGGCCCGAGCCCGAGGGCGCCGGCCTTCCGGGTCGCCTCGGGCATGGCCGGTAGCACGTCGGTGGCCATGTCGGCGTGGCGCACCTTCAGGAAGACCGGTCCGGTTCCCTCCAGCCACACCCGCGCACAGTCCGAGGCGACCGCCCGGTGGGTCGGGGAGGCGAGAGGGGGGGCCGCACAGGCGATGCGGGTCGTCCTGGCCTGCCAGTCCGGCATCCGCCCCAGGGCTGCCGCGATCCGATCTTCGAAAGCCGGTTCGGGAGACGTCATCCTGCATGCTCCGGTCGGGCGGCCCGGACGGGATCGCCACCGCTTCGGCACAGGCGGTCGGCCGCCTCCCGCATCAGCGCCAGGCCGGCGGCGAGATCCGCCGGGTCGGTGGCCTCGGCCTCGTTGTGGGCGATGCCGCCGATGCTCGGGACGAAGACCAGCCCGGTCGGGCAGATCCCGAGGAAGCTCAGGGCATCGTGCCCCGCTACGGTGTCCATCCGCAGGGCCCCGAGCCCCCGGGCTTCGGCGCAGACCGCGACCAGGTCGCAGACCGCCTCCGGCATGGCCCGGATCGGACGCTCGTTCCGGGCGAGGATCGTCAGGCCGGTTCCGGCCCGCGCCGCCGCGGCGTCGAGGAGCCGGTCGGCCCTCCGCCCGGCCTCGGCCAGGACCGTGTCGTCGGCGGATCGCAACTCGACCGAGAGTTCGACGCGTGCCGGCACCACGTTGGCCGAATTGGGTGTGACCGCGACGCGACCCACCGCCGTATACAGCAGCCCCGGCCACGCATCGGCCAGCGCCCGGATCTCCGCGATGGCATAGGCGGCGGCGAGCAGCGCATCGCGCCGAACCTCCATCCGGCCCGGACCGGTATGGGCCTGGACCCCGAGGAACGCGGCCTCGATCTTGGTCGCTCCCCAGTTCCGGGTGACGATGCCGATGGTCCGTCCCGTCTCCTCGAGGACGGTCCCCTGCTCCACATGCACCTCGAGGTAGCAGGCCGGACGCGGAGGGGGCGCATCGCCGCCGCGATAGCCGATCGCATCCAACGCCTCGCTCAAGGTGGTGCCGGATTCGTCCCGGCAGGACAAAGCCTCGGCGACGGCGTGCCGCCCGAGATAGGTGCCGCTGCCGAGGAGGCTCGGCCGGAAGCGCGCGCCCTCCTCGTTGGTCCAGTTCACGACGCAGAAATCGGCGGTGAAGCGCCGGCCCGCGCGCCGCGCCCGCATCAGCCCCGCACCGACGCACAGGGCGGCGGCGACGCCGTAGGTGCCGTCCAGGCGGCCGGCGAGGCTCTGACTGTCGAGGTGGGAGCCCATCAAGACCAGCGGCGCATCCGCCTGATCCGCCAGCGAGAACAGTCCGAACTGGTTGCCCACCGCATCGACGCGCAGGTTGCCGCCGGCGGCGCGAACCTCGTCTCCGAAGATGTCGCGTGCCGCACCGTCCTCGGGGCTGGCGCAGAGCCGGGTCACCCCACCGCCGGGCGTGGCGCCGCAGGCCGAGAACCGGGCGAGCAGCTCTTCGAGACGTTGCGGCCCGTCGACCTCAGGTGTGAAGGACCTCAATGTCATGCCGGGCGAACGCATCCTGGAATGCCTCCGGCGGCGGCTTGTCCGTGACGACGCTCAGCGTCTCGCGCAGCCCGAAGGTGCAGAGATTGGCCTGGCGCCCGAACTTGCGCGAATCGGCGAGCAGGACGGCGCGGCGCGATTGGGCCCTTAGGGTACGCCGCAGGACTGACTCGTGCTCCTCGTAATCCATCCAGCCGTGATCGAGGTCGCAGGCGGCGATCCCCATGAAGGCGATGTCGAAGAAGTAGCGTTGGGCGTAGGCCACCGTCTCGTAGCCCACCAGCGCGTTGTCGTTGCTCCGCAGGGTACCGGGCGTCAGGTTGACCCGCGCCGGGCCTCCGCCGAGATGCAGTGCGACATCGACGGAGTTGGTGGTCACCGTCAGATTGCGCCCCGTCAGCCGGCGCGCCAGCGCCAGCGTGGTGGTGCCGGTATCGATGAAGATCGACATACCGTCGAGCACCAGGGCCTCGGCCACCACGGCTACGCGTCCCTTCTCGCGGGTGTTGAGCTTGCCGCGCTCCTGCAGCGGGCGTTCCTGGTCCAGCCGGGGCGGAACGGCCCCCCCGTGGATGCGCCGGAGCAGGCCACGCTCCTCCAGCATCTTCAGGTCGCGCCGGATGGTCTCCTCCGAGACCTTCAGGAACAGGGCCACATCCGCGACACCGACCCGGCCCATCCCATGGACGCGGGACAGGATTTCCTGGTGGCGATGATCCGTCAGCATGCTCGATGGCCGTCCTACCGTCGTCCCGATGATAGCGGTGATCCATGCCTGCGGTCGCGCGGGAATGTAGGGGCGGGACGCGGTATCCCGTGCTCGTTTGCGTTGTAGTGCAACCGAGCGGCCCGGAAACGCTCGGGCCAGCCTTCCGCATAGGTGTGCCGGATCGGTCAGAACCCACACCCACCGGGTATCTCCCTGGAGCCCAGCGGTCCGGTCGGACGATCGAGGATCGCGCAGAAATCATGGGACTATCTACGCCGGTCCTGATCGACAGCGTCAATCTGGATTTTTTGGTTTTTGTGGGATTTGTGGTTTAGGTGCTTAAAATCGCGGCGCTCTGCTCGCGATCTAGGCAGGCCTGCCCACGGGATATTCCAGGTCTCTGCGCCTACGCAGAAACGCGTATGGCCTTGCCGGCCCCGGCCCCGCACGAACGTGCGATTCCACTTTAACGCCGGCGAGGATGCATGGCTGCGATCACCGATCTCTATCGCTACCCCGTCAAGGGCCTCTCGCCCGAACCCCTCACGGCAATGTCCTTGAGCGCCGCGCACGGTCTGCCGTTCGACCGCGTCTATGCCTTGGCGCTGGGCACGACGGCGTTCGATCCGGAGCGGCCGGAACCCCTCGACAAGGGGGCTTTCCTGATGCTGCGCAACAACGAGGCACTGGCGGCCCTGCGGACGCGCGTCGATCCCGAAACGCATCGCCTGACGATTGAGCGCGCAGCGCATCCGTCTTTCAGCGCAGACCTGTCCACGCCGGAGGGCCGCGTGGACACGGAGGCCTATTTCGCGGCGTATCTCGGGGCGGCAACCAAGGGGCCTCCGCGCGTGGTACGAGCGGATGGCCACAAGTTCACCGATGCGAGCGTGCTGTCGCCGGTGATGATGCGCGCCGTCTCGGTGATCAACCTCGCTTCGGTCCGAGTCCTGGAGGCTGCAACCGGCCGGACCCTGGACCCGCTGCGTTTTCGCGGCAACATCCACCTCGAAGGCTTGGAGCCCTGGGTTGAGCTGAACTGGGTCGACCGCCCGGTGCGGATCGGGGGCGTCCGCTTCCGCGGGCTCGCGCGCACACCCCGCTGCGCGGCCGTCAACGTGAATCCGGTCACCGCCGAGCGCGACGCCAACCTGCCGCGGGCGATCCGCCAGCATTTCGGGCATGTCGACCTCGGCGTATATCTGGAGGTGCTGAACGACGGAGACCTGCAGATCGGTGACGTCGTGACGGTCTGATACGAACCTCCGCCTACGGCGGAGGGCATGAGGCAGATCGCGCCGGGTGCTTCAGCCGATGAGGGCGGGGGCGCGCCGGTGATGCGTCGCCTGTTCGTAGTCGTAGGCGTAGCCGAGGAGGTCAGCCTCGCTCCACATCCGGCCGACGAAAATCAGGTTGAACGGCGCGCCAGAGGCGTAGAAGCCGGCCGGTACCGTCACGCCGGGCAGGCCCGCGATATTGATCTCGCACACCGTGGTCTCGTTGATCGCCTGCCCGCTGTGAAGGGGCGGGAGTTCGTCGCGCATCTGTGGGAAGACGAGGCCATCGAGGGCGTTCGCCTCGAGGACCGCGTCGAAGATCGCCAGGTAGGCTTCGCGCAGGGTGAGGAAGGCCGAGAGATCGGGCGGAGTGGTCGGGTGGGCGAGGATCGGCGCGAAGGCCGGAATGGCGTGCAGATGGCGCAGAACGCCGTTCGGGCCGAAGGCATCCTCGTCCTTCGTCGCATCGGCGAAGGCCTCGACGCTGCGGAGGGCGGCGCTGGGACCGAGGCGCTGGAGGTAGAGGTGCAGATCGTAGGGCACCGATTCCATGCCGCGCGCATCGAAGTGGTTCAGGCCCGGGGTCGGACGAGCGAGCGCGGCAAAGCCGGTCTCCGCGAAGGGATCGGCCACCAGGGTGGCGCCGCGCGCGGCTATCTCTCCTTGCGCGCGCGCATAGAGGTCCGTCGCCTCGGCCGAGAGCGGCAGGTCGCGCCAGCCCGGTCCGTACAGGCCGAGGCGCCTGCCTCTCAGCGCTTCAGTATCGAGGCGCGACGTGTAGCCACCCTTCGGCCGCTTGCCGATGCCCGCCACGGTCTTGGGGTCGGCGGGGGTGTAGCCGGCCAGCACGTCGAGGGTGAGTGCGGCGTCGCGGACGCAGCGGGCGATCGGGCCGACCACGTCGCGGGTGCTGCCGGCGAGCGGCACGACGCCGGCATTGGGCACCAGGGCGAAGGTCGGCTTGATCCCGACCAGCCCTTGCGCCGAGGCGGGGTTCTGGATCGACCCGCCGGTCTCCTCGGCGAGGCCCAGCACCGCGAGGCTGGCGCCGACGGCCGTCGCCGTCCCGGCACTGCTGCCGCCGGGCAGGCTCCCGGGGGCGGCCGAGTTCAGGGTCGGGCCGGCCCAGCTGTCATTGGCGTGGCTGCCGGTGGCGCTCAGCACCGGCACGTTGGTCTTGCCGAGCATGACGCAGCCGGCGGCTCGCATCCGCGCCACCACGGGCGCGTCGGTTTCCGGGATGAGATCGACCCCGCCGGCCCGGGCGCTGAGACAGCGCCAGCCCGCAGTCGTCGGCAGCCCCGCCATGTCCATCGGGTCCTTGATCACCACGGGTACTCCCGCCAGGGGACCCAGCGCCTCGCCGGCGGCGCGACGCGCGTCGATGGCCCGGGCATCGGACAGGGCGTCCGGGTTCATGATGATGAGGGCATTGTAGCGTGGATTGTGGGTCGCGATGCGGTCGAGGAAGGCCAGCGTCAACGCCTCGGCGCTGACGCCGCTGGCGAAGGCTTCGGCCGCATCGGCCAGTGTCATCTCGATCACGTCGAAGGGAGCGGGTGTCTTGGCATCCATGCCGGATGTCTCCTGTGGCGGAAGAGGCAGCGGTCCAAGGCAGATGGGCAGGCCTCAGGCCATGCCCAGGAACTCGTCGATCATCGTCCGGTCGCGGGCGATGTCGGGCGGCACCTCGCGGGTGATGCGGCCCTTCTGGAGGATGAGCACGCGCTGCGAGAGCGAGGCGATGAAGTTCAGGTTCTGCTCCACCAGCAGTACCGTGAGTCCGCGCTGCCGACCGATCGCCTGCAGCGTCTCGATGATCTCTTCGATGATCGAGGGCTGAATGCCTTCCGTGGGCTCGTCCAGGAGGATGATGCGGGGCGATCCGCACAGGCAGCGGGCCAGCGCCAGCAATTGCTGCTCGCCCCCCGAGAGGGCGCCGCCCGGCCGGTCGAGATAGGCGTTCAGGCGGGGAAAGAGGGTCAGGATGTCGATGATCGTGGCGTCCTCCTTCTCCGGACCGAGAAGGCACCCCATCCGCAGATTCTCGTGGACGCTGAGCGCCGGAAAGATCTCGCGCCCCTGCGGCACGTAGCCGATTCCGGCTCGGGCTCTGGCCGTTGGCGAGAGGCGCGTGATGTCGCGCCCATCGAAGGTGATCGATCCGGCGGTGGCGGGCAGGTTGCCGGTGAGCGTCCGCAGCAGGGTCGACTTGCCCATGCCGTTATGGCCGAGGATGCCGACGAATTCGGCCTCGCCGACATGCAGCGAGACGCCGCCGAGGATCGGAATGCGGCCGTAGCCGGCATGCAGGTCGTGGACGTTCAGGAGCGGAGCGGTCATGCGGCCTGCTTGCCCAGGTAGACGTCGCGGACGCGGGTGTCGGCCAGCACGGCGTCAACATCCCCCTCCATCAGGATCCGGCCCTGGTTGAACACCGTCACGGTCTTGGCGATCATTCGGATGAAGGGCATGTCGTGCTCCACCACGATGACCGCGTGGGTCCGGTTGATCTCGCGGATCAGGGCGGCGGTGCGCTCGACCTCCTCCTTGGTCATCCCGGCGGCGGGTTCGTCGAGGAGGATCAGCTCGGGTTCCTGGGCCAGCACCATGGCGATCTCGACCCATTGGCGCTGGCCGTGGGCGAGCTGGCCGACGAGGCGCGTGGCGATCTCGGTGAGCTTCAGGCGGGTCAGCGTCTCCTCGACGATGGCGCGGGTGCGCGCGAGGGACTTCTTGCGGCCGGCGGCGACGAACACGTTCTCGCGCACCGAGAGGCCGTTGAAGACGTTGGGCACCTGCGTCTTGATGCCGACCCCAAGGCGCGCGATCTCGTGCGGGTGCGCGGCTGTGATGTCGGTGTCGCGGAGGTGGATTCTGCCCGCGCTGGCGGTCAGCTGACCGGTGAGCATCTTGAAGAAGGTGCTCTTTCCCGCGCCGTTCGGGCCGATTAGGCAGCGCAGCTCGACCTCGCCGAGAACGAAGTCGACCGCGTTGACGGCGGTCACGCCACCGAAGCGCATGGTGGCGCCCTTCGCTTCCAGCAGGGGGCGGATGGGGTTCGGCGTCGGCGCCATGCTCATCGGTGGACCTCCCCGGCAAGCGCCGCACCCGGAGCCGGTCCGATCGGCTTGGTCCTCAGTCGTCGTCCGGTCAGAGAGGCGCCGGCGCGTTGGAGGAGGTTGCGGGCGACCGGGACCAGCCCCTGCGGGATGAGCAGCACGAAGATGACGAGAATGACGCCCAGGCCGAGATTGGAATCGATGACGCTCTGGGAGCCGGCCTCGATGGTCAGCCACTGGATCAGGACCGCCCCGAGGATCGGCCCCAGGAGGGTGCCGAGCCCACCCACGAGCACGAAGATGATGACCTGGGCCGACATGGTCAGGCCGAACACCGTGGGGCTGATGAAGCCGCCCCAGTTGGCGAAGAGGCAGCCGGCGAGGCCCGCGATGCCGGCCGAGATCATGAAGGCGAGGAGCTTGTAGAGTCGCGGGTCGTAGCCGATGAGCTGCGCCCGCGTCTCGTTCTCGCGGATCGCCACGACGACCCGGCCGAACCGACTCGCCAGGATGGCGCGCAGGACCATGTAGACGACGATCAGGCTGCCCATTGCGGCGTACCAGATGCCTTCCGGATCAAGCTGGTTTCCCGCGTCGCCCGGCAGGTTCAGGGCGGGAATGGCCGGGATGCCGTTGAAACCCCCGAGCTCAGCCTCTCCGATCCGGTACTGGCTGCCCGAGGTGGTGTTCACGAGCTGGAACAGGATGACCGAGACCGTCAGGGTGATCACCCCGATATAGGCGTCCGAGATCCGGCCGTAGAACATGAAGTAGCCGAGCAGTCCCGCGAACAGCATCGGCACCACGATGGCGAGCAGGACCGGCAGGGTCGAGTCGCCCAGGTTCAGGACCGCGATGGCATAGGCGTAGCCTCCGAGCCCCAGGAAGGCGGCCTGTCCGAACGACATCACGCCGCCATAGCCCCAGATGAAGCCTTGGCTGAGGGCGAACATCGCCAGGGCCACGAAGCTCGTCATCTGCACGAGGCCGAAGGTGTCGAGGACGTGCGGTGCGCCGAAGAGGATAACGGCACCCGACGCGACCATGGCGAGGAAGCTCAGGGCCGCCGGACGAGCCAGGGCGCGGAGCGGCGACGGGGGACGGGTCATAGGCTGCGCCTCAGGTAGCGGCCGGTGATCCCCTGGGGCAGCACCCGGATGAGCAGGACTGCGGCGACCAGAAGGGCCACATCGCCGATGACGGGGGTGGTCTTGAACGAGACGAGTTCGTTGATGAACCCGAACAGGGTGGATGCGAGCCCCGTGCCGGTGATGATCGCCGGGCCGCCGCCCAGCACGGTGATGAAGGCGCGCGAGATGTAGGCCGCCCCCATGGCCGGGGAGATGCCGGAGATCGGTGCGAGCACGCCGCCGGCGAGACCGGCGAGGCCCGCCCCGAGGGCGAAGGTCGCCATGTAGATCCGGTCCGGCGAGACCCCCAGGGAAGCGGCCATCCGCGGGTTCTGCATGGTGGCGCGCAGGATCAGCCCGAACTTCGTGAGGCGCAGCAGCAGGTACAATCCGGCCAGCGCCGCGCAGGCCACCGCCACGATGACCAGGCTGTAGAGGCTCGCGCCGTAGCGTCCGATCTCGAAGCTGCCGACCGGCGTGGACACGCCCCGAACGACGTTGCCGTAGACCGACGTCACGAGGCCGATGAGCCCGAGGCTGATGCCCCAGGTCGCTAGCATCGTGTCCATCATGCGCCCGTAGAGAAAGCGGATGACGGTGCGCTCGAGGACAAGGCCGATGAGACCGACCACCAGGGGCGGCAGCACAAGCATGGCGACCCAGATGTTGAGGCCGGCATCGGTGGCGGCGACCGCTGTGTAAGCCCCGAGCATCATGAACTCGCCATGGGCGAGGTTGATGATCCGCATCATGCCGTAGATCACCCCCAGGCCGAGGGTGATCAGCGCCAGCGTAGCGATGCCCGCCAGGACGTTGAAGGATAAAAGGCCGACGAGATCGGGCGCCATGCTCGGCTCTCAACCCTTGAGGTCAGGGGTAAATTGCTTGTTGATCTTCGGATTCTTCAGGAGGTCGCAGGCGCCGGCCGTGTCGGCGGGAAACTGCTCCGGGAAGCTCGCGAGAATCTCCCACTTCTTGTCCTTCGGCCGGGCCAGGTAGGTGTTGCGGATGGTGTGATGGGTCGCCCCGTCCATGGTCACCTTGCCGGTCGGCCCCTCGTAGGAGATGCCGGATTCAAGGGCGGCGAGGACCTTGTCGCGGTCGAGGGAGCCGGCCTTCTTCACGCCCTCGGCCCAGAGCATGATGCCGTCATAGGTGGCGGTGTCGAGTTCACTGAGATCCGTGACATCGGCGCCGAACTTCGCCTGCATGCCCTTCACGAATTCGACGCTCCGGGCGTCCGGCAGGTCGTTATACCAGCCGTAGCAGGTGACGATGCCGTTGGTGGTCGAGGCATCCATGGTGGTGAGTTCGTCGCCCAGCCCGAAGACCGAGCTGGCGACGGGAATCCGGCTCTTCATGCCGGCAGCGTCCCATTGACGGTAGAAACCCGAATGGTTGGCGCCGACCAGGGCCGAGAGCACGAGGTCCGGCTGGGCCTGCTGGATCCGGCTGATCGCGGAGGAGAAGTTCGTCACGTCGAGGGGGAAGAAGTCGGTGCCGGCGACCGACCCGCCACCCTCGTTCATGAACTTCGTCATCCAACTCGCGGTGATGTGCCCGTAATTGTAATCCGCCGCGATGATGTAAGCCTTCTTGCCCCAGGTCTTGAGCGCGTAGTCGACGAGGTGGTTGACCGTCTGGGCCGGAGTGGTTCCCGTGCAGAAGACGTTGCGGTCGCAGACGCCGCCCTCGTACTGGGTGTTGTAGAAGTACAGGGTCTTGGAACGACCGAAAATCGGCCGGATGGCCTCGCGCGACGCCGAGGTGATGCCGCCTTGGATGACGTCGACCTTCTCTTTCAACGCCAGCTGCTGGGCGTACTGGGTGTAGAGCTGCATGCTCGACTGCGTATCGTAGGCAAAGATCTTGATCGGCCGACCCAGTAGGCCGCCAGCCTTGTTGATCAGGTCCACCGCGTATTCGGTGGTCTCGATCATCCGCTTGCCTTCCAGGCCGAGGGCGCCGCTGCCGTCGAGGAGGCTCCCGAGCTTGATCGGCTCACCGGCGGCGAGGCCGTTGCGCGCGAAGAACGGCATGGCCACCGCGCTTGCGGCAGCGGCGGTCCCCAGCTTGAGCGCGCCACGTCGGCTGATCGTCGAATGGGTCATGCGTACGCGCTCCATGGCATTGCGGCCGGGAGGGCTCGTCCGCCGGGCGGCGTCGGGACCCCTCGAAATCCGACATGGCAAGACCAATGCCAACAAATCCCACAGATCGGTCATTCGGACGAAGGAACGGATGGATTGCCGCCCGCATGTTCAGATCGGACAAACCGGCGCCATCAGTGCCGCCTCGAAAGCCACAAACCGCGCACGACCGATGCCCCCAGCCCCAGCGCGTCGCCCCGCTTTGCATCGAGCGCCGATCGCACCCGGCTCCGCCTTATCGGCAAGAGCCATACCGTTGCGGCCCCGATCACCGTTGCCGGTTCGGGAGCGCGGCGTGCGCAAACCAGCACTCGCGTGGGTCGTTCGGTCGGCCTAGCCTATGGGTCCGTTCCCGCTCTCATCCGATCGTCCCATGCCCGAATGTCTCGTCTTCCGCGTGCCGACGCGGCATCCCGCCGATGTCTCGGGTGTGATGGACCTCATCGCGTCTGGAGCCCTCGCGGCGTCGGAGATCGTTGCGATCTTCGGCAAGACCGAGGGCAACGGCTGCGTCAACGATTTCACTCGCCAGCTCGCCGTGATGGCGCTGGAAACCGCTCTGGCCGGCGCCATCGGCTGCTCGCCGGACGATGTCGGCGCGCGTATCGCCCTGGTGATGTCGGGTGGGACGGAGGGCGGCCTGTCCCCTCACCTGCTGGTTCTCGGCCGTCGCGGCGATGCCCCGATCCCCGGTGCGACGGCGCTCGCCGTCGGTACCGCCTTCACCGCCGATTTTCGGCCCGAGGAGATCGGCCGCATGGCGCAAGTGCGGGCGACGGCCGATGCTGTCGCTCTGGCCATGGCCCGGGCCGGGATCGACGGTCCCAACGACGTCCATTTCGTCCAGGTTAAATGCCCGCTCCTCACCAGTGCGCGCATTCAGGCCGCCGCGGCGCGCGGCCATGACGTCGCCACCCACGACACCTATGCGTCGATGGGGCTGTCGCGCGGCGCCTCGGCGCTCGGTATCGCGCTCGCCCTCGGCGAGGTGGCGGCCGAACATCTGTCGGACGCGGTCATCGGCGTGCGGCCGGACCTATTTTCAGGCCGTGCCAGCGCCTCGGCCGGCATCGAGCTGATGCGCAACGAGATCATCGTCCTCGGCAACGCCTTGGGTTGGGCCGGCCCTTACGCCATCGCCCACCGGGTCATGCGCGACGGCATCGATGTCTCTGCGATTCTCGGCGTGCTGGCGGATCTCGGGGTCGGCGCTGCGGGCCAACTGAGTTCCGAGGATTCCGAGCGCGTCGTCGCCCTGTTGGCGAAGGCCGAACCCTCACGGGACGGGCTGATCCGCGGGCGGCGCCACATCATGAACGATGACAGCGACATCAACGCCACGCGGCACGCCCGCGCCCTCGTGGGTGGGGTTGCCGCCGCTGCGATCGGGCGGACCGACCTCTTCGTCTCGGGCGGCGCCGAGCACCAGGGCCCGGATGGCGGCGGGCCGGTGGCGATCATCGCCCGCGTGAGGACCTGAGACATGCCCGCGTTCGACCTCGCCATCCGGGGCGGCACCCTGGTCACCGCCACCGACACGTTTCGCGCGGATCTCGGCATCCGCGATGGGCGCATCGCGGCGGTGGCCGAGCGCATCACCGATGCGGCCCGCTCCCTCGACGCCTCCGGCCTCCTCGTCTTGCCCGGCGGCATCGACAGCCACGTCCACATCGCCCAGGCATCCGGCCCCGGTATCGTCATGGCGGACGATTTCGCCTCGGCGACCCGGGCGGCGGCGGCCGGCGGCAACACCTGCGTGATGCCGTTCGCGCTTCAGCCGCGCGGTGCATCGCTGCGGGAGGCGACGCACGCCTACCGGGCGCTGGCGGAAGGGCAGTGTCACATCGACGTGGCCATTCACCTCATCGTCTCGGACCCGACCCCCGCGGTGCTGGGGCAGGAGCTGCCAGCCCTGATCGCCGAGGGCTACACGTCTTTCAAGGTCTTCATGACCTATGACGACCTCGTCCTGAACGACCGCCAGATCCTCGACGTCTTCGACCTCGCCCGTCGCGAGGGCGCGCGCGTCATGGTCCACGCGGAGGGCTACGACGCCATCCGGTACATGACCGAGCGGCTCGAGAAGGCCGGTGAGACCCGCCCCTTCGGCCATGCCTTGTCCCGGCCGCAACTGGTCGAGCGCGAGGCGGCGCATCGAGCGATCGCCCATGCCGAACTCGTCGACCTGCCGATCGTCATCGTCCACGTCTCAGGCGAGCAGGCGATGGAGCAGATTGCCTGGGCCCGGGGGCGCGGCCTGAAGGTCCACGCCGAGACCTGTCCGCAGTACCTGACGCTGACGGCCGACCACATGAAGGGTCTCGGCTCCGACGACCCGATGGAGGGGGCAAAATACGTGTGCTCGCCGCCCCCGCGCGAGGCCTCCAACCAGGCGGCGATCTGGCGCGGCATCCAGTCCGGCCTGTTCGACGTGGTCTCGTCCGACCATTGCCCATTCCGCTACGACGATCCGGCCGGCAAGTTGACCGCGAAGGGCCGGACCTCCTTCCGCTACGTGCCGAACGGCATCCCGGGTATCGAAACCCGCTTGCCCATCCTGTTTTCGGAGGGGGTCTCGGCCGGCCGCATCTCCCTCAACCGCTTCGTGGAACTGACCGCCACGAACCATGCCAAGCTGTACGGTCTCTACCCGCGCAAAGGCTCGATCGGCGTCGGGTTCGATGCCGACCTGACGCTGTGGGACCCGAACCGCCGCGAGACGATCCGGCAGGCCAACCTCCACCATCATTCGGACTACACGCCCTGGGAGGGCTTCGCGGTGACGGGCTGGCCAGTGATGACCATCGCGCGCGGCGAAATCATCGCCGAGGATGGGCGGATCACCGGCGCTTTCGGGCGAGGCCGGGTGATCGACCGGGCTGTTCAATCCGCGCCGTTGTCCTGATCGAGCGCCGCGACATCCGGGGCGAATCAGATAGCGTCTGGCCCGCGGCTTGCTGGACACGCATCGGGAGGCCAACATGGACGTCGAGCTGATCTGCCTGACCAAGCGCTACGGCAACACCGTTGCGGTGGATGGCATAGACCTGAAGGTCCGTTCGGGCGCCTATTGCTGCCTGCTCGGCCCCTCCGGCTGTGGCAAGACCACGACCCTGCGGATGATCGGCGGCCACGAGACCGTGTCCGGCGGCGACGTGGTCATCGGTCCGCGCGCCGTCGGCGATGCCACGCCGGCCGAGCGGGGCACAGCGATGATGTTCCAGAGCTACGCCCTGTTCCCCCACCTCAATTGCCGCGACAACGTCGCCTTCAGCCTGAAGATGCGGGGCGTCGCCAAGGCCGAGCGCCGCGCCAAGGCGCTGGCGATGCTGGACCTCGTGCAGATGGCGCATCTGGCCGAACGTCTGCCGGCCCAGCTCTCCGGTGGCCAGCAGCAGCGCGTGGCCCTCGCCCGCGCGCTGGTCACCGGACCCAAGGTTCTGCTCCTCGACGAACCCCTGTCGGCCCTCGATCCGTTCCTGCGCGTGCGGATGCGGACCGAGCTCAAGCGGCTACAGGCCGAACTCGGGATCACCTTCATCCACGTCACCCACAGCCAGGAGGAGGCGATGGCCCTCTCCGACATCGTGGTTGTGATGAATGGCGGGCGCATCGAGCAGGCGGCGGCCCCGCGCGACGTGTTCGAGCGCCCCGCCACCGCCTTCGTCGCCCGCTTCATCGGCGGCCACAACATCATCCGCCTGCCCGACGCGACCGAGGTCGCCGTGCGCGCCGACCGGATGCGCCTCGGTCCGGAGGCCGGTCCGGAGGCTGTGCCGGCCCGCGTCGTCTCGGTCGAGTATCAGGGCACCAGCGTGCATGTGGGCTTCGAGGCGGACGGGGTCGGGGGGACCGGCGCCACGCCGCTCACGGCCGTCATCGACGATGCGGCCTATGCTGGGCACCCCCTCGCCCTCGGCCAGACCGTTCCGCTCGGCTGGGATGCCGATGCCGCCCACCGGTTGGGTGCCTGACCCGATCTCCGTTCCGTAGAGGACCCTGCATGACGACCACGATCAAGCTGAGCCGCCGCACCCTCCTCCAGGGTGCGGGTGCCACCGGACTGGCGCTCGGTGCCGGTCCGATCACGGGCTTTCCCAACGTGATCGCCGCCGAGCCGGTGACCCTGCGCTACCTCGGCACCGCCGTGAACCAGTCCGGCGACATCGCCCGGAAGGTGAAGGAGGATCTAGGGATCACCATCGAGTACATCCCCGTCGTCACCGACGAGGTGACGAAACGCGTGGTGACGCAGCCGAACTCCTTCGACCTGCTGGATACCGAATTCTTCAGCCTGAAGAAGCTGATCCCGTCGGGCAACATCCAGGGCATGGATGCCCGCCGGATCAAGCAGGCCGACAACATCACGCCCGTCTTCACCAAGGGAGAAGTCGCAGGCAAAAAGATTGGCGACCAGGGTACGGCCCCCAAGAAGGTATTCTACCTCGAGGGACAAAATTCGAAGAATTTCGCCGGTTCGGCCACCGAGTGGATCACGCTGATCCCGACCACCTACAACGCCGACACGCTGGGCATCCGACCCGACCTGATCAAGCGCCCGATCTCGAGCTGGAAGGAACTTCTGAACCCCGAGTTCAAGGGCAAGGCCTCGATCCTCAACATCCCGTCCATCGGCATCATGGACGCCGCCATGGTGATCGAGGCGACCGGCGATTACACCTATCCCGACAAGGGCAACATGACGAAGGCCGAGATCGATCGCACCATCAAGGTGCTGATCGAGGCCAAGCGCGCCGGTCAGTTCCGCGCTTTCTGGCAGGACTTCAACGAATCCGTGAACCTGATGGCGTCGGGCGAGACGGTGATCCAGTCGATGTGGTCGCCCGCCGTCACCAAGGTGCGCTCCCAGGGCGTGGCCTGCACCTACCAGCCTCTCAAGGAGGGCTACCGCGCCTGGGCCACGGGTTTCGGCCTGCCCAAGACTCTGACCGGCCGCAAGCTCGACGCCGCCTACGACTTCATCAACTGGTTCCTGTCCGGCTGGGCCGGCGCCTACCTCAACCGCCAGGGCTATTACTCGGCGGTGCTGGAGACCGCCAAGGCGAACATGGAACCCTACGAGTGGGCCTACTGGATGGAGGGGAAGCCCGCCGAGAAGGACATCAAGGGGCCGGATGGCAGCGTGCTGGAGAAGGCCGGCGCCACCCGCGACGGCGGCTCCTTCGAGACCCGTATGGGCTCGGTCGCCTGCTGGAACGCCGTCATGGACGAGAACACCTACATGGTCCGCAAGTGGAACGAGTTCATCGCCGCGTGAGCGGGGCGTGTGACGTTGCTCTCTCCCGCCTGCTCCGCAGGCCCCCTCCCCCCGCAAGGGGTGAGGGATCGGTGTCTCACGAGGGTTGAGCCATGACCGACATCGCCCTCCCCGCCATCGCGAACACCGCGACCGCATCGGCATCGACCACAAGCCTCACGGCCAAGACGCGCCGGCGCCGGGTGCTGGCTTATCTTCAGGCCGCCCCGATGGCGCTGGTGTTTCTGGTGTTTTTCGTGGTGCCGCTGGCGCTGACCTTGATCGTCAGCTTCTGGTCGTACAACGAGTACGAAATCATCCCGGCGTTCACGGTGCAGAACTACATCGACGTGTTCGAGGGCTGCCTCAACACGGCCGATGCCTGCACCACCGTTCGGACCTACCTGTCGACCCTGAAGTTCTGCGCCCTGACCTGGGCCTGCACCCTCGTGATCGGCTTCACGGTGGCGTACTTCGTCGCCTTCCACGTCCGCTCGAAGACGATGCAGATGGCGCTGTTCCTCGTCTGCACCATTCCGTTCTGGACCTCGAACGTGATCCGGATGATCTCCTGGATCCCACTGCTCGGCCGCAACGGCCTCGTCAACGACACGCTGATGGGACTGGGCCTGATCCGGGCCCCGATCGAGGGCCTGCTCTATTCCGACTTTTCGGTGGTGCTCGCCTTCGTCCACCTGAACACGGTCTTCATGATCGTGCCGATCTTCAACAGCATGGCGCGCATCGACCGCTCGCTGATCGAGGCGGCCTATGATTCCGGGGCCACCGGATGGCAGACTCTCTGGAACGTGGTGGTACCGCTTGCCAAACCCGGCATCGCCATCGGGTCGATCTTCGTGATCACCTTGGTGATGGGCGATTTCGTCACCGTCGGCGTCATGGGCGGCCAGCAGATCGCCTCGGTCGGCAAGGTCATCCAGGTCCAGATGTCCGCGCTGCAGCTGCCGGCGGCGGCCGCCAATGCCGTGGTGCTGCTCGGCGCCGTGATGCTGATGATCGTGGCGATGACCCGCCTGATCGATCTCCGGAAGGAACTCTGAGTTGAGCGACCGGCCCCGCTCCCCGGCCTTCTACGCGTTAGCGGCGTTCTTCGCCCTGTTCGTCGCCTTTCTGTACGGGCCGACGCTGACCATCCTCGTCCTCAGCTTTCAGGGACCGCAGGGTGGCTTGACCTTTCCAATGAACGGCGTCTCGACGCACTGGTTCGGAAAGCTCTGGGCGGGCCTCGGCATTGTCGACATCTGGGGGGCGCTGTGGCGCTCGCTCCGCCTCGGCCTCGTGGTGATGGGCCTTACCGTCGTGATCGCGTTCTACGCCGGCCTCGCCTTCCGCAAGCGCTTCCGGGGCGAGGGCATGCTGTTCACGATTGCCGTGGCGAGCCTGATCGTGCCGTCCATCGTGGTCTCCCTCGGCATCGGCCTGGAATTCCGTCTCCTCGACGACGCCGTCAACTGGGCCGCGGCCGCGACCGGCTGGGGCTGGCTGCAGGAGCACGGCACCCTGATGGGGCTCTACACCTCGGCGCTGGGCGCACACCTGACTTGGACGCTGCCCTTCGGTCTCCTGATCATGTTTGCGGTCTTCAACCGGTTCGATCCGGCCTACGAAGAGGCCGCCCGTGATCTTGGCGCCACCGGTTCCCAGACCCTGCGCCACGTGGTGGTGCCGATCCTGGGGCCGTCCCTGGTCGGCGTCGCCCTGTTCGGCTTTACCCTGTCCTTCGATGAACTCGCCCGCACCAGCCAAGCCATCGGCGGCCGCAATACTCTGCCGCTGGAACTGCAGGGCCTCACCACCACCGTGACCACGCCGGAGATCTATGCGCTCGGCACCCTTACCACCGGCATGTCGCTGGCAGTGATCGGTCTGGCGCTGGGGACAAGCCTATACCTCCAGCGGCGCAAGGCGAGGGCTGGCTTGCGGCTGGGGTGACGTCGGAGGCCCGGGGCGCATCGCCCTCGCAGACCGACATTCGCCGCGGCGTTCCTCACGCGGGATCAGCGATCGCATCGACCGATTTGCCTGTCGAAACTCACGCGTAGCACCACGTCATCCCGGACCCGCGGAGCGGAGCCCGGGATCCAAAAACGCAGGTCGTGCAAGATTTTACACCGTCGGCGGCTCTGGATTCCGGGCTCGCCTGCGGCGCCGCGGAATGACGATGCGCCATGTTTCACTGTCGCATTGGCACGAAGCTCTCTCTCTGCCTGCAAACGCCGCCTGCCCGGAGACGGCAGGTCTGTGACCTCAAGTTCGCGTTACGAAACCCCTTCCAGTACCGGTGCTTTGTCCGCCTGGAAGGCCGCGTGCGCCACATCCGTGCGCCAGCAGGCGGCGCGGTGGCTGGGCTCCACGTCCACGTAAGCAGGCGCCTCGATCCGGCAGCGTTCCTCCGCAAGAAAGCAGCGCGGCGCGAAGGGGCAGCCCGGCGGGCGATTGGCCAGATCGGGAGGGCTGCCCGGAATCGTCTTGAGGCGCGTGCCCTTGGCGAGCGCTCCGTCGGCGCGGCTGCGCAGGAGGCCAATCGTATAAGGATGGTGTGGATTCAGCACCACGTCACGGGCGGAGCCTTCCTCGACGATGCGGCCGGCATACATGACGGCAATCCGGTCGGCGACCTCCACGGCGGCGCCGAGATCGTGCGTGACGAAGATCGTCGAGAGGCCGAGTTCGGCCTGCAACTCGCGGAGCAGCAGCAGGATCTGGATCTGCACCGTGGCGTCCAGCGCCGTGGTCGGTTCGTCGGCGAGCAGGACCTGGGGTCGGCAGGCGAGCGCCAGGGCGATCATCGCGCGCTGGCGCATGCCCCCCGACATCTCGTGCGGATAGGCGTCGAGGCGCCGCTCCGGGCTCGGAATGCGCACCCGCTCGAACAGTTGCAAGGCACGCTGGCGTGCCGCCCCGGCGCTGATCCGCTCGTGCTGGCGGATCGCCTCGGTGATCTGCTGGCCGACGGTATAGACCGGGTCGAGGGCCAGCAGCGGTTCCTGGAAGATCATCGCCACAGCGCGGCCGCGGAGCGCCCGCAGGGCCTTGGGCGACATCGCCATGACGTCCGCGCCACCGACCCGGATCTCGCCGCCGATCCTGGTCTTGCGCTCCGGGTTCAGGCGCATGATCGCCCGCAGGGTCACGCTCTTGCCGGAGCCGGATTCACCGATCAGCGCTACCGCTTGGCCGCGCTCCAGAGTGAGGTCCACGCCGTCGACGGCCTCGACCACGCCGCCGAATACGACCGTCAGACCCCGGATCGCGACCGCGGGTTCGGATGCGCTCATGCGGCGACCCTCCGGGCTTGTGCCAGGGAATGCCCCGAGTTCGGCTGGCGGGCGAGGCAGGCGACCCGATGGATGGAATCGAGGGCGTCCAACGGCGGAACCGTGCCGCGACAGACGGGCTCCACCAGCGCGCAGCGCGGATGGAAGCGGCACCCGGCGGGCGGGTCGATCGGGTTCGGCGGGTCGCCGGCGAGCGGCGCCACTTGCGTGCGCGCATCCGGGTCCATCGAGGGCATCGAGGACAGGAGGGCCGCCGTGTAGGGGTGGGCGGGGGCGGCCAGCACCGTGTCCGCCGGCCCGATCTCCACCACCTGGCCGAGATACATCACCGCCACCCTGTCGCAGATGAAGCGCACGACATTGAGGTCGTGACTGATGAACAGGTAGGTGAGGTTGAACTCCTGCTTCAGGTCCATCAGCAGGTTCAGCACCTGTGCCTCCACCGACTTGTCGAGGGCGGACACGGCTTCGTCGAGGACCACGAGACGCGGCTCGAGAGCCAGCGCGCGGGCGATGTTCACCCGCTGGCGCTGGCCGCCGGACAACTCGTGCGGATAGCGCGCGGCAAAGCGCGCCGGCTCCAACCCGACCCGAGCGAGCAGGCTGCGGGCGCGCTCGATGGTCCGCCGCTTCGGCACCCCGTGCACCCGCGGCCCGAAGGCGATCGAGCCCTCGACGGTCATGCGTGGGTTGAGGGAGGAGTAGCTGTCCTGGAAGACCATCTGGGCCTGAGCGCGGAAGTCGCGCAGCGGAAGCGCACGGCTGCCGATGCGCTCGCCGTCGAACAGCAGGTTTCCCTGATCGTGTGCGATCAGGCCCATGATCAGCCGGGCGGTGGTCGATTTTCCGCAGCCGGATTCGCCGACCACCCCGAGGGTTTCCCCCTTCAGGATCTCGAAATCGACGCCGTCGACAGCGCGTACCACGGCCTTGGCGCCGCCAAAGCCCTTCTTGACCGGAAAATGCTTCACGAGGCCGTCGACCGTGAGAAGCGGCTGAGCCGGCCCCCCCCGGTCGCGGGCGAGCGGAACGGTGGGGCTGCCGATGGGCATGCTCATGCCTTCACCTCCATGGCGGACCGCAATCCGTCGGAGAACAGGTTGAACGAGATCGAGACGATGAAGATGGCCAGTCCCGGCAGGGCCGCGACCATCGGATTCACGTAGATCGCCGTGCGCAGGGTGTTGAGCATCAGGCCCCATTCGGGTTCTGGCGGCTTCACCCCGAGGCCCAGGAAGGACAGGCCCGAGGCCAGGATCATCGATACGCTGATCAAGCTGGTGGCGTAGACGAAGATCGGCCCGAGCACGTTGCCGAGGACCTGCACGCGCAGGATCGTCAGGGTCGAGGCGCCCGACAGCCGGGCCGCGTCGACGTAGTCCCGGGCGCGGATCTGAGTCGTCACGCTCTCGGCCACCCGGGCGATCTGGGGGACGAACACGCAGGTCAGCGACACGATCGAGTTGAAGATGCCGGCCCCCAGCGCCCCCGACAGCGCGATGGCGAGCAGCACGGAGGGAAATGCGAAGAACACGTCCACCGTGCGCATCAGGACGGTGTTGACCCAGCCTCCGACATAGCCAGCCAGGATCCCGATGGCGGACCCGATGATGAACGCCAGGATGACCGGCGTCACACCGATGAACAGCGACAGGCGGCCGCCCAGCATCAGGCGGCTCAGCATGTCGCGGCCGAGTTCGTCGGAGCCGAGGATGTAGGTCGCATCGCCGATCGGCTTCAGGCGCCGCAGCATCGACCCGCGATACGGGTCCATCGGGGTGATCCAGGGCGAGAGCACCGCGATGGCGATGATCGCCAGGATGATGCAGGCGGCCACCATCGCCACGGGATCGCGCAGGAGCTTGTGGCCGACCTGTCCCCAGAACCCCCGCGACGGCACGAAGGCGTCCGCCGCGGCCGGTGCCGGGGCGGCTCCGCCGGCAATGTCGAGGACCGGCGCTGCGGCCTGTGTCGCGAGTGCCATCAGCCCCTCTCGATGCGCGGGTCGAGCGCCGTCTGCACGACGTCGACGATGAGGTTGAGGGCGACGAAGAACATCGCCAGGACGAGGATCGAGCCCTGAAGCAACGGCAGGTCGCGCTGGAAGATCGCGGCATTCAGGAGGAAGCCGGTGCCGGGCCAGGCGAACACGGTCTCGATCAGGATCGAGCCGCCGAGGAGGTAGCCGAGCTGCAAGCCCATGATGGCGAGTGCCGTCGGCGCGGCGTTCTTCACCACGTGCTTGAACACGCCGAACTCGCTCATGCCCTTGGCCCGGAGCGCGCCGACGAAGTCCTGGGCGAGGATGTCGCCGACTAGGGCGCGGATCGTGCGGGCGATGACACCCATGGGGATCACTGACATCGTGAGGGCCGGCAGGATGATGTAGCGCAGATGGTCGAAATCGGGTCGCCAGTTACCCGAGCCATCCGGGCCGGCGCCGGTCGGCGGCAGCCATCCGAGCTGGGCCGAGAACACGATCACCAGCACCATGCCGAGCCAGTAATGCGGCACGCTCACCCCGAAGACCGAGACCGCCGAGGCGAGCCGGTCCAGGATCGAATTGCGGAAATAGCCGGCGACGAAGCCGAACAGGCAGCCGAAGGTGAAGCCGATCAGCGTCGCTACGGAGGCCAGAATCAGGCTGTTGACCACTGCCCGGCCGACTTCCTGCACCACGGGACGGCCGGTGGCGATGGAGGTGCCGAGGTCGCCCTGGAGCACGTGCCAGAGCCAGATCACGTACTGCACCGGCAGCGGCTTGTCGTAGCCGTAGGCCGCCCGCATGGCGTCGATGGTCTCCTGCGTGGCGTCCACCGGGAGCACGGCGCTCAAGGGGTCGCCGGGGGCGAGGTGAACCAGCATGAAGCAGACGACGCTCACGCCGAGCGCCACGGGCGTGACGGTGAGCAGGCGCTGGACAATGAATTTCAGCATGAGCGCATCCGAATTTCCTCTCGGGTTACGCGGCCCTCCTCCCCCTGTAGGGAGGAGTTGGAGGTGGAGGTGGCTCCGCCGGCCTCCGCACCGTGAGGGTCACCCAACCACCCCCACCCTCAAGCCCTCCCCACAAGGGGGAGGGAGGCGTGTTCAGCCCATGATCCGTCGCATCACTTGCCCATTGAGATCGGCGAGAAGTCCTGGAACCAGTTCTGCGCCTGCACGAAGCCCTTCACCTTGGGACTCATGGCGCGCGGGTTGGTGTCGTGGGCCACCATCAGGAACAGAGCTTCGTTGACGTACTTCTCGTGGACCTTCTCCAGGACCTTGGTCTGCTCGGCCGGATCGAAGGTGGTGCGGACCTGATCGAACAGCTTGTCCATCTCAGGGTCGCAGTAATAGCCCCAGTTGGTACCGTTTGGCGCCGCCAGGTTACATTGCAGATGCCGGATGAAACCGGTGAAGGGGTCCTGGATGAAGTAGGAGAAGTTGATGCCCGTCGCCTTGCGCGACATGTCGGACTTAGCGCCGGCGCGCCACAGGTTAATCAGCGTGTTCCACTCGACCACTTCGAATTCGACCTTGATGCCGACATCCGCGAGGTTCTGCTGGATGAATTCGTTCATCGGCAGAGGCTGCATCTGGCCAGAGCCCGAGGGCGCGATCAGGATCTTGGTGACGATGGGTTTGTTGGGGCCGTAGCCGGCCTCGGCCAGCAGCTTCTTGGCGGCCTCCGGATCGTAGGTCGGCTTGAAGGTGGGCTTGCCGAACCAGGCCGAGCCCGGCGGCATAAAGCCTTGCGCCGGGATCATCAGACCGTTGAGCAACTCCTTCATGCCTTCCCGGTCGATGGCGAGGTTGGCCGCCTTGCGGACGCGGATGTCGTTCCAGGGCGAGCCCTCGACGCGTGAGAGGTGCCAGGTCCAGTTGTGCGGGTAGGCGTTGGTCACGATGCCGAAACCGGCAGCTTTGAGCGAGGCGACGGCGTCCGGCGGGGGCGCCTCGATCCAGTCGACCTGACCGGACCGGAGGGCGGCGACGCGGGCATTGGCCTCGGGCAGCGGCACCAGCACCAGCTTATCGAGCTTCGGCACCCGTGCCTTGTCCCAGTACTCCTTGTTCGGCGCCATTTCGGCGCGTTCGCGTGGGGCGAATAGGGTCAGCTTCCACGGACCCGTACCCGAGGGGGTCTTGGCGAACGCGTCCCAGCTCTTGCCGAGCTTGTCCCATTGGGCCGGCGACGAGATCATGATCCAGGCGATCTGGTAGGGCAGCGTCGCGTCCGGGTTCTTGGTGATGACCTCGAGGGTGGTCGGATCGATGGCGCGGTAGCTGGCGACGGCCGGGATGCGCGAGCGTCCCTGGGCCGACTGGCGCGGATCGAATTGCGGCGCGTCGGTCTTCAAGAGCTTGTCGAGGTTCCAGACCACCGACTCCGCCGTGAAGGGCGAGCCGTCATGAAAGGTCACGCCCTCGCGCAGCTTGAACGTCCACTTGGTGTTGTCGGCGGGATCGACGGTCCAGCTGGTGGCGAGGCCCGGCACCAGCACCGACGGCTTCGTTGCGGAGGAGAGGTCCCAATTGATCAGCCCGTCATAGACGGTGTAGCCCATGAACCGCATGCCCTCGCCGCCATTGTCGGCCTGACCGGTCGTCAACGGGATATCTGAGGCGGTCATGCCGATCTTGAGGACGCCCTGGGCCAGAGCGGCAGGCATCATCGCGCCGGACAGCAGGGCCGCTGCGAGGAGGCGGGACTTCGACCAACGAGAGACTGGAGCAAACATGCGACGGGAGGTTTCCTGGGGGAGCCAGCGGCTGACGAAGCCGTGAATGCAAACCGCCGGCCAACCCGTCTGACGTCCGCGGAGTCGTGAGGACGATCGACCGTGACGCCGTCTTCGGCACTTGCTCATTCAGACGTCGCGATAGGTTGCTCAGGTAGGAGGCAACCCCGTCGGTACGGCGCTTGTATGGCTCCGATCCGGCTCAAAATTTCGGAGCCCAAGCGCAATCCGGCCATTTAGGCGCAGCAAGTGCCTCAATAATAAGCATTTCTGTCGATGCTGGGGCCCACAGATCCGGACCGTCAGAACGACCGTTTCATCCCGCCGACGACGTTGCGCGGCGCTCCGGCGAAGATCGAGCCCGTGGTGGCCGAGAGAACATCCGCGCCGCTCTCCAAACCTGTGACGCGATTGAGCGAGCTGGCAAGGTTCTGGGCCGACGCGACATAGGTTCTGTCGAGCAGATTGCGAACCTCAAGATAGAGGCTGAGGCGCTTGGCGTAGCCGCCCGCCAAGTCCGTCGCGTAGTGAAGATTGGCGTTGAGGAGGGCGTAGCCCGGCACCCTGAGTTGGTTTCCATTGTCGATGAAGACGCCGTCCTGCACCACGGTTTCGAGAAAGGCCCCGACCCCGTTGAAGAGGCCGCCGACCTGCTCGTACCCCACCCGGGCCAGGACTTGGTGCTGCGGAACTCCGGGAATGAACTTTCCGGCCCGATTGAGGCGGGCCGCGAACGCTCCCGTGCTCACCGACTCGGAGAAGCGCGTGTAGATCTGGTTGTCGAAGGTATAGGCCAGCGTTCCGCGCCAACCGGGGGCGAAGGCCCATTCGCCGCCGAGTTCGAGCCCGCGATGTTCGGAGGCCGGTGCGTTGACGAAGGAGCTCAACCGTCCGCCGCCCGGAGCTTGCGACAGGAGTTCGTTGCGAAAGAACTCGTAGAAGCCCGTGAGGCTGACGCGCAGGGATGCCGCCGGCGTCCAGTCGGCCCCGAGATCGAAGCCGAGGTTCTCCTGTGCCTGGAGTTGGGTGTTGTTGCCAGGGAGGCCGGCGCTCGTGACGAAGAGATTGCTGCCCGTCGGCGTCGCGTAGCCCGAAGCGACCCGGGCGCGGATACTCCAGGGCTCCCCCGCTCGGAAAACCAGAGCAAGCTCCGGTGCGACGTTGAGGAAACTCCGCGAGGCGTCGATCACCGCCGCCGTGCGGCCGGTCGCACCGTAACCGTAGGCGACGTTCCGCCCGGTAATGGTGGTGTTCGTCGCGCTGAACCCGAGAATGCCGATCCAGGACTCGGACAGGGCCACCTCCGTGCGGGCGCGGCCGCCGAGATTGCTCTGGTCGCCGCGGAGATCGCCGATCTGCGCTCCCAGGGCGGGACCCTGCCCCAGAGTGCGGTTGAAGGTGGTGAGATGGTTGACAAGAATATCAGTGTTGAAGGCGATGTATCCGATTGCCGGTCGACCCATCAGATCGTAACGGCTCGTCAGATCGGTGAGGACGGTCAGGGACGGATAGGACCCGCGAAAGGCCGAGGTGTAGAACGGCTGATCGAAGTTGCGCTCGTCGAAGCCAAGCTGAGTCCGCCAGGTGGTTTGACCCTCGAAATCGTGCTCCCAGCGCAGAGCCACGACCGTGCGTCGATCGTCGCGCCCGAACGCGCCCTCGGGGGCGGTGACCGGCACGGTGGCGCCGAAGGCCCCGTTGCGCAGCAGGTTCGTGAGCGTGCAGCCCGGCGCCGCCGTCGCAGCGACGGCGCAGCCGCGTTGATAGGGGTTGAGCCGGTACTGGTCGAGGGAGGAGCGGGCGGGCAGCTCCGTTCTGAGCTGATTGTTGATCACCTTCAGCGTGAAGCGGTTGTCCGGCGTTGGGGTGTAGCTCGCCAGCACATTGATGGTCTGCGTGTCGTAGGCGCTGTGGTCCTGATAGCCATCCGCTCGCACATTGCTGGCGAACAGGCTGATCTCGATGGGCCCGCTGACGCCGCCGGCGGTGAAGGCGTTGCTCAGGGAGCCGAAGCTGCCCGCATCGGTGCCGATCTCATAACCGTCGATCTCCCGCCCGGTCCGGGTGCGGAAGGCCAGGGCGCCGCCGGTGGCGTAGTTGCCGAACAGGGCCGATTGCGGCCCCCGGAACACGTCGATGCGTCCGTAGGCACGCGGGTCCACGAGGTCGAAGCGCGAGGCGCCGTCCGGCTGGGTCAGAACGAATCCGTCCTCCAGCACGACCATGTTGCGGATGACGCCGGTGGACCGGGCATTGTTGCCGCGGATGGAGATGACGACGTCGCGGCCGCCATTGCCCTGGCGCACGCTGACGCCCGGGCTGTCGAGGAGCACCGATCCAATGCTGGTCGCCGCACGTTCGACGATGGTGCCGGGCCCCGCGATGCGGTTCGCGGCCGCTCCCGCCGGCTGCTCGATCACGCCCGGCGCTGACCCGGGCGGAGCCGACCCGGCGAACGGCACGGCGTTACGGGACTCACCCGCGACCGCGAGTTCCTCCAGGACGATACCGTCGGCCGCCGCTTCGGCCAGGACGACGACCGGTTGCAAGATCAGGGTCGGCACCGCTGTCAGCACCGCGAGCCATGCGGCTCCCCCGATGGCACCGGGCGGCATCGCCGGGCACCGGCAGTCAGGGGAGAGAGCGGCCATGTTGTGTCTCGACCACCAAGGGCCCGCGGGTGACGCCGCGCCGTGTGGGTCGGCGGGGAAACGCGGGCTGTCGCGGCCAGGATTCGAACGGGTGTTCGGCCGGCAGGCACATCCTAAAGTATGGAGGTGTGTTGTAACCCCTGATTCGGTTGTGGCGACAGCGCATGCAGCGGAGTGTGGCGCATGCATCACGCCGGCAGATGGATGGCCGTGGCCTCTTCAGGACGCGGCGTCGTCACAATCGCCGGGATCGCCCACGCATGCGCTCCTCTCACGGTCCAGGAGATCGCGTTTGCGGCCAACGCCCCAGCGATAGCCGGAGAGCGACCCATCCGACCGCACCACGCGATGGCACGGGATGGCAACCGCCAGCCGGTTGGACCCGCAGGCCAGTGCCACCGCACGTGTGGCCTTGGGCGATCCAATGGCCCGGGCGACCTCCGCATAGGTTGTCGTGGTACCGACCGGCACCGCCCGTAGGGCTTGCCAGACCCGTTGCTGAAAGGCGGTGCCGCCGATATCGAGGGGCAACTCCAGCCCGAGGCCGGGCGCCTCGACGAAGCCAACGACCTGCGCCACCCAACCGTCGAACTCGGGGTCGCCGGCCGAGAGCGTGGCCTTGGGAAACCGGTCCTCCAGGTCGCGCATCAGGGCTTCGGGATCGTCCCCGAGGAGGATCGCGCAGACTCCCCGGGCCGTGGCCGCGACCAGAATCGCCCCGAGCGAACATTGCCCCACCGCGAACCGGATCGCGATGCCGGTCCCACCCTTCCGGTAGGTCGACGGGCTCATGCCGAGCCGCTGCGTGTCCTGCGCATAGAAGCGGCTCGCCGCATTGTACCCAGCTTCGAACACGGCTTCGGTGACCGAACCGGCCTGCGGCAGGCTTCGCGCCAAGCGCTCCACGCGCTTCGCGTCCGCGTACGCCTTCGGGGTGATCCCGGTGCTGGCGCGAAACACCCGGTGAAAATGAAATGCGCTCATTCCGGCCGCCTTCGCCAGCACATCGAGGGAGGGGATGCCGTCCGACGCTTCGATCATCCGACAGACCCGGATGACGGCCTCGATCTGCCGGTCGGCCAAGGCCGCCTCATTGGGCCGACAGCGCCGGCAGGGGCGGAACCCCGCCGCTTCGGCCTCGGCGCAGGTCGCGTGAAAGCTGACGTTGCCGGGTTTCGCTGGGCGTGCGGCACAGCTCGGGCGGCAATACACGCCGGTGGTGCGGACCGCATACACGAAACGGCCATCGGCCCGGGCATCGCGGGTCGCCAGAGCCGTCCAGCGTGCCGCATCCTCGACCTCGGGAAGCGTCGGCGTGGGCTCCGCTTTGACCCGCTGCATGACGATGCGTGCTCCGTTCTCCGCGAGTGACCCGAAGCGGCGTCCCCCGACGCTCGGACCTTAGCCCCGATCCGACCCGGACCGCATCCCGATCCTTGCTGCCGAATTCTACACCGCAACGGCGGTCCGCCGCTTAGCGGGCCGAACTGATGCTTGCCCGATGCCTTCCGCTGGAATTCCCTTAGGACCCGGCTCCGTATGCGGTTGTGCTTCGTCGGACCGCACCCGGATCGCGAAGAGCATCACCGAGTGCGTCGTCGGCCAGGCCATTCGAGACCTCACCGCCGTAGACGCAAACAACCTGAAGCTGCGGAACCTTCTCGATGACATGGGCCTAAACTTGGCTCGGGACCCGGAGCAGGATCATCGCTGCATTTCGGGTGAGAATGCTCGCCGGCTGCGAGCACTCCAGCGCCACTAGGCCGAGCGTGCGCGTGACGTTGGCATCCGTCCCCGACTGCGTGGCCGAGTGCTCGCAACGGCCCCCCCGAAATTCCTGACGGGGCGCTGTCCGGTGACTCCTTGGTTCGGTTTATCACGGAGGCCGGGGGCCTCGACCGGGCAAAATCCTCCTGGGGCACTCGGAGCGTGTCTGAATCGCCAGCGTACACCGCGACCGGTCGCGCTGATTCTCTTCCGCGCGACCAAACACTCGCAGGCCTTCATTCCCGGAAGCGATTCATGATGAACATTTCACTCCTTTCCGGTGCCACGATGACCTGACCGGCGTTCGTTGGGTTGCGGCAGCTGTTGTCGCGCGTCTCAAGGGTTGGGCTGCTTCATGTCTCGGTTCACGTCGGGGACCAGAGCCGCGATCTCGCCGCTGCAACCCGGCCTTAGTGAACGTGAAACTCGGCCTGGAGCGGCAGGGCCAGGAGCGCAACGCCTTTAAGGTTGAGGTCGCTTGCCCATCCTTGATCGGAGACGCCATCCCCCGGCTTGAGGGCCGGCTCTGCGGGCTGATTTCGTTGATCCAGAACGAGGTACGGGCGACCTGTAAGAAGGTGCTTGACGCAGTCCTGGAGAGCCGCCCGCACGGGAAGGCTTTTGGCAGGCGCCACGTCTGCTCAGACGGCCTGTTGCGTCCAGGCAATATCGCATGCTGCGCGCACGCCTTAAGACGAGCGGAATGGTTGTCTCTTCGCCTGAACGATTCGGAATGATCCATGCGTAGGAAGTCGACCCCTCCCGCTGATTTCGACGCGGATTGGTACGCGAACGAATATCCGGACGTCGCCACTGCTATCGCGGCGGGACACTTGGCCGGCGCCTATCAGCACTACGTTTTGTTCGGAAAAGACGAGGGGCGAAAACCGAACGGTGCCGACTCGGACAGGGCCGCGGCTCAATTTCGGGCGATGCGCGACGCCCACGGGGGAGAGCATTACCTGACGCCCGGTGACCTCGCCGTCACCAGAGTGAGTGCCAACAGAATCCTGCTGATTGGGTCATGCTTTCTTGAGCCGATCGCCGGACACGCGTCCGATGCGCTGGATGGAACGCGCGATTTCTGGCTCGCGAACTTTCACGCCAAGCTCCCCGACGCAATGCCGCATCCGGCACCTGACTACGACTTGATCGTTCTGCAGATCCCGTTCCGCGGCCTTCTTCCCGCGAATGCAATTTGGTCGCTCGACTACGACGACGAGGCGGGCCACCACCGCGTGTTCGAGCACGCGTGTCGGATGATCGACGACTACGTTGCCGAAAATCTCAAATGGACGTTGGCCCACGGCATCCCGACCCTCGTCTGCAATCTTATGGTGCCGCAATCTGACCTGACGGGACGCCTTCTGCCCAGGTACGATCTGCGCAACACGATGTATTTCGTCGAGGAGTTGAACCGGCATATAGGCCGGACGATTCAGCAATACGCCAACGTCTACCTGCTCGACGTCGACAAGGTCTCGGCTTCGTTGGGGCGCCGATATGCGCAGGATGACGGGGTCTTTTGGTTCACCCACAGCTCGCTCATGCCGATGGGTTCGGATCAGGATGTCCGCATCGAGCCGATGGCTCACGTCTATGAGCACTATCACACCGACCTTCCGAAATTTATGAGCGCGCTCTGGCAGGAAATTGCTGCGTCCTACCGGACCCTCCGGGCGGCCGATGCCGTCAAGCTGGTGGTCGTCGACCTTGACGATACGCTCTGGCGCGGTGTGAGCGGCGACGACGCGGTGATTGGCCCCGAGATGATCGAAGGGTGGCCCCTCGGCATCATCGAGACGCTGATGCACCTGAAAAAGCGCGGCGTGATGCTCGGCATCATCAGCAAGAACGACGAGGCCCGCATCCGCTCGATCTGGCCGCGCATCTTCGGATCGCACATGTCGCTCGACGATTTTGCCGTCGTACGGATCAATTGGACTCCCAAATCCGAGAACATGGCTGCGATCCTACGCGCAGTGAACGTGCTTCCCCATTCCGTGGTCTACGTCGACGACAACCCGGTCGAGCGCGCCGAGATGGCCCACGCCTATCCTGGCATACGGGTCCTGGGCCGCTATCCGTTCTATCTCCGGCGGACACTCGCGTGGGCACCGGAAACCCAGGTCGCCAGCATCACCGACGAGTCGGGCCGTCGAACGCAGATGATCCAATCCCAGGTCGTGCGCGAGGAAGCCCGGGCGACGCTGCCCCGATCCGTGTTCCTCGCTACGCTGGAGATTGAGGTTTCGGTCTTCCCGGTGTCCTATGGTTCGGCTCGGTTCGCGAGGGCTTTCGAACTTATCAATAAAACCAACCAGTTCAACACGACGGGGCGGCGGTGGTCGGCCGATGCGATCAAGGCGGCGATGGACGCCGGCATGACCTTGGAGGCCTTCGAGGTTCGCGATCGTCTGACCAGCTATGGCTTGGTGGGGGTATGCTTGCGATCGAGGCGGAACATCGACCAGTTCGTGATGAGCTGCCGAGTGAACGGACTCGACGTCGAGATGGCTGCCCTCGCTACGATCCTGGCCGCTATCCCCGGCGACGAGGTGGTAACGGCCACGTTCAAGGAGACGCCATCAAACCTGCTGTGCCGAGATTTTTGGTCACGATGCGGGTTCACGATGGCGGGCGACGAGTGGCGGCTCCACCCGCAGAACCGTCCGTCCATTCCGGCGTTCATCCGCGTGGCGAATACGTCTAGATAACAGGCGCTGAGCGATCGGGCGGATTACACACGGGGCGTGTTCTCGCCAGCCTCAAGCATTCGGGCCAACCGCGCCATGCTCACGGCGATCCCGCGTGCGTCTTCAACCCCCGATGCTTCGGCGAATTTGACGAGTTGCCAGGGCGACGGGAGACGAAGGGGTTCGGGCGTGCTTACGAACCTAGATATGGCTGATACCGAACCTCAATCGGGTTCGCAGAACCTACGCTCACTTATCGCAGGTTTATCTCCCGGCAGGCAAAAACCTGTGACATGAAGGAGATAGATGGTGGGCGCGACAGGGATCGAACCTGTGACCCCTACCATGTCAAGGTAGTGCTCTCCCGCTGAGCTACGCGCCCTCACCGGTGCCGTCCGGCGCCGATGGAGGGGGCTATAGCGTGGGGTTTCGGGGGGCGCAAGGCCCCTGCGGAGTGGAATCTCGCGGGGGATTCGGAGAGTTGGGCCGTGTTCAGCCGAGGGCGCTGCACCGGCATCAAAAATGCGGTAAGCCGGCGCGCCTACCCGGGGAGCGACGGGGACGTCGCCTCGGAGATCGGGGTCGCATCGTGCGATTCTACTTCCGGGTCAGGGAGAGTTCCGCGCTAGGTCAAGCTTCGGGATAACGGTTGGGGAATGCGGTTCTACGTCGATTATGATCTGGGGCACCTCGTCCGGGGCTGGGTCGTGCCTGACAACCCCATGGCGATCAGCCGCGTCCGTGTGGTCGTCGACGGCCGTCGGGTCACCGACCTCGAGGCCACGATCACGGATGAATCGATCCGCGCACAGGGCTGGCACGCCACCGGCCGCTGCATCTTCGAGGCCACCGAGGCCGAGGTTCCGGGGATCAGCGCGGCGCAGCGCGTGGAGATCTACGATGCCGACACCAACGTGCTCGTTTATCGACGCGCGCCGCGCCCGGACGTCATCCGCGGCAAGGTGCTCCTCGTCGATACCAGCATCAACAGCGACAGCGCCCTCCAGTCGATTTTGTTCGAACGGTTCCAGCAGAGCTACTTCGGCATCGGCAAGCTCTCGGACGAGGTCTTGCGGGTGCTGTTCGAGAGCCCCTGGCTGACCTCGTCATTCCTGTCGGGCGCGATCGTCGTGCCGCGCTACGAGGGCTTTTTCAGCGGCGAGAACTTCCTCACCACCGCCCTGGTCCACGATCCCTTCATCGAGATGGCGAGCCGTTTGCGCTGGTTGAAGGCGCGGACTGCGATCGGCGCGGATCCGGCGCAGGCCTGGCGCTTGGGGATCATGGCCGAGGCTGCCGCCTTCACCGCCGATTACGATTTCGCGGATGGCAAGAGCCTCAAGCGCTTCTTCCGGATGCTTCCCGAAGGCGCCTACCGGCTGCTCTACAATCCCCTCACCCGGCAATTCGGCACCAAGCTGCCGGATGACCGCCTGCTGCCGGGCAATTCGATCGTGGCGATCGAGATTCTCGCCCGCATCGGCATCGTCGGACATCGCGATTATTTCGAGGCCTTCGCCGCCACGCTGTTCGATCGCCTCGGGGTCGATGCCCCGATCCCCATGCCCGCGCCGATCCCGACCGAGACGCTGGCCCTCGCCGAGCGCCTGCGTCACCTGAAGTTCGCCCAGGAGATGTTGGTGTTCGACATCGCCATGACGGACGCGGTGCGGGATGCGGTGAGCCGGGGATGGGATCGCTGACCATGGGCGCGATGCCACCTGCAGCCGCCCTCCCCCGGCCTGGCACGGGCTGGCTCATATGCGCCCTCAGGCCCCCGGTCATGCGTGACCTCGTGCCGGACGGACCTGCCTTCGACCTTGATTTGGGGACGGCCGATCTCGGGGGGGGCTGGGCGACGATCCGTTTCCGGGATGTGGGCAGCGCTGGTGTCTGCCGTCTGGTTCTCAGTGCGCGGTTCGTTGGTCCCGACGGACAGACCGGCCTCGTGGCTCTGTCCGAGGACGCCGAGGGCGGCGACCGCTTCTCCTGGACCGGGCGTCTGCCCGACGGTCTGAGCGCTCTGCGGCTGTCACCCCTGTCACGCGAGACGCCGTTTCGGCTCGACGGATTGATCATCCGGCGCAGGAGCCCGCTCGCCCTGATCGCCCTTGGCTTGCGCCGGAACCCGGCTCTGGCGGCCCGCGCCGCGTACTGGCGCGCCCTCGGCCTCAAGGTCCGCGGCCGCGCCCTGCTTCTGCGCGCCCTGAACGACCGATGCGAGACCGGCTATGAGACCTGGGTCGCCCGTTTCGACACCCTGACGGATGCCGACCGCAGCCGCATCCGTGACGAGATCGCAGCCTGGGTCGACCCGCCGCGGATTTCGGTGGTGATGCCGGTCCACGATCCCGCGCCGCGCATTCTGGACGCCGCCATCCACTCGGTTCGGGCTCAGCTCTATCCGAATTGGGATCTCTGCATCACCGACGATGCCTCGACCGATCCGGCAATTCCCCGCCTCCTCGCCCGCCATGCCGCGGACGATCCGCGTATTCGCGTCCGCCGCCGGCCCGAGAACGGGCATATCGCCCGTGCGACCAACGACGCCCTCGCGGAGGCGAGCGGAGAGTTCGTAGCTTTCCTCGATCACGACGACGTGTTGGCCGAGGCGGCGCTCTACCACGTCGCCGGTACGATCCGCGCTGCGCCGGACCTCGTGCTGATCTACAGCGACGAGGACAAGATCGATGGACGCGGGCGCCGGTTCGAGCCTCACTTCAAATCGGGGTTCGACCGCGAACTCCTCTATGGCCAGAATTACATCAACCATCTCACGGTGATCCGGGCCGACGCGATCCGGGCGGCGGGCGGTCTGCGACCCGGGTTCGAAGGGAGCCAGGATCACGACCTCCTCCTGCGGGTCACCGCCCGGCTGGCACCTGAACGCATCCGGCACATCCCGCGCGTGCTCTATCACTGGCGTGCCGCCGGTGGCTCGGGCACCTTCTCGGACCGGGCGTCGGAGCGAACGGAAGTGGCGCGCCTGAGAGCCCTCGCGGAAGTCGTCGCGCCCACGGGGGCGACTGCGACGCGCGGGCCTCTGGGCTTCAACAGGCTGGTCCGTCCGGTCCCGGAACTCGCTCCCCTGGTCTCCGTGATCATTCCGACCCGGGACCGCGCGGATCTGCTGGCCGTCGCCCTCGATGGGCTTCTGTCCGGAACCGCGTACTCGGCGCTCGAAATCCTCATCGTGGACAATGACAGCCAGGATGCGCGGACGCGCGCCCTGTTCGCACGCCATGCCGGGGATGTCCGCGTCCGCGTGCTCCCGGTGCCGGGTCCGTTCAATTTCTCCGCCCTGTCCAACCGAGGGGCGGCAGACGCCCGCGGCGCCCTCCTGCTGTTCCTCAACAACGATATCGAGGTGATCGAGCCGGGCTGGCTCCGCGAGATGGTGTCGATCGCCCTCACGCCCGATATCGGCGCCGTCGGGGCCAAGCTGCTCTATCCCGATCGGACGCTGCAGCATGGAGGGATCGTGCTGGGGATCGGCGGCGTCGCCGGTCACAGCCATCCCGGACTGCCGGACGGCGATCCCGGCTACTTCGCCCGCATGGTCTTGACCCAGGAGGTCTCGGCCGTGACCGGTGCCTGCATGCTCGTGCGGACGGAGGTCTTCGCCGCGAGCGGGGGCTTCGACGCCGAACGCCTCGCCGTGGCGTTCAACGACGTCGATCTCTGCCTGCGCCTGCGGAGGCAGGGATATCGCAATGTGTGGACGCCCCATGCCTGTTTGATTCACCACGAATCGAAGAGCCGCGGTCCCGAGGATACGCCCGAGAAGCGAGCGCGCTTCGAGAGCGAGGTCCGGGTGATGCAGGACCGCTGGGGACCGGAGCTGCGGGCCGATCCCTATTACAATCCCAATCTGTCGCGGGACGCGGCGCGTTACCGCCTCTGATGCTGCGACGCGGCGACAGCGCGTCGCACCGCAAAGTCGCCGTATTCAGCCGCTTAATCCCGATGGCCGCATGCCGCAGCGGCGTCCGCTGTGCCGACGCCGGAGTGGCGAGGCGCGTCTTTCGACACCGAAACTCAATGTTCATGCCTGATCCGCTCCCGGTGGTAGGGTCTGGCGCCGGAGCGACGGACGTGAGGTGTCCAGGCTGCCGTGAGTCGTTCTTGCCGAGACTTGGTGTGAACTTCGCCCGGCCACCGGGAATGTGGTAATTGTGGGAAATAGATCGCGGTGGAGCGAGTGGACGGCTGACGGTCCTTGGGGCCTTTGAAGCATTCAACTGCTCAGATTGATTGATGAATACGTGCAACAGGGTCGATGTTACCGAGCGTTGATCCCGTCGGTTTGGGGCTCGCAGGTTGGACACTAGCCTGGAGCCATACTAAGGAATCGGTTGGATGCCCCGGTGCGACCAGTCGATCCTACCCCCCGTTCAAGAGCGTGTGCGAACCGAACGTGACACAACGAACAGACATCGCCATCGTCGGCCGCGCCTGCCGGCTCCCCGGCGCCTCCAGTGTCGAAGGTCTTTGGCAGCTCCTCACCGAAGCGCGATGCGCGGTCGGCCGCATTCCGGATGATCGCTGGTCACTCGAGCGGTTCGGGCATCCGCGGGCGCAGGAGCGCGGCAAAAGCTACACGTGGTCGGCCGGCGTCCTCGACGACATCTGGTCGTTCGATCCCGGCGTGTTCGGAATTTCGCCCCGCGAAGCGGAGCAGATGGACCCGCAGCAGCGCCTGCTGCTGGAACTGACCTGGGAGGCCCTGGAGGATGCGGGCCTGCGTCCCTCGGATGTGGCCGGCAGCCCGATTGGCGTCTTCGTCGGCGCCTCCTCGCTGGATTACGGTAACCTGCGCGTCCTCGATACCTCTTCGGGCGATGCCTATGCGGCCACCGGCAACACGCTCTCGATCCTCTCCAACCGCATCTCCTACATCTACGACCTGAAGGGTCCGAGCTTCACGGTCGATACGGCCTGCTCGTCCTCGCTCGTGGCGCTCGATGCCGCGGTCGCAGCCCTTGCCAGCGGCCGGATCGACACCGCCGTCGTCGCCGGCGTCAACCTGCTGGCGAGCCCGTTCAATTTCATCTGCTTCTCCAACGCGCAGATGCTCTCCCGGACGGGTCTGTGCCAAGCCTTCTCGTCGAGCGCCGACGGCTACGTGCGCTCCGAAGGCGGTGTCGTCCTCGTGCTCAAATCCGCCAAGGCGGCCCTGCGCGACGGCAGCACGGTGCGCGGCGTGATCGCAGCCAGCGGCGTCAACTCGGACGGTCGCACCACCGGCATTTCGCTGCCCTCCGGCTACGCGCAGGGCGCGCTGCTGGAGCAGGTCTATCGTGAGGCCGAGATCGATCTCGACTCGGTCGTCTTCGTCGAGGCGCACGGCACCGGTACGCCCGTCGGCGACCCGATCGAGGCCAGCGCCATCGGTGGAAAGCTCGGTCGGCCGCGCAGGGAGCCCCTGCCCATCGGCTCGATCAAGAGCAATATCGGTCACACCGAGCCGGTCTCGGGTCTCGCCGGCCTGCTCAAAGCGAGCCTCGCTCTCGAGCATGATCTGTTCCCGACCTCGCTGCATGCCGCCGAGCTCAACCCCGAGATTCCGTTCCGGGATCTCAATCTCTCGGTCACGAACAAGCCCCTGCCGCTGGCACGCGATGGCAAGGTCCGCTTCGCCGGGGTGAACTCCTTCGGCTTCGGCGGCACGAACGCGCACGTCGTCCTCACCGATGCTCCGCCCGTCCGTACGGATGCGGGTGCGCCCGAGACGGTGCGGATGCCCGAGGTGCTGCTGCTCTCCGCCCAGAGCCGCGCCGCGCTCAATGAACTCGCCCTCGACTATGCCGAGCGTTTCAACGGCGCCGACAAGGGCGACGTCGCCCGGATCGCCGCCGCCGCCGCTCACCGCCGCGAGCGCTTGTCCTCGCGCCTGGCAGTCTCGCTCGATGCCGACCTTCCCGCCATCCTGCGCGCCGTCGGCGAGGCGGAAGACGCGCCGGACGCCCTTCTGGGCACCGCGGTGGACCGTGCGGCCGAGGTCGCCTTCGTGTATTCCGGCAACGGCAGTCAGTGGGCCGGCATGGGCCGCGAGGCCTACGAGGAGAACGGCGCGTTCCGCGACGCCTTCGACCGGATCGATGGTCTGTTCTTCAAGCTGTCCGACTGGTCGCTGAAGGAGGCACTGTTCGCCGAGGATCTCGACGCGCGCCTCGTCCTTACCCGCGTGTCCCAGCCGTTGATCTTCGCGATTTCGAGCGCGTCCACGACGGCGCTGCGGGCGCGTGGCCTGAAGCCGGGCTACGTCCTCGGCCACAGCGTCGGCGAAATCGCCGCCGCGGAGGCCGCCGGCATTCTCAGTCTCGAACAGGCCGTGAAGGTCATCTTCTATCGCAGCAAGCATCAGGAGACGACGCGCGGCTTCGGCACCATGGCGGTTCTGCTGGCGCCGGCCGACGAGATCGAGCTGTTCCTGAAGGATTATCCAAGTCTCGACATCGCCGCCTACAACAGCCCCAAGGCCATCACGGTGGCGGGGCCGGTGGAGGATATCGACGCCGCCATGAAGGCGCTGTCGCGCAAGCGCCGGCGCGGGCGCAAGCTCGACCTGGAATATCCCTTCCACGGTCGCCTAATGAACCCGACCGAGAAGCCGCTCCTGCGCGACCTCGCCGGGTTGAAGCCGCAGGCCGCGACGACTCCGATGGTCTCCACCGTCACCGGTAAGGTGCTGGCGGGCGACCAGTTCGGGGCCGGCTACTGGTGGCGCAACATCCGCGAGCCGGTCCGCTTCAGCGAGGCCGTGCAGGAGGCGACCCGCCAGGGTGCCCGCGTCTTCATCGAGGTCGGCCCGCGCGCGACCCTCCTGTCGCATATCGGTGACGCGATCGAGCCGTTGGGTATCGAGAACGCCACCATCGGCGTCCTGCACCGCAAGCCGGCCGGTGGCGATCCGATTGCCCGCACCGTGGCAGCCGCCCTCGTCCAGGGGGCTGCCGTCGACGAGGATACGGTGTTCGGCCACAATCCGAAGGGCGACGTCCCTCTGCCGCTCTATCCCTGGCAGCGCCGCCCGTTCCGCCTCGCCGAGACCACCGAAGGCGTCGGCGCCGCCACCCCCCGCCCCTATCACCCGCTCTACGGCTCCCGCGTCGCACCGGACGGCCTGGAATGGCACGGTCACGTCGACATCGCGACGGTGCCGGATCTCGACGATCACCGCATCGATGGGCAGGCGATCCTGCCTGGTGCGGCCTTCATCGAGATGGCGCTCGGCGTCGCCCGTGAGGTGATGAAGAGCGACACTGTGGTTCTCGCCGAGTTCGAGATCCAGTCGCCGATGGTGTTCGGCGAAGAATCCCTGCGCGAGGTCGCGGTCCGCGTCGCCGGGTCCGGCAATGCGATTCAGATCCTCAGCCGCCCGCGCCTGACCCAGGCGGCGTGGCAGATCCATGCCGCAGCCAAGATCATCGACGGCAGCTTCCCGGCGCCCGCGCCGGTGGATATCCACGTTCCGGCCGAACACGCGGTCGACGGGGCTGCCCTGTACCGACTGGCGGCCGCCTCCGGCCTCGGCTTCGGTCCGAGCTTCCGCCAGGTCGCGATCAGCGCACGCCTCGACGAGACCACCATCGTCTCGGAATTGGTGCCGGCGGACGCCGATCCTCGCTTCGGACTGGTGCCGGCGCGACTCGATTCCTGCTTCCATGGCCTCATCCTGTTGTTTGCCGGCCTGATGGGCGAAGGCTCCACCAAGGCCTATGTCCCGGTTCGCTTCGGCGAGATCCGCCTGGTGAAGCCCGGTGCCGTCGTTGCCCGAGCGATGATCAAGACCCGGCGCGCCAACGAGCGCAGCATCCTGGCCGACTTCACCCTCGTGGATGCGGACGGCGCTGTCGTCGCGACCCTGCGCGAGGGGCGGTTCCAGGCCCTGCGCGCCAAGAACGGCAGCGATCTCGCGGCCTACGCCATCGCACAGCGGCCCGAATTGGCGACCGAGCCGACGGCGATTGCGATGACGCGCGGGCAGCGCATCGCGGATGCGGTGCGTCCGGCTTTCAAGGCGTCCGTCGCTCCCGCGGAAGCTCCCTTGGCGCCCGGCCATCTCCTCCTCGAAGGATGGGCCACCTCGATGGCCTACCGCCTCGCCGAGGGCCTGCAGCGCTCCGGCACCGTGGCGATCGACGATCGGGTCCCGGAGGCGATGCGCCCCTGGCTCCTCAACGCGCTCTTCGCCCTGGAGAGCAGCGATCTCGCCACCCTCGACGGCGAGCGCTGGATCCTGCGCAAGGACGTCACCCTTCCGGCGCCCGACGAAATCATGCGCTGGATCGCGGCGGATCATCCCGAGCTGTCGGCCGAACTCGTGCTCACCGCGGATATCGGGGCCGTCGTCGGCCGTCTGCTCGCAGGTGACTTGGCCGAGGCGCCGACCCTGTCGCAGAATGCCCTCGACGCTTTCATCCTGCGCAGTGCGACGGCTCGGGCTTCGGCCGATGTCATCGCGACCCTCGCCGAGTCCGGTCGTGAGGCCCTGCCCCGTGACCGCGCGCTCCGGGTCCTGCAGGTCGGCTTCGGCCCGCTTTCGGCCCAGGCCGCTGCCTTCGCCGGAACCGTCGAGGCCCAACTCACCGTGTTCGAGGCCGACCGGCGCTTGGCGGAGCGGGCTCGTCTCGCCCTACCGCGCGGGGTCACCGTCATCGAGGATGCGGCGGAACTGGCGTCCGGGAGCTTCGATGCGATTCTGGCGAGCAACGTTCTGCACCGGTTCGAGCGCCCGCTTCTCGGCAAGATCGCCGATGCCCTGGCCACCGGTGGCTTCCTCGTCGCCGTCGAGCCCGGTGCCTCCCTGTTCCGCGACTTGGTCTTCGGACTGACGCCGGACTGGTTCGACATCGCCGCCGACATGCCGGTGGGCCGCCTCGACGACATCACCGGCTGGCAGCGCGCCCTGAGCGATACCGGACTGGTGCGGGTGGCGGTCGATCGCGCCGTCTCGGGCAACGGCGACGATCTTCTGTTCTTCGCCGAGGCTCCCGTACGGGCACGGCCGGCTCCGGGGCAGACCTTCGCCTTCGTGATCGGCTCGCACGATGCCGTCGCGGCGGAGACGGCGTCTTCGCTGGCGACACTCCTCGTGGCGAGCGGCGTCCACGTCTCGATCATTCTTGACTCCGAGCAGTCGCTGCTCGAACTCGAGCGCGAGACACCCGATACGGTCGTGTTCCTTGCCGGCGCTTTCAATCACGATGGCGCGGCGGCCGATCGTCTGCGTGAGCGCTGTCTCAGCCTGAAGCGCTGCGTCGAGCATCTCGGCAACCGTCAGACCCGACTCTGGGTGGTCTGTCCCGGCGCGACCCGCGACAGTGGAGACCCGACCGGATCGGTGGAGGCCGGTGTCTGGGCCTTCAGCCGGACGCTCGCCAACGAGGTGGCGAATCTCGACGTGCGTCGGATCGACCTCGCCGAAGCCCTGTCGACCAAGGCGGCCGCCGAGCGGCTGCGCGATCTCATCCTGTCGGGCACCCTCGAGACTGAGATCATCCTGGATCCGGACTGCACCCGCGTGATCCGGTTCTCGCCGGGCCAGCTGTCCCGCCGTCCGAACGCCGATGCGGTGCCGGCACCGGCGGCCCGTCTCGAGCGGAGCAACACCGGCGGCCTCAACGAGATGGCCTGGGGGCCGGCCGAGCGGCGCGCCCCAGGGCACGGCGAGGTCGAGATCGCGGTCGAGGCCACCGGCCTGAACTTCCGCGACGTGCTCTGGGCCCTGTCGATGCTGCCCGAGGAGATCCTCGAGGACGGCTTCGCGGGTCCGCGCCTCGGCCTCGAAGTGGCCGGCCGGGTGCTGGCCGTCGGTAAGGGCGTCGAGGCATTCAAGGTCGGCGACCGGGTCGTCGCCTTCGCGCAATCGGGCTTCGCAACTCATATCGTCGTGCCCGAACTGGTTGTCGCGCCGAGCCCGCCCGGGCTCGATGCCCAGGCAGCCGCGACCGTTCCTGTGGCCTTCCTGACGGCCTATTACGGCCTCGTCAGCTGCGCCCGCCTGCGTCGCGGCGAGTGGGTCCTGGTGCATGGCGGCGCCGGCGGCGTCGGCTTGGCCGCCCTCCAGATCGCCAAGCTCAAGGGGGCGCGGGTCATCGCCACCGCCGGCTCGCGCGAGAAGCGCGCCCTGGTCAAGGCGCTCGGGGCCGAGCACGTGCTCGACTCGCGCTCGCTCGCCTTCGTTGACGACGTTCGCCGCATCACCGGTGACGGCGTCGGCGTGGTGCTGAACAGCCTGTTCGGCGAGGCGATGGAGCGTAGCCTCAACGTTCTGAAGCCGTTCGGCCGCTTCATCGAGTTGGGCAAGCGCGACTACGTCGCCAACACCCATATCGGCCTGCGTCCGTTCCGCCGGAATCTCTCGTATTTCGGTGTCGACCTCGATCAGGTGCTCCAGCACCAGGGCGAGGATGGTGCACGGCTCTTCCGCGAGGTGATGGCCCTGTTCAAGGAAGGGGGTCTGAAGCCCCTGCCCTTCCAGCCCTTCACGGCGGACGAGGTCTCCGACGCGTTCCGGCTGATGCAGCAATCGGGACATGTGGGGAAGATCGTCATCGCGCCGCCCAAGCTCGGCAGTGTGATGCAGGCGGACAGGACCGCCTTCACGATCTCGACCGATGGGGTCCATCTGGTCACCGGCGGCCTTGGCGGCTTCGGTATCGAGGCGGCGCGCTGGCTCGCCGATCGGGGGGCGAAACACATCGTCCTCGTCGGCCGCAACGGGGCCGCAAGCTCCGAGGCGAAGCAGGTTGTGGCCGATCTCGGAGCGCGGGGTGTCAACGTCGCCGCCATGGCCTGCGACATCACCAACCGCAAGGCGGTGGATGGGCTGCTGGCCGAGGTAGAGCGCGACGGGCGGACGCTCGCCGGCGTGATCCACGGTGCGATGGTGCTCCAGGACGGCCTGATCGCGAATGTCGATGCCGCCGCCCTCGATGCGGTCATCCGCCCGAAGGTCATCGGCGCCGAGCATCTCGACGCGGCGACGCGCGGGCGCACGCTCGACTACTTCGTGATGTTCTCCTCGGCGACCACGTTCATCGGCAATCCTGGGCAGGGCGCCTACGTGGCGGCGAACGGCTTCATGGAAGGTCTCGCCCGGCGCCGGCGCAAGCTCGGACTGCCCGCCCTGGCCGTCGCCTGGGGGGCCATCGGCGATGTCGGCGTTCTCGCCCGCAACCGCGCCGTGATGGAGACCCTCGCGGGTCGCGTCGGCGTGACCCCGATGGATGCCCGTCACTGCCTCGACCTCATGGCCGACGCGCTCGAAGGCCAAGGCACCAACCCGGACGACGCCGTGATCGCCATCGCGTCGATGCATTGGGGGAAGGCGCGCGAACGCCTCGCCACGATGAAGAGCCCTAGCTACATCGAACTGGGGTCCGACCAGCAGATGGAAGCCGGAACGGTGGCGGCCATCAACATCGGCATGCTGCTGAAGACCCAGGATATCGACGCGGTGCGCAAGACGGTGGCCGATGCCATCGTGGAGGACATCGCCCGGATCCTGCGCCTGCCGAAGGACGATATCAGCCGCGTCCGCCATCTCTCCGAGATCGGCCTCGACTCGCTGATGGGCGTCGAACTCGGCGCCAGTCTGCAGGAACGCTTCGCGCTGGAGGCGCCGCCCTCAGGCATCTCCTCGGGCCTGACGGTGAACGAGTTGACCGAGACCCTGATCCAATCGATCGCGGCCCCGGTCGACGAGGCGGCCGCGGCCGTGATGAGCTTGGCTCAGCGCCACGCCAGCGAGGGCGTCGACGTCCGCACCCTCGAGCCCTTCCACGCGATGGTCGAAGAAAACAGCCTCGCGATCAAAGAGATCCTGCCGTGACCCATCTGGCCGTGACATCCCGCATGAGCGTTTCCGCATGAGCAATCCCGCGAGACCGGATGGTGGACGCGCGGCCCTGGCAGGCTTCGTGACGAACCGCCTCGGGCGCAACGCCAACCGTCCGGCCACCGCGCGCCCGGCGCCGCGGCCCTCGGGCGATTCCTCGGTGCAGAATTTCGAAACGCTGCCGGGTTATCGCGAACTGCGGCTTCAGCGTTCGGCCGCCGACCTGATCGGCCTCGGTAACCCGTTCTTCCGGGTGCACGAGACCAAGGCCGGCGCCACCACGCGCATCGCCGGCAAGTCGTTCATCAACTTCTCGTCCTACGATTACCTCGGCCTCAACGGGCATCCGGACGTCAATGCCGCGGCCGCCCGCGCCATCGAGACCTACGGGACCTCGGCCTCGGCGAGCCGCATCGTGGCCGGCGAGCGCCCGGGGCACCTCTCCCTCGAGAAGGCCCTGGCTGACCATTACGATACCGAGGCCTGCGTCGTGATGGTGAGCGGACACGCCACCAACGTCACGACGATCGGTGCCCTGCTCGAGCCCGGCGACGTGATCTTCCACGATTCCCTCAGCCACAACAGCATCGTTACCGGCGCGCAGCTCTCGGGTGCCCAGCGCCGCTCGTTCTCGCACAACGACCTCGACGCCCTGGAAACCCTGCTCGGCGCAACCCGCCACGAGCATCGCCGCGCGCTGATCGTGGTCGAGGGCCTCTACAGCATGGACGGCGACGCGCCGGACCTCGCCGCCCTCATCGCCCTCAAGCAGCGCTACGACGCCTGGCTTATGGTCGACGATGCGCACGGCCTCGGCGTCCTCGGCCGGACCGGGATCGGCCTAGCCGAGCATTGCGACGTTGATCCCCACGGCGTCGACATCTGGATGGGCACACTCTCGAAGACGCTGTCGACTTGCGGCGGTTACGTCGCCGGACCGGCCGCGCTGATCGAGTACCTCAAGTGCACGGCCGGTGGCTTTATCTACAGCGTCGGCATCTCGCCTCCGCTGGCTGCCGCTGCGGAGACGGCGCTTGAGATCATGCATGCCGAGCCACACCGCGTGGAACGGCTGCGCCAGAACGGACACCTGTTCCTGTCCTGCGCCAAGAAGCATGGTCTCGACACAGGGACGAGCCTCGGCTTGGCGGTCATCCCCGTCATCGTCGGCGACTCCCTGAAGTCGGTGACTCTGTCGGATCGCCTCTTCAAGCGCGGTATCAACGTACAGCCGATCATCCACCCGGCCGTGCCGGAGCGCGCCTCGCGCCTGCGCTTCTTCATCACGTCCGAGCATACGCCGGAGCAGATCCGCGAGACCGTCGACGCGGTCGCCGAGGAATTGGCGGCGATCGAGAAGGGCGGCTCCCTCATCGAGCAACTCATGGCCAAGCGCGGGAAGCCGTAGCCTCCGAGCCTCGACGCTCGATCCCTACCTGCGCGACTTCTGGGCACCGGCGTTCGCGCCGGTGCTTTTTTGCGCTCACACGCGATGCGGCGGATTGCCCTCAGCCCCTGAGCAGGAGACACTGACGTCGCTATGTGTCGTCTATCGCAACCGGAACCCGGCCCGGACTGCGACGTTCGTCCTCTGCCCGTCGGTCAGGAGCCCGTCATGAGACAATCGACTGTCGCCTCCATCGCGCGACGTCTGATCAAATCTGTTGCCGCAACTGGCCGGTCGCTCGTCGATGCGGTGCTGGAAGGCGCGATGCCCGCGCCGCAGCCCGTGCCGGTACGGATCAGGACCGATCGGCGTCGCTGAGGCGGTACGGCGTCCCGATCAGGTTGTGGGACAACCAGGGTGACTCGGGAGGCCGGACAGGACGTCCGGCCTTTTGTCGTTCAAGCGCCCGCAATCGTATCGAACAGCAGCTTGAGGTTCAGCACGACGATGATCGCCGCGATGATCCAGGACAGGATCTTCAGCCAGGCGGGGATGACGTGGGGACCCATCTTTGCTTTGTCGGAGACGAAGGCGACCAGCGGGATGACGGCGAATGGCAGCTGCATTGACAGCACCACCTGGCTGAGGACCAGCAGCTTCGCGGTGCCCTGTTCGCCATAGAGCGCGGTCACGACCACGACCGGCACGATGGCGATGCTGCGGGTGATCAGCCGCCGCGCCCAGTCCGGAATGCGCAGCCGGAGGAAGCCTTCCATGACGATCTGACCGGCCAGGGTCGCGGTGACCGTCGAGTTGAGGCCGGAGGCCAGCAGCGCTACGGCGAACAAGGTCGAGGCGATGCCTGCGCCGAGGAGCGGCGACAGAAGCTCGTAGGCCTGTTCGATCTCCTGGACGTCGGTCCGTCCCTGGGCGTGGAACACCGAGGCCGCCATGATCAGGATGGCGGCGTTTACGAACAGCGCGAGCATCAGGGCGATGGTGGAATCCGTCACCGCGAAGCGGATCGCGCCGCGCCGCCCGGCCTCGGTCCGGGGATAGGCCCGCGTCTGCACGATCGACGAGTGCAGGTAGAGATTGTGGGGCATCACCGTGGCCCCGATGATCCCGATGGCGATGTAGAGCGCGGCCGGATTGGTGACGATCTCGGGTGACGGCAGGAAGCCCTCGAGGACGGCCTGGATCGGCGGGGCCGCGAGGGCAATCTGCACGCCGAAGCTCACGAAGATGACCACCAGCAGGGCGATCACGAACGCCTCCAGGGCGCGGAACCCGCGCCGCATCAGGAGCAGGATCAGGAAGACGTCGAGGGCAGTCAGCGTCGCGCCGAGCACCAGCGGGATGCCGAACAGGAGCTTGAGGGCGATCGCCGTTCCGATCACTTCGGCGAGGTCGCAGGCGATGATCGCCGCTTCGCAGGCGAGCCACAGCACGATGCTGACCGGGCGGGGATAGTGATCGCGGCAGGCCTGCGCGAGGTCGCGTCCCGTGGCGATGCCGAGCCGGGCGGACAGGGCCTGCAGCACGATTGCCATGAGGTTGGAGAGCAGGATGACCGAGAGCAGCGTATAGCCGAACTGCGCGCCACCCGCGATGTCGGTGGCCCAGTTGCCCGGGTCCATGTAGCCGACCGAGACCATGTAGCCCGGGCCGATGAAGGCGAGGAGGCGGCGCAGCCAGGTGCCGGTCGCCAGCACCGGCACGCTGCCATTCATGCGTCCGAGGCTCGGCTGCGCGTGCGATGGATCGCTGAAGCGCCAGGATCGATCCGTGTCGGGGGGGGGAGACGGAAGCGTGACGGATTCGTTTCGAGCCATGCTTGCGCGCGTTTCCAGCGGGAGAACCATCGGGCAGCAGAACCATCGGCCCGTAGCGCCGCCCGGGACCTCATAGCATAGGCTATATTACGATCCAACGGCTATGTCCGGGGCTGGAGGCGACCGCGCGCAATCCGCTCGATGCCTCTCGCCGGGTGCCTGTCGCTCAACGCCTTCCGCTCGGTGCCTTCAGGATGCCAGGGCTTGCAGGTTGCGGTCGATATCGGCCACGCCGTGTGCTGCGGTCTGCATGCTCATCGAGATCTCTCGGGTGACGGCGCTCTGTTCCTCCACTGCCGAGGCCACGCCGGTCACGAAGCCCCGCACAGCCTCGATCGATTGTCCGATCGCCGTCAGGGACGTGACCACATCGCCGGAAATCGCCTGCATCGCCTTGATGTCGTCGGCGATGCGCGCGGTGGCGCTCGTGACCTGGTTCGAGAGGTTCTTGACCTCGCCGGCCACGACGGCGAAGCCGCGCCCGGCTTCGCCCGCGCGTGCGGCCTCTATGGTGGCGTTGAGCGCCAGGAGATTGATCTGCCCGCCAACGCCCTGAATCAGCTGCACGATCCCGTTCATCGAACTGGCCGCACTCGCGAGTTCGCCCGTCGAGCGATCGGCTCTCTGAGCCCGGACATCCATCTCGTCGACTTCCTGTCGGGAGCGGGCGAGGCTGCCGGCAATCTCGGAGATCGAGGCGTTCAGTTCCTCGGCGGCCGAGGCGACGGCCTGGACGTTGGTCAGGGTCTGCGTCGAGGCCTCGGCGGCCTCGATCTGCGAGCGCATCCGGGCCGAGACGTCGGTGGCGTACTTGACCACCTTGAACGGCTTGCCGCTCATGTCGAAGATTGGGTTGTAGGACGCCTGGATCCAGATCGTGCGACCGCCGGCGCCCACGCGCTGGTACACCCCGGCCTGGAATTCACCCCGGCGCAGGGCCGCCCAGAACGCTTGGTACTCGGGCGAAGCGGCATGGGCGGCATCGACGAATGTGCGGTGGTGCCGGCCGCGGATCTGATCGAGGCCATAGCCGAGGGCGGACAGGAAGTTCGCGTTGGCATCGAGTACGTGACCGTCGAGATCGAAATGGATCACACCCTGCGAACGGCCGATGGCTTCGACCTGACCCTGCAGTTCTGCGTTGCGCAGCTTCTCGGCAGTGATGTCGGTGGCGAACTTGATCACCTTGAGGGGCCGACCGGTTGGATCGAGGATCGGGTTGTAGGTCGCTTGAAGCCAGATGTCGCGGCCGTCCTTGCCGATCCGGCGGAACTCCCCCGACTGGAACTCGCCTCGCGCGAGCGCTGCCCAGAACGCCCGGTAGGGCGCCGTTTCCCGTTCGGCCGCATCGACGAAGAGGCTGTGGTGCTGGCCCTTCAGCTCCGACAAGCTGTAGCCGACCGCATCGAGAAAGTTCGCGTTGGCGGTGAGGATGGTTCCGTCGAGGGCGAATTCGATGACACCCTGCGAACGACCGATCGCCTCGACCTGACCCCGGGTGTCAGCGCTGCGCAGTTTCTCGGCCGTGACGTCGGTCGCGAACTTGACGATGCCCGTGGTTTGGCCGTCGCGGCCGGGGATCGGATTGTAGGTCGCCTGCAGCCAGATCTCGCGGCCGTTCTTGCCGAGGCGCTTGTACTCGCCGCGCTGATATTCTCCCCGTGCCAGCGCGGCCCAGAACGCCGTGTAAGCCGGGCTGTCGCGTTCCGCCGGGTCCACGAACATCCGGTGGTGCTGGCCTTGGACCTCCGCGAGATCATACCCCACCGTTCCAAGAAAGTTCGTGTTTGCGCTTATGATCGTTCCATCGGGCGCGAATTCGATCACGGCCTGAGAGCGGTCCAGAGCCTGCAGCTTCGCCGATGTCTTGTTGCCGAAGAAAGTCATGGACGGGATCCTGGGCGTGGCAGCACCCCGCTCGGCTTGGGGAGCCAACGGGCACGCAGTGAGCGCGGCGGCGATAGGAGGGAACGCTTGCGGTTGGGGTGAGGAAATCAATCGAGCGAAGTGATCTTCTCTGAGGATCAGGAACCGAGTCGAGTTGTTGGTCACCAGGCCGGATTGGGTCCGTCCTTCGTGAGCCGTTAGTCCGGTGCTTTGTAGAAATGCCTGGGTTCGGTTGGCTTCCCGACGCTTGGTATGCCTCGAAGATGCTCGCCTCTTGCCAGCCCGAGGAAACAAACCAGCCCGAATAACCAAGCTCGGTTTGTTTATCTTTTTGTTTCTTGTGTCCGATCGTTTATGCAACAGATTTATTAAATTTGATTTAAAATTCAGATAAATTCAATGTGACATGTAATCGATGGGCTTGATCTGTGATGTTATCATGCATGAAGATTTGTTTTTCCGGTGTCGAGGTAATAAATCTCAGGTCATCCATCCGCAGGCCCGAAAGTGCCCATTGAGCCGGTGCGAGCTTTTCTGCGCAGTTTCTGAAAGTCTTGCCTCATAATGAGCAGGGAACATCTTTGAAGCAGAGGCGAGAACAAGCGTTTTTTTCGAATATACAACCACAGATTATAGAACCTTTGCGTTTCACTTTTCTTCCGTCAAGCGGGTGGGAGCGCAAAGAATCCAAACGGAGTTTCATTCTAATTGGGGAGGTTGCGGTTCGGCCCCGACCCTACGGACGACATTCCGCGCCGCGAACAAACCGCAGGTCCCGGACGCTGCGCCGACGCATGCGCCCGCTTCGCTCGGACCCTAGATCGGCCGCGGCCGCCCAATGGTCCGGGACCCCCGGTCTCTCCCTGATCGGATGCCGGGGAACGGTGCCTTGCTCCGATCCCTTCGTCTCGGTTGTTTGCCGCCGTTGCGTCCGGTGCGTCCTGCTGTGTAGCTGGAGGGGCCGGACCGCCCCGGCGCCATCTTCGCCGCTTGACGCGGGGACACCATCGTCGGCGGGCATGGCCAGGGGGCCGCAGGAATGAATTGGCAGCGTCTCGCACCAGCCGGCACGCGTCAGCAAATGACGGTGACGGCCCTGGCCGGCCTGCTGCTCGGTTTCGGCGGCGTCACCGCCGGGACGACTCTGGTCCAGGCCTCCGAGCGCAGCGGCCTGTTCGGCTTCCTGGAGACGATCTTTCGCGCTTCACCGCCGGCGCCGGTCGCGATGGCACGGGTCAATCGCCGCCCGGCCCATTACGCGTCGCTTCCCGATGCCCGGCGGGTGACGGCAGCAAGGGCGATTCGCCAGACACGGCGACCCGTCGCCGACGCGTCGCCAGTGCGGCGAACTCTCAGGCGTCGCGCCGACGCACCGGCCATGGTGGTCAAGGGGAACGCTGGGGCGATTGGGGCTTTGGCTCACGCGATGCTGGGAGCACGCACGGTCTGCGTTCGGTCCTGCGACGGCTATCTGTTCCCGCTGGGCCGCCTCGCCTCCCGTGCGGACCTGCCGATCCACGAGGCCGCCTGCGCAGCCGCCTGTCCGAGCACGGCCACGCGGCTGTTCACCCTCGGAGGCCGGGACACCGAGCTCGACCGTGCGGTCGGCCTCGACGGAAAGCCTTATCGCAGCCTTGCGGTGGCCAATCTCTATCGCACGAAGCGTGTCGCGCACTGCGCCTGCCAGCCCGAGCAGGGGGTCGCCACGCCCCTGCCGATCCTCCAGGACCTGACCCTGCGTGCCGGCGACGTGGTGGCCACCGAGGCGAGTGCCGAGGTTGTCGCGCGGCGGCGGTCCGGCGGCTTCACGATGGTGGATTTTCGGGAGGCCAGTGGTCTGTCCCGCCGCGTGCGGCGGGACATCGACGCTAAGGTCGATGTGGTCCGGCGGGAGGCCGACGCCCGCGCCTTCCGCAAGGCCCTGCGCACCGCCGATCGCTCGGGTCGCGTCCGCGTGGCCGCCACCTCGGGGTTCGAGCCCGCACCTCCGCCGATCGAGGTCGAGCCGCGCTTCGTCCCGGCGCGCCCACCCACACGGATCGTGATGGCGTCGCCCTTCGTGTACTGAGCGGCCTGCCGGATGCCGCGCATTGTCCGGGGTGCGGCGATGGCATAGGCCCGCGGCGATATCCACGCGGTGAGGAGCCGGCATGAGCGAGACGCAGACCGATCCCGTTCTCGACGAAGCTCAGCCGCCGAGTGGAGAGACGGTGCGGCTGTCGCCGCTGGTCCGGCGGCGCATCGCGCCGAACGGGGGCCCGTTTACCGCCACCGGTACCTGCAGCTACATCGTGGGTGCCGAGAGCGTCGCGATCATCGATCCCGGACCGGAGAACGCGCACCACATCGCCGCGCTCCTCGAGGCCTGTGCGGGAGCCCCGGTCGCGGCCATCCTGGTCACCCACACCCACCGCGATCATTCGCCCGGCGCCCGCCTCCTTCAGGCTCGAACCGGTGCGCCGATCGTCGGGTGCGGCCCGCATCGCGCGGCACGGGCCCTGGCCGAGGGCGAGTTTCCGCATCTCGATGCCAGCGCGGACCGGGATCACCGGCCCGACCGCGAACTGCGCGCTGGCGAGATCATTGCGGGGCCGGGTTGGACCCTGGAGACCCTGGAAACCCCCGGGCACACCATGAACCATCTCGCCTTCGCCCTGCGGGAGGAGGCCGCCCTGTTCTCCGGGGATCACGTCATGGCGTGGTCGACCAGCATCGTGGCGCCGCCCGACGGCTCGATGCGGGCCTACATGGAGTCCCTCGACGCGTTGCGCACCCGCGACGAGACGATCTACTGGCCCGGCCATGGCGGCCCGGTCCGCGATCCCCGTCGCTTCGTGCGCGGCCTCGCCACGCACCGGCGCCAGCGCGAGACGGCGATCCGAGCCCGCCTGGAGGCCGGCGATCGAGATATCGGCGCCATCGTGGGAGCGATCTACCAGGGACTGAACCCAGCCCTGCGCGGTGCGGCGGCCCTGTCTGTCTTCGCCCATCTCGAGGATCTGGTCGAGCGCGACCTCGCGCGCTGCGACGGACCCGTTCTGCTCACCAGCCGTTACGCGCCGGTCTGAGGCCGGTCACTTCACCGCGATGGCGAGGTTGGCGACCTCGTCCAGATAGGCGCGGATGCGGTCGGCGTTGCTGCCGAGATCGCGGGTTCCGAGACGCGAGGCGGAGCGGACGTCGATGCGGGCGCCATCGGCGCGCGGGTGGACCCGGACCGTGACGTCGTCGGCGAGATTGAGGATCGGTCCGCGCGACACCGCCTCGATCCGTCCATTGCCGATGCGACCGCCGGGCCGGATCGCCTCGACGATCTGCCAGCGCCGGTTCACCGCCGCCTTGCGGGCAAGCTCGAAGGCTTCGTCCGCGTCGAGGTCGAGGGTGAGTGGGGCGATCTGCGGATAGGCCGCGCGCTGGGCGGCGCGGGCGGCAGGTCCGGGATCGGGCGGGTAGCGCCCGTCGCGTGCGGCGAAGGCGGCGCGGGAGCGCGAGAAGGCGGGCGGATTCTCGGTATCGGTGGTCACGTCCGCGATTCCCGGGAGCCGCAATCCGCGCAGGGCCGCGAAGGACGGGTAGGCGAGAACCAGGCTCGCCAGGAACACGCCCGCCAGCGCCGCACCGAGACCGCGCGCACCCTCGCGCCAGACCCGTACGAAGGCGATCAGCGCGAAGGCGACGGCGACTAGGGCCAGCACCAGTCCGGCGCCGAGGGTTGCCAGTGCCGGCCCCGCCTCGGCCCGGGGATCGCGCACCAGGAGCAGGGCGAACACCGTCACCAGTACGGCGAGGATCGCGACAGTGCGCGCGGCCGGGCCGGCTCGGGTAACGGGATCCTCGTAGGGCAGACGACGCATGCTGTGAGGGGATTCGCTGTCCGGAGGGTCGCGGGGCGGTGTCGGGCGAGCTTTACCGGTCCGCGACCGGCGGCGCCACCCGCACCGTGCATCGCACCGCTTCCGAGACTCGGCGCCGGTCTGCTATAGCCACGCCACGATGTCGCCAGCCCCGCCTTCCCCGACGCCCGCAGAGGCCGCCGATCCGCTGCGGGTCTGGTTCCGCTTCATCCGCCTGAACCGCCGGGTCACCGCGGCGATGGCCGGGGAACTCCGCGGTCTCGGCCTGTCCATCCCGCAATTCGATGCGCTCTCGACCCTCACCGAGCGCGAGGGCATGACGCAGCAGGACCTCGCCGCCCGGCTCTACGTCACCAAGGGCAACGTCTCGGGGCTGATCGATCGCCTCGTTGAGGCGGGCCTTGTGGAACGCCGCCCCATCCCGGGCGACCGCCGCTCGCACGCCCTTTACCTCACCCCGGGCGGAACCGACCTGGCGACCCGCGGGATCTTGGCTCAGAAGGCCTATGTCGACCGGACCCTCGGCCAGTTGCCGGCCGAGGACATCGCGGATTTCGAGCGCCTGGTACTGCGATGGCGCGATCTGGCCCGGGACCAACCAGTTTCGGACAACGAGAGTTAGAGGCCGAGCAGCGCCGGCAGGTCGGCGATCGAGTCGAGGATGTGATCGGCCAGCGGCGCCATCTCGTCGCGGGCCGCCGGGCCGAGGGGGCCGCTGAGCACGGCGATTGAAACCGCTCCGGCGCTTCGGGCCGCGACGAGGTCGTAAGGGGAATCCCCCACCATCGTGATCCGGCGCGCCGGGACGCCGAGATGATCGGCGAAGGCCGTGACCATGCCGGGCTTCGGCTTGGACCCGTGCCCGGAATCATAGCCTACGACGAAGGCGCAATGCGGATCGAGGCCCAGCGCCGCACATTGGGCCCGGGCCGAGGCTTCGGCGTCGTTGGTGGCGATGCCGAGCGCGTAGCCGGCGGCCACGAGGGTCGCGGCGAGCTGCGCGGGCGCCTTGATCGGGGTCAGCGAGGCCAGTCCCGCTGCGCGGAAGAGCGCGTCCATCTCGGCATAGAGCACCGGTCCCGCCGGGCGGCCCAGCACGTCGGCCCAGAGGGGACCGTATCCCGCCGACGAGCCGGCGATGAGCGGCGAAGTCGGCAGGAAGCGTTGCTCTTGTTCGACGTAGTGACTCACCCGCATCAGGGCCTCAAGGCGGCCCCGGTCGCCGCCCGACAGGTCGGACATCACGGCGTAGGCGGCCGGCCCCCAAGTCCGGTCGAAGTCCACCAGAGTGCCGTCCTTGTCGAACAGGATGCCGCAGATCGTGCCGCCGAGCGAATCAGGCCGCATCGCGCACCTTCTCGACTTCGATGATCACGCCCTGTGGCGTCATGCGTTCGCGGGCCACCATGCGGTCGCCGGGCTCGAACACGCCCAGAGCCACGTCGCGGTCGGGCAGCACCACGGTCGTGGTCTTGTTGAGGTGGACCAGGACGTGGCGCTTCTGGGCCAGGGACGATACGGCCCAGCGCTTGAGCTGGCCGTAATAGGGCTCGCGCCGCCAAGCGTTCGGCTGACCAGGATCGACCTGCACGTTCATGTTTCGCGAAACCGGATCGAGGCTCAGCACCATCTTGGCCCGCTCGGGCTTCCATTCCGGTCCGAGCCAGGCTTCCGTCATCCAGAGGCAGTGGAAGGCGCGGCAATGGTCGGGCCGCGTCGCGTGGATGGCGCAACCCCGTCCCTGTCGGGTGTGCCGGCACCATTGCCCCGCCATGCTTTCCACTGCCGGCACGTCGTAGACCTTGCAGCAGAGGGTGCACGATCCGCAGGCGCGGCCGGGGGCCGGATGGGCCACGATGGTTGCAGGGTCGAGCATGGCGCTTTCCATTTGTGGCCTCACGCCGGTTGCGACGTCGCGCGGGTTTGTACGGCGGGCAGCCCTCGTTACAGTCACGCACCCATGTCGGCCATCGTCCAACCGTCAGGCAAAAATATGCTCTCGAACCTCGCGACTCGCGACGTCGAAACCCTGATCCATCCCTACACCAATCTGGAGACCTTTCGGGAGACGGGACCCCTCGTGCTCGAACGCGGTCACGGGGTCTGGGTCTATGACAGCGACGGCCGGCCCTACCTGGAGGGCATGGCGGGCCTGTGGTGCACGGCGCTCGGCTACTCCAACGAAGAATTGGTCGAGGCGGCCAGCGAGCAGATGTCGCGCCTGCCTTTCACGCATCTCTTCTCGGGCCGCAGCCACGACCCGGCGATCGAGCTGGCCGAGACCCTGAAGGAGTTGATGCCGGTTCCGACCTCGAAGATCTTCTTCACCTCATCGGGCTCGGAAGCCAACGACACCCAGGTCAAGCTGACCTGGTACATGAACAATGCGCTCGGTCGCCCGCGCAAGAAAAAGATCCTTTCCCACCTCCGGGGCTATCACGGCGTCACGGTCGCCACCGCGTCGATGACCGGCCTGCCCGCCAATCACGCCGATTGGGACCTGCCGCTGCCCGGTTTCCTGCATGTGGGCTGCCCGCACCATTATCGCTTCGGTCAGGAGGGCGAGAGCGAGGACGCCTTCACCACCCGACTCGCCGCCGAACTCGAAGCGGTGATCCAGCGGGAGGGGGCGGATACCGTCGCGGCCTTCATCGCCGAACCGGTGCTGGGCGCCGGCGGCGCCATTCTGCCGCCCACGGGATACTACGCCAAGATCCAGGCGGTGCTCGCCCGGCACGACGTGCGCTTCATCGCCGACGAGGTGATCTGCGGCTTCGGGCGCCTGGGAACCTGGTTCGGCTCGGAGGCGATGGGGATGACGCCGGACAGCCTGTCCTTCGCCAAGGCGCTGACCTCGGGCTACCTGCCGCTGGGCGGCGTCTCGGTGGACGAGCCGCTCTACCGCCTGATGGTGCAGCAGAGCGCCAAGCTCGGCACCTTCGGACACGGCACCACCTATTCCGGGCATCCGGTGGCCTGCGCCGTCGCCTTGAAGACCATCGCGATCTACAAGCGCGACCGCATCGTCGAAGGCGTTGGCGAGAAGGCGCCGCATTTCCAGGCGCGCCTGTCGGCCCTCGGTCAGCATCCGCTGGTCGGCGAAGCGCGCGGCATCGGCCTCATCGGCGGCATCGAACTCGTGGCCGACAAGGCCACCAAGCGCCAGTATGAGCCGAAGGCCGGGGTTGCGGCACGCTGCGTCGCCTTCGCCCAGGCGGAGGGCCTGATCGTCCGATTCCTGGCCGGAGACCGGATCGCCATCTGCCCACCTCTTGTGATCGCGCCGTCGGAAGTGGACGCGCTGTTCGATCGGCTCAGCCGCGCCCTCGACCGGACCGTCGCCTGGATCGCCGAACAAGGGCTGGTCGCGGCTCCGGTCCCGTCGCGCTGACCGCGACAACATGCTTCGCCGATCGTCTTCGGTAAACTAGTCTTCGCAATGCATCATTATTTTGCGTTGCAATGCACCTGATGCTTAAGTGCTTTGATGAAGGGAATCGCAGCCGAAATCCTTATCAGTCGAAGGATTGTGACAGGTTTAAGCTTTCATTCAGGTTGAGGCCGGCTTTATGGTTGCATCGTTGCTCGATAAGCGTCCGGGTGGAACCAAACGGTGCCCGTGAGACGTGCATGGCTTATAATGAGGCAGATCATCTCACTAAGCTGGTCGAGCACAACAGGACATCGGTTGCATGTACCCCCGTCGACAGACTTCGAGCCAAGCTCAACGTTCGGGCCGATCCTCCATCATGGTTGATCATCAAGCCGAGACGTTCCGTCCCGTCGCGCTTCCGGCCCTGGCGGCCGCCGTACAGGTCACCGCCACGGCCCGGAAATCGGACCGGTCCGTGATCGTAAGCGGCCCGCGTTCCGCTCGCTTCGAGCACGAGGATACGCCCCTTTCCTGAGATGGTCGGATCGGTCGCCAGCACTGGCTGATTTCAACGAATCCGGTATCGCTTCGTCAATGCATCGGGCCTAACGCTAGCGTCGGGCGCGGCTGTCTCCTCGATTTCGTCACCATTGACGGCGAGGGCATGGGACCGCGCCCTTCTGGCGGTCCGGGAGCCTGACGATGCTGATCCTGCCGAGTCGCCGGCAGTTCCTGACCGGATTCGGAGCGAGTGCGGCCGCCCTGGGCGGAACCGGCGCCTATGCGTTCGGAATCGAGCCGCTCTATCGCTTGGTCGTCACATCCTACGCTCCGGCTCTACCGAACTGGACGCCGGGCCTGTCCCTGCGCGTAGCCGTGCTGGCGGATTTCCATGTCGGCGAACCATTCATGCCGCTGGACCGTATCGCCGAGATCGTCGACGCCACGAACGCGCTCAACCCCGACCTCATCCTGATGCTCGGTGATTACCCGGCCGGCCCCAGCGTGACCTTCCGCAAGGTTCCGCTGACCGATTTCGCCAAGGTGGTCGCACCCCTTCGGGCGCCGCTCGGCGTGTACTCGGTGCTGGGAAACCACGATTGGTGGGATGACGAGGAGGCGCAGGTGCGCCTCGACGGCCCCATCGCGGTGCAACGCGCATTGGAGAATGTCGGCATTCCCGTCTTCGAGAACGATGCCGTGCGCCTGGTAAAGGATGGCAAGCCGTTCTGGGTCGCCGGCGTCGGCGATCAGATCCCGTTCCTTCTCCAGCGGATCGAGCAGGGGCGCGACGACCTGCCGGGCACCCTCGCCAAGATCACCGATTCGGCACCGGTGCTCCTGATGATCCACGAGCCGGATCTCTTCCTGGACGTGCCGGACCGGGTCTCGCTGACCCTGGCTGGCCATACCCATGGCGGTCAGGTCCGCCTGTTCGGCTACTCACCGGTGATCCCCTCGGTGCGCGGAAACGACTTCGCCTACGGCCACGTGGTCCGGAAGGGACGCCACATGATCGTGTCGGGGGGGTTTGGCGTCAGCCGGATTCCGGTGCGTCTCGGCGTTCCGCCGGAGATCGTGCTTCTGGAACTCGGAGGCCCGCCCGAGTCGAGCGCGAAGACCGTCCAGCGGACCCGGATCATTCGGAGCTGAGGCCTCGGCCGGCGCGGCCCTGGAGCCGTCCGCCGGCCCTGGTCGGGCTTGCTACTTCTTGCCGGCCTTCGGTGCGGCCACCACCGTGCCCTTGGTGGACGGTGCCGCCGCGATCGTCTTCGTCACGGCCTTCTTGGGCTTCTTGGCCTCGCGACTTCCGCGCTTCTGTTCAGCCGCCATGACCTGTCTCCTCCCGGTTGTGGGTGCGGGATCATGGCACCCTTCCGCGAATAGGCCATCGGAATCTTTCGCCAAACCGGCCCGGCGCAGTGAGCGCCGGGCTTGATCGTCACATCCGGGTTCAGAGCGGGATGTTGTCGTGCTTCTTCCAGGGCTGCTCCATCTCCTTGGTGCGCAGCATGCTCAGCGCCCGGGCGATGCGCTTGCGCGTGGAGTGGGGCATGATCACCTCGTCGATGTAGCCGCGCTCGGCCGCCACGAACGGCGAGAGGAAGCGATCCTCGTACTCCGACGTGCGCTCCGCGATTTTGCCGGCATCGCCGATCTCGCTGCGGAAAATGATCTCGACGGCGCCCTTGGCACCCATCACGGCGATCTGTGCGGTGGGCCAGGCATAGTTGAGGTCGGCCCCCACGTGCTTGGAGGCCATTACGTCGTAGGCGCCGCCGAAGGCCTTCCGGGTGATGATGGTCACCAGCGGCACCGTGGCTTGACTGTAGGCGAAGAGCAGCTTGGCGCCGTGCTTGATCAGGCCGCCGTATTCCTGGGCCGTTCCCGGCAGGAAGCCCGGCACGTCGACGAAGGTCACGATCGGGATTGAGAACGCGTCGCAGAAGCGCACGAACCGGGCGGCCTTGCGGGAGGCGTCGGAATCGAGCACGCCGGCCAGCACCATCGGCTGGTTGGCGACGAAGCCCACGGTGCGGCCTTCGATGCGGCCGAAGCCCGTCATGATGTTGCGGGCGTAGGTGGCCTGGATCTCGAAGAAGTCGCCCTCGTCGGCCACGCGGCGGATCAACTCGCCCATGTCGTAGGGCTTGTTCGGATTGTCGGGGATCAGGGTGTCGAGGCTCATGTCGAGGCGGAGCGGATCGTCGAAGCTCTCGAGTTCCGGCACGCCGTCGATGTTGTTGGCGGGCAGGAAGTCGACCAGGCGGCGGATCTGCAGCAGGGCCTCGACGTCGTTCTCGAAGGAACCGTCGGCGATGGAGGACTTGGTGGTGTGAACCTTGGCGCCGCCGAGTTCCTCGGCGGTCACGACCTCGTTGGTCACCGTCTTCACCACGTCCGGTCCGGTGACGAACATGTAGCTCGTGTCGCGCACCATGAAGATGAAGTCGGTCATGGCCGGCGAGTACACGTCGCCGCCCGCGCAGGGACCCATGATGACCGAGATCTGCGGAATGACGCCGGAGGCCGCGACATTGCGGCGGAAGACCTCGCCGTAGCCGCCCAGCGCCGCGACACCCTCCTGGATGCGGGCGCCGCCGGCATCGAAGATGCCGATGATGGGCGCGCGCATCTTCAGCGCCATGTCCTGCACCTTCACGATCTTGGCGGCGTGCGTCTCGGAGAGCGAGCCGCCGAACACCGTGAAGTCCTTCGAGAACAGGAAGACGGTGCGGCCGTTGATGGTGCCCCAACCCGTGACGACGCCGTCACCGGGAATTTTCTGCTTTTCCATGCCGAAATCGGTGGAGCGATGCTGCACGAACATGTCGAATTCCTCGAACGACCCATGGTCGAGAAGGAGTTCGATGCGCTCGCGCGCCGTCAGCTTGCCCCGCTTGTGCTGGGCCACGACGCGGTTCTCGCCGCCGCCGAGGCGGGCTTGGGCGCGCCGCTCTTCGAGCTTCTCGAGAATGTCCTTCATGCGAGGATGTCCTTCATGGGGCTGCGCCTCGTGGCTTGTGCTGGCGTTTCCGGCCACGAGCCACCAGCCCCTCTCGCGGCGAGCTTGGCGGTCGGCCTGGTGGGGCCATACCACAGGGATTCTCTCACGAAAATCGATCGTTGCGTCGGAAGCGCGGGTTCAGGCGGATGTCGCCGTCAAGGCGACTGGAGCACCCGACATGACGTTCCGGCGCGTCGCGCTCCGGTTCAGGATTCGGGCCGCCGCAATCGCCGCGACCGCGATCAGGGCACCCGCACCGACATCGACGAAGTAGTGGCCGCCATCGATCGGTGTCGCGGCGATCAGCATCGCGTTGACGGCGAGGCCGGGCCAGCGCGTGATCCGTGACATCCAGAAGAAGCGCGCGAACAGGACTCCGAGTGCCGCATGGAAGCTCGGGAAGGTGATGATCCCTTCGATCTCGGCGAGGGAGATGATCCGAACTGTCCCGTCGCGCAGGCCCGACAGGGGGGCGAGATGAACGTAAGCGGCGGCCGGATTCAACCCGGGGAAATCCTGCGGACGTAGCGCAAGATGCACGAACATCGCCATTGCGGGCATCAAGCCCGAGAGCAGGACGGTGACGAGACCGGCGATCATGAAGGCCAGTACGAAGTCCCGTACGGCACTCAGGCGTCCGCTGAAGCCGAGCACGATCACCACCAGGATCATCTGCGGCATCAGGCTTTGGTAGGCCAGCGACAGGGCGAAGCCGAGTTTCGGATGGTCGTTCAGGGTATGCAGATAGGCCGGCCAGTCGAGGCCGAGAGCTTTATCCACCGCCTGGAAGGTGCCGTCCCAGAGTGGGCCGCCGGTGGCGGCCACCGCATAGGAGAGCAGGCCGGCAAAGGCACTGACCGCGATGATCTGCGCAAGACCCGACAGGGTCACGGCGAAGCGCGGCTCCGGCCGCCTCGTCAGATAGAACGTCGCCAGGAGTTCGAGCCCGGCGCAGGCCAGGGCGGGCGGCAGCGCACTCGGGAGATCGACCGCGAGTCCGGCCACGCGCATCCACAGCGTCGTGATGGCGCCGAGGATCAGGATCGCGAACCACAGGCGCGCCCGGGCATTCGGGACGTCGGATGCCGGCGTGTGCGCCTGTGCGGCAAGGCTTTTCTGGTCCCGTCCGGACATGTCACGTCGCCCCCGTGATACCGGCGGCCTAGCACGGGGGTGTTAACGGAACCCGTTCGGGCCGTGTCAGGACCGCCGCGTCACCCGGCGTCGGACAGGGCTGAGAGGTGCGCCGCGGCGTCGAATTCGGCGCGGCGCTGCGCCTGCCGGGCCGCCGCCTCTTCGTCCTGCCCCCAGACGCTCGCCTGATAGGTCTCGTCGACATGCGCCGCCGTCCAGGCCTGCGCGGGCGTGAGCCGGCCGCGCAGCACTGCGAGGGCGAGGACGAGCGATCCCGTCAGGGTGGTGAGGGTGTGGAGGGCGGCCAAACGGAAGGGGCCGTCCGTCTCGCCGATGGCCCGGCGCAGGGCCGCCACCGTGGTGTCCGGCTGGGTGACATGCATCACTCCCTCCCCGAGGATGAAGCGGGCGCCCAGGGCCTCGTGCGCCCAATCGAGCACCGGGTCCCAGGCTTCGGCCTGCGCCTGGACGAGGCGGTCCGGATCGCCGGCCCGATAGGCCAGTAGATCGGTGCCCGCATAGGCCGACAGGTCGTCCACCACGGCCTCGCGCCGCGGCGCGACCCCGTCGATGGCGGTGTTGGCGAGACGCGTCAGTGGCATTCGGGACGGGTCGATGACGTCGATCTGTGCCGCCCACTCGGCGGCCACGCCCTCGGCGAGCGCGCGCGTCGGCAGGGCCAGGGGATTACGGGCGGGGGTGTTGGCGGGACGTCCGTCCAGGGTCAGGCGGAAGCCGCCGGCGTGCTCGCCGAGGGCCGCCTCGGCATAGAAGCGCTTGGGCAGCGCTGGCTTGCCGGGGCCGCGCGCCGAACGGGTGGGATCAGGGGGGGCAGCGGAACCGGGCGCGCCGAGCCAGTCGGCGTCCGGCCCGTCACGGTTCGCCCCATCGCGGTTCGGGCCTTCGGATTTTGGATCGTCGCTCATGCAGGATCAGATAGGGCATCGGCCCGCAGCCTGCGAGACGCCGGTGCCGAAGGATCAGGCTGTCGCCGCTGTCGGATCGTGGAGCGTTCCGGTGAACAAGGCGCCGAGATCGTCCGTGGTGTCGACCACGATGGAGGCGCCCGCGCCGAAGAGGGCGCCGACCGGATGATAGCCCCAGCCGACACCGACCGCCGCCACGCCTGCGCTCACCGCCATCGCCATGTCATAGGTGGTGTCTCCGATCATCACCGTGGCGCCCGGCTCGGAGCCGGTGTCCGTCATGGCCTGGAGAAGCATCGCCGGGTCCGGTTTCGAGGGGGCGTCGTCGGCGCTCTGGGTTGTGGCGAACCAGCCCTTCCAGCCATGGGTGTCGATCAGCCGATCGACGCCGCGCCGCGCCTTGCCGGTTGCGATGCCGAGTTGCACGTCGTCGCGGGCATGCAGGCGGGTGAGAAGGTCGCCCATGCCGGGAAACAGCGGCTCCTCGTAGTTCGGATCGAGGCGCAGGATATTGAAGGCGCGCTTATAGCTCTCCGACAGACCCTCGATCGGGCCATCCTCGCCGACGAGGCGTCGAAACGCCTGCGGCAGGGACAAGCCGACCACGGAGAGTGATTCGGTGCGGCTCGGGGCCGTCAGGCCGTGCTCGGCGAAGGCCATGCCCTGCGCGGCTACGATCAGATGTTGGCTGTCGACCAGGGTTCCGTCGACGTCGAAGACGATGAGCTTCACGGGATCGGGCTCGTGCTGCGGACGATCTGATTAAGGCTGCCGGTTGGGCTGGGACTGGCCATTGCGGGGCCGATCGTAGCCGAGCTTGCAGCGGACGAGGAATCGGCGCCGAGCCCCGCCGCGCAAGCCGCGCGTGTGCGAAATGCGGTTGCACGCCGCATAGGACCGCCGACGGGGCCGGCTGGCCTGTTGCGCCGTGCCGCGCCCCGCCGATGCCCCGGCCGGCTGACTGGGCGCCGCGGAGCGCAAGCCCTGGCCCTGAGGCTGAGCAGCGGGGGGCGATTGCGGCTGCGCCGGCTGCAATCCTTGGGGTTGTTGAGGCGTGGCCGGGTTCTGAAGTGGCGCCTGGGCCTGGGGTGCCATCTGGGACGGCGCCCTGGTCTGCGCCGGCGGGGCGGCCTGCGCAAAGACCTTGCTGTCGTATGCGCCGCCCACGGTGAACACCGAGAGGGCGAGGAGCGCGAAGCCGATCGCGTTGGCGGGCTTCAGGATCGTGTCTCGAGGCATCGTGGCGCGCCGGTCCTTGGCCGGCGGCGAGGCGCCGAGCCGGGCTGTGTCGAAGAGGATAGGCCCTGGCGGGCGCTTGCCAAGGTGCAACGTGGCAAGGTTCAACACGCGTGCCCTCCCCGTTCTGGCCTTGCCGGCGCATTCTGCCCCGGCATCGGACGTCGGGATCGTGGGCTCAGGCTTCGGGGGCCTCGACGATCGGATCGTAGCGGGACGCGTCGAATCCAAGGAGGTTCCAGCTCTGCGCCATATGCGGTGGAAGCGGAGCCGTGACGTCGACGGGCTTGCCCGTGCGCGGATGGGGAATCACGATTCGGCGTGCGAGAAGATGCAGGCGATTCTGGATTCCGCCGGGCAATTCCCAGTTCTCGATGCTGAAGTATTTCGGATCGCCGACGATGGGATGGCCGATATGGGCTGCATGGGCGCGCAGCTGGTGGGTGCGTCCGGTCACCGGCTTCAGCGACAGCCAGGACAGCTTCTGGGCCGCGTTGTCGACCATGGCGTAGTAAGTCAGCGCGTGCGCAGCCCCCTCGTCGCCATGCTTGGCCACCCGCATCCGTGCATCGGCGTCCGTGGGCTCTTCCTTGGCGAGATAGGTGGAGATGCGACCCTGCGGCACGCGCGGAACCCCGGCGGTGAGAGCCCAGTAGACCTTGCGGGCCGAGCGCGAGCGGAAGCTTTTCGCCAGGGTGGCGGCGGCGAGCCGCGTCTTGGCGACGATGAGGCAGCCGGCGGTGTCCTTGTCGAGGCGGTGGACCAGGCGCGGCTTCTGGCCGTCCTTGCCCGTCAGTGCCTCCAAGAGGCCGTCCACGTGCCGCACGGTTCCGGAGCCACCCTGCACCGCGAGGCCGAAAGGCTTGTTGAGGATCATCATCTCGGCATCCTCGTAGAGGATGAGCGAGCGGATGAAATCGGCATCGGTGGCATCCCGCGCGGCAGAGCGCGGGCGCTCGCCCTGCGCCTCCAGCTTGAGGGGCGGCACGCGCACGCTCATGCCCGGCTCCAGCCGGTCGTTGGGTTTGGCACGCTTGCCATCGACCCGAAGTTCGCCCTTGCGGACGATGCTCTGGACGCGGGTGAAGGGCAGTTGCGGGAAACGAGTGGTCAGGAAGCGATCGATCCGCATGCCGGCCTCGTCCTCGTCCACGGTCAGCGTCTGAACGCCGGAGGCCAGCGTGGCGGAGGCCGCCGCGCGCTGCTCGCGCCGGGTCGGCCCCTCGGTGACGAGCGCGCCGCCGCGCGCCGTGGCCTCGGCCCGGCGCGGAGGCGTCGCCGCCGCGTCATCCGCCCGTTCGGTGCGTGGGCGGCGGACCCGGCGGGGTGCCTCGTCGATCGCCTCGAACGGCTCCGGCGCGGCATCGGCGCGGTCGCGCGGCTCCTGCCCGGGGCGCCAGGGCGCGTGCTTGGCGGCGGCGTCGCCCCGCCCCTGCGCGGCGCGCTGCGCGGCGTCGAGGGCGCTGGTGCGGGGGCCCGTCCGCTCGCGCTCCGGCCGGATGAAGGCGCCCGGCTTGCCGGGGCGGCCGGGGCGGCCTGCTGGGCCGCTGCGGCTCGGCCCGGCGCCCTTGCGCCCGGATCCCCCGCGTGATGGTGGTCGTGTGGTCATGGCCTGCTCGTATCACCGGCCAGCCTCGCGACAAAGCGCGGGTCGGTCGGGTTTTGTCGCGGAGGGATTCTCGCGTGGGCGACGTCCCGTTCAGGCCGCGCGCCGCGCCGCCTCGATGGTCAAGCCAGTCCCAACCGACCCGAAGGTGTCACCATCGACCACGCGGGCGTTCGGCACGCACGCGGTCAGGGCCGCACGGACATGGGGCAAGCCCGTCGAGCCGCCCGTGAGGAAGAGCGCATCGATGCGGTCGGCGGTCAAGCCGGCCTGCGCGAGGCAGCGTCCGATGCGCTCGGCGATGCGCCGGGCAAGCTCGTCGGTATGACGGACGAGTCCCGACCGATCGATCTCGGCCCGGAGCCCGGCCTCGACCCAATCGAGGTCGACCCGGCCCTCGCCGTCTTCGGAGGTCGCGATCTTGGCGCCCTCTACTTCCATGGCCAGGGAATGACCGCGCTCGGCCTCCACCACGGTGTGGAGCCGCGCCAGGAGATCGGGGCGGCGGGCGTCGCGGCGCACCTCCTCGATCTCCCGCAGGGTCTTGGCGTTGTAGAGGCGGTTGATGCTCGACCAGGTGGCGAGGTCGTGGAAATAGCCGGTCGGCACGTCGAGATCGCCCCGGTTCATGGCGCTGCCCAGGCCGAGCAGGGGCATCACGGTTCCGAGGCTGAGGCGACGATCGAAATCGGTACCGCCGATGCGCACGCCGTCATTGGCCAGGATGTCGTCGCTGCGCTCGCGCTTGGCATGCCGTTCCGGCGACAGGCGCACGATCGAGAAATCCGAGGTGCCGCCCCCGATATCCGCGATCAGGGCGATCTCCTCCGCGCGCACCTGCTGCTCGTAGTCGAGGGCCGCCGCGATCGGTTCGAACTGGAACGAGACGTGACGGAAGCCGATGCTGGTTGCGATCTCCCGCAGGGCGTCCTCGGCCCGGGCGTCGCCCTCCGGATCGCCGTCGACAAAGTGGACCGGGCGGCCGTGCACCACGGTGTCGAGGGACTGGCCGCTCGCCGCCTCCGCGCGGGCCTTCACGGCGCTGAGATAGCGTCCGATCACGTCGCGGAACTTGATGCGCTCGCGCCCGACCGGCGTGGTTTCCTCGAGCAGCGACGAACCGAGCACCGATTTGAGGCTTCGCATCAGCCGGCCCGGCGTGCCCTCCACGTACTCGGCCATGGCAGCGCGCCCGACGAAGGGCGGCTGTCCCGGCGGAAAGAAGATCGCGCTGGGGATCGTCACATGGCGCCCTTCGAGGGGCATGAGCTGCGGACGCTGCCCGGTCACGAGGCCGAGGGTGGTGTTCGAGGTACCGAAGTCGAGGCCGCAGGCCGCCATGATGGTCTCCGGCATCAGCGCTGGATGATAGGGCCGGCTCCCCTACAGGCTGGCTCCCGCGAGGTCCATGAGTTTTGTGCAGTGCGGCCGTGCCGGACCCGAGCCCTCCGGTGCGCGCGCGCGCGCCGCGCGACGGGAGCGCCGATTCGCCAGAGGGGCATGTCGATCACGAATTGGTGAAGTGCGGCTGTGTTCGAGCCCGCCGATGAGGTTCTGCCAGTGGATCGTATGGCCGGACGGTGCGGTGGTGCGGATTCGCGACGCCAGTCGAGGCAAGTGCATCGTCATCGAACCTTCAGGTCGTCGCGGACGGCGCGGAATCGGCTTGTCGGCCCGTGCCGAATTCTCGGCGTACGGCACCCGGACCTCATGGCATAGTACTATCATCTTGCCAGCTGCTATTGTCGTTTTTGGCAAATATAGACAATATAATCTAGGGTTGTGGGGTTTGTATTTCAGAATATCAAGCAACAAAAATCATGATTTAGAGAAAATTCAATTGTTTGAAGCACAGCGTCGGGTCTGGTCAGCACGGCATCCCAGGCGTCCGACGCTCAGGGGGCATGAGCTCTGAAGGGTCGTGCGTAACGGCTGCCGGAATGGCGGATCGTGAGGCTCGGATTCCGGGTGGGATGAAAACGATGACGGGCTGTCCGATTCTCGCAAAAGTACCGCCCGGCACCGCCATGCCGCTCGAACCTCTCGACTTCGAGCGCATGTTCGACGTCCTTCCGGTCGGCGCCATGACGTGCAACCTCGACACCTTCGAAATCGACTACGCTAATCCGTGCTCGATCGCCCTGCTTCAATCGATCCGTGAGACGCTCGGGTTCGATCCGGAGACCATCGTGGGCACCTCGATCGACGTGTTTCACCGGGATCCGCTTCACCAGCGCACGCTTCTGTCGGATTCGGGGCGGCTGCCGCACAAGGCGCGGATCTGCTTCGGACAGGAATGGCTCGACCTGCATATCCATCCCCTGCCCGACTCGACGGAACGGGTCAGCCGAGCCCTGCTGGTCTGGGCCATCGCAACCGCGGAGGTCGCCAAGGAACAGGAGGAATATCGCCTGCTGCGCATGATCGACGACATGCCGGTGGCGGTGATGACGGTCGATCCCGTCACCTTCAACATCTCCTACCTCAACGAGACCTCGAAGCGGACGTTGGGGCAGATCAAGGATCTGCTGCCGATCAAGCCGTCCGAGTTGCTCGGGGCCTCGATCGACGTCTTCCATCGCCATCCGCACCACCAGCGCCAGCTCCTGGCCGACCCCGCCAACCTTCCCCATCACGCCCGGATCAAGCTCGGGTCCGAGGTGCTGGACCTTCAGGTCTCGGCGGTGACGGGAACGGATGGTGTCTATCTCGGCCCGATGCTGACCTGGTCGGTGATCACCAAGCAGGTTGCAGCAGAAGCCCGGATTCAGCAGCTGGCGCATTTCGACACGCTCACCGCCCTGGCCAACCGCAACACCTTCCGCGAGCATCTCAAGGCCTGCCTCGCACGTCCCGATCCCAAGCTGGGCCTGCTGTTCATCGATCTCGACGGCTTCAAGTTCGTCAACGATTCCCACGGCCATCTTGTCGGAGACACGTTGCTGATCCGGGTGGCGGATCGGCTCAGGGCCTGCTGCGGACGCCCCGGAACCATGGTCGCGCGCCTGGGCGGCGATGAGTTCGCCATCCTGATCGCCGAGGCTGGCATCGAGGAGGCGCGGGACGTCGCCAGGACCCTGCTCCTCGAGATCGTCGCGCCCTATCAGATCGAGGCCGAACGCCGGCTCGAGATCGGCGCCTCGATCGGCGTGGCGGCGGCGCCGGAGCACGGAACCGATTCCGAGATCCTGCTGTCGCGGGCCGACATGGCGCTCTATGCCGCCAAGGCGGCCGGCAAGAAGACCTTCCGGGTGTTCACACCCGAACTGGAGACGCGGGTGCACGAGCGCGTGCGCCTCGAAGGCAAGCTGCGTGCGGCGCTCGCGCAGGCCGACAGCCTGTTCCTGTTCTACCAGCCGATCACCGACATCGCGACCGGACGGGTCACGGCGCGCGAAGGCCTCATCCGCTGGCATCATCGGACGCGGGGCTGGATTTCACCCGCCGAGTTCATCCCGGTCGCCGAGGAGAGCGGACTGATCGACGAACTCGGCATCTGGATCCTCAATCGCGCCTGCCGGGACGCCGCGTCCTGGGACGACGACGCGCGGGTCGCCGTCAATGTCTCGGCCAAGCAGCTCGGCAAGGGCACCCTCGCGTCGAACATCCTGGCGGCGCTCGTCGGTGCCGGCCTGGAGCCGAGCCGCCTGGAAATCGAGATCACCGAGAGTGCCCTGCTCGCCGATGAGCTCGACTGCCTCGCGGATCTGCGTCGCGTCCGCGATCTCGGCGTCCGGGTGGCGCTCGACGATTTCGGAACCGGGTTCTCGTCGCTGGCGCATCTGCGCTCCTTCCCCTTCGATAAGATCAAGATCGATGGGTCGTTCGTGCAGGATGCGGTGCAGCGTCCTGAATGCGCGGCGATCGTCGGGGTCGTCGCCGATCTCGGCCGCCGCCTCGGCGTCACCACCGTGGCCGAGGGGGTCGAAACCCAGGCCCATCTCGATCTCGTCACGGCCGAGGGCTGCACGGAGGTCCAGGGCTACCTGCTCGGTCGTCCCGTGCCCTCCGCGCGCGATGCCGCGACCATCGCGGCGCTGAACCGGCAGGCGGCCCTGCATCGGCCGACGTCCCAGGTCCGGGCGATCGCGTCGTAACGGACTCGGAGCCACCCGCCTGCGGCGATGATGCCGCCTCTGCACGCCGCTGTCACCGGAATGTCAGGACTCTCCGAGGTAGCGGTGATGCAGGTGGCGCGTGAAGTCCGCGGCGCTCAGCGGACGTCCGGTCGCGGCCAGGAGCATTTCATCGGTCTCCAGCAGACTGGCCCGCGCGTGCACACTCTCGCGCAGCCAGCTGCGCAAATCCGTGAAGTCGCCGACGGCGAGGCCGGTCAGGATGCCCGGCGCCGCCTCGCAGGCGGCCCGGAACAACTGCGCCGCAGCCATGGCGCCGAGGGTGTAGGTCGGGAAGTAGCCGAAGCTCCCGCTCGGCCAGTGGATGTCCTGGAGGCAGCCCTGGCGGTCGTCCGGCACGGTCAGGCCGAGGAGATCCCGCAGGCCGTCGTTGAAGGCACCGGGCAGGTCGTTCACCGCGAGGTCGCCCGCGATCATCGCGGTTTCGAGGTCGTAGCGCAGCAGGATATGCGCCGGATACGTGACCTCGTCGGCATCGACCCGGATGAAGCCTGGCTCGACCCGTGTGTAGAGCCCGTGGAGATTCTCGGCGGTCCAGGCCGGCCCATCCCCGCCGAAGGCTTCCCGCAGGACGGGGGCGAGGAAGCTGCAGAACGCGAACGAGCGGCAGGCCTGCATCTCCACCAGCAACGATTGGCTCTCGTGCAGGGTCATGCCCCTGGCAGTGCCTACCGGCTGATGGCGCCACGCGGCGGGGAGGCCCTGCTCGTAGAGGGCGTGCCCGGTCTCGTGCAGCACGCCCATCAGAGCGCGAGACGCATCGTCGCTGTCGTAGCGGGTGGTGATCCGCACGTCGTCGGCCGCGCCCCCGCAGAACGGATGCAGGCTCACGTCGAGGCGGCCGCGGGTCATGTCGAAGCCGACGGCCTGCATCAGGCGCTGCCCGATCGCCGCCTGCGTCTCCACCGGGAACGGACCCGGCAGCGGCAGCGGTGCCGGGCCGGAGGCCTGACGGGCGCGGACCGCTTCGATCAGGCCCGGCAGCGTCGCGCGCAGATCCGCGAACAGGGGATCGATGGTGGCGCGGCGCATGCCGGGATCGTAGCCGTCGAGGAGGGCGTCGTAGGAATCGAGGCCCAGCGCCGCCCCCTTGGCTGCACCGACCGCGCGCTGCAGGCGCAGGGTCTCGGCGAGGGCGGGCGCCAGCTGCCCGAAATCGGACTGCGCGCGGGCCTCGCGCCAGATCATCCCGGAGCGCGAGGAAGCCTTGGAGCTTGCCGCCACGAGGTCGGCCGGGACCGCCGAGGCATGGAGATAGGCGCGGCGCATCTCGCGCAGGTTCGCCCCTTCCCAGGGGTCGAGGTGCTGGCGCTCGTCATGGGCCTGGTCGATCAGGTCGCCGGTCTGCGACGCGGTGAGGATCTCGTGGGCGATGACCGAGAGCTGCGCCAACTGCTCGGCCCGCCCGTCCGCCGCACCGGCCGGCATCAGGGTCTGGCGATCCCAGTGGAGGATGCCGGCCGCGTCGCCGAGAGCGCCGAGGCGGGCAAAACGTGCGGTGAGGGTGTGGTAGGCCTGCATGGGTGGTGTCTTCGAACCTGTGAGCGTTCGCGGATCGGTTTCGCCCTCCAGCCTTCATCCCTCCCGGCCGCGCTGTCCAGCGGCCGCGCTGGCAACCGCTGGAGGTGTGGGGCAGCGGGTCGGCTCACAGCAGCCCGTATCCGCGGCAGAGCGCGACGGCCATCCACCGCTGGGTCACCCTCCGCTGGGTCATACTCGGCTTGACCATGCTCCGCCGGGCCTGCCGGCGGTTCAGTCTTCGTCGGCGCGGCGCTGGCGGCGCAGATCCTCCCAATGGGCCAGGCGGTCGCCGTAGCGCTGCTCCATGCCCCGGTCGGTGGGCGCGTAGAAGTGCTGGCGCCCGAGCTTCTCGGGCCAGTAATCCTGGCCCGAGAACGCGTCCGGCTCGTCGTGGTCGTAGCGGTAGCCCTCGCCGTAGCCGATCTTGCGCATCAGCTTGGTCGATCCGTTGAGGATGGTGCGAGGCGGCGGCAGGGAGCCGTGCTCCTTGGCCACCCGGGTGGCGGCCTTGTAGGCGTTGTAGACCGCGTTCGATTTCGGCGCGCAGGCGAGATAGACCGTGACCTGGGCCAGAGCCAGCTCGCCCTCGGGCGAGCCCAGGAAATCGAAGGCGTCCTTCGCCGCGGTGGCCACCACCAGGGCCTGCGGGTCGGCGAGCCCGATATCCTCCAACGCCATGCGCACGAGGCGGCGGGCGATGAACAGGCGGTCCTCACCCCCGTCGAGCATCCGGCAGAGATAATACAAGGCCGCGTCGGGGTCTGAGCCCCGCACGGTCTTATGCAGGGCGCTGATGAGGTTGTAGTGCCCCTCCTGGGACTTGTCGTAGATCGGCGCCCGCCGCTGAATGATCGCCTGCAACTGCTCCGCGTCGAACACCTCCTCCGGTTTCGCCGAGCGCCAGACCTCCTCGGCCAGGGTCAGGGCCGCGCGGCCATCCCCGTCGGCCATGCGGACGAGCACGCCGCGCGCCTCCTCGTCCAGGGGGAGCGGCTGCCCCGTCAGAGCTTCCGCGCGGATCAGCAGCTTGGCGATGGCGGCATCGTCCAGCGCCCGGAACAGCAGCACGCGGGCACGGGAGAGCAGCGCGGCGTTCAGCTCGAAGGACGGGTTCTCGGTGGTGGCGCCTACCAGCGTCACCGTGCCGTCCTCCATCACGGGCAGGAAGGCGTCGAGCTGCGCCCGGTTGAACCGGTGGATCTCATCCACGAAGAGCAGCGTGCCCCGTCCCATGGCCCGGCGCCCGCGCGCCGCGTCGAAGACTTTCCGAAGTTCGGCGATGCCGGAGAAGATCGCCGAGATCTGTTCGAAATGCAGGTCGGTCTCGTGCGCGAGCAGGCGCGCCACGGTGGTCTTACCGGTGCCGGGCGGCCCCCAGAACACCAGCGAGCCGAACGACCGGGCGTTGAGGAGGCGGGTCAGCGCTCCGTCCGGACCTGTCAGGTGCTCCTGGCCCACCACCTCGGCCAGGGTTTTCGGCCGCAGGGCATCGGCGAGGGGGCGGGGCGCGGCATGGGCGAGGCCGGCGGAGGCGAAGAGGTCGGACATGGGCGCATGAAGACGCGGGAGCCCGCCGCCCGCAACCGGGAAAATCATCCCCCCGGCAATCACCGCCCCCTGCCCCCCGGGACGCCGGGCGTCAGCCCCCGAACATCGACGTCATCACCTCGCCGCCGCGGTTGATCGAGACCTCCCACATGTTGAGGCTGTTGCGGGTGACCCGCTCCAGATCCTTCGTGGTGGCAATCGGCAGGCCGTTGATGGCGACGATCATGTCCCCCTTCTGCAGGCCGGCGCGGGCCGCGATCGAACCCTCATCGACGCCGGCGACCGCCACGCCCTCGGACGGGAAATCCACCTGGAGCTCTTCCGCCACGGCCGGCGAGGTGTTCACCAGGGTGGCGCCGAGGAAGGGCGACCGGGTCCGCACCTTCAGGGTGTCGCGCGGCCGGGTCTCCGGCGCCGGCCCGAGCTTGACGGCGATTGTCGAACGCCCGGTCCCGCGCAGGATGCCGAACTTGGTCTGGCCGGTGAGGCCCTTCAGGGCGAAGCGGTAGCCGAAGGCCTCCGGGTCGTCGACGACCTTGCCGTCCACGGTCAGGATGAGGTCGCCGCGCTTCAGGCCGGCCTCCTCGGCCGGGCTCTTCGGCTGCAGGCTCGCCACCAGGACGCCCGTCGGATGGTCGAGGCCCATGCTCTCGGCGATGTCGGGCGTCACGCTCTGTACGCGCGCGCCGAGCCAGGGGCGGCGCACGGCGGTGGCGCCGCCCTTGGCGGTCTCGACCACGGCCCGGACCATGCTCGCCGGGATCGCGAAGCCGATGCCGTGGCTGCCGCCCGATTGCGAGTAGATCGCGGTGTTGATGCCGACGAGCTGTCCCTGAAGATCGACCAGGGCCCCGCCGGAATTGCCTGGATTGATAGCGGCGTCGGTCTGAATGAAGAACTGATAGTCCGAGGAGCCGACCTGCGTGCGCGCCAGGGCCGAAACGATACCCTGCGTCACGGTCTGGCCGACACCGAACGGATTGCCGATCGCCATGACGAAATCGCCGACCTCGAGGGCTTCGGAATCGCCGAAGGCCATGGGGATCAGGCCGCCGGTCGGGTTCTTGATCTTGACCACGGCGAGGTCGGTGCGCGGATCGCGCAGCACGATGGTGGCCTCGAACTCGCGCCGGTCGGCGAGCGAGACCCGCACCTCGTTCATGTTCTCGATGACATGATTGTTGGTGATGACGAGGCCGGACTCGTCGACGATCACGCCGGATCCGAGCGACTTCTGGGCGCGCTCCCCGGGGGCTCCGCCGCGACCACGGCCGCCGTTCTCGCCGAAGAACCGGCGCATGAACTCGTCCATGGCGCTGCGGCTCTGACCGCGCGTCTCCACGTGCGAGGCGTAGACATTCACCACCGAGGGCGCGGCCCGTTTGACCACGGGCGCGAAGGAGAGCTGCACCTGCCCCTTGGCGAGGGGCGCTACCTTGTCGGGAAGCGCTTTGTCCGGGGACGCCTTCTCGGCAGACCCCTCCGGCGTCTTCATCATCTGCGCCGAGGCCGGCGCGGCGGCGAGCGTCGCGGTCAGCACCGGGACGAGCAGAAGGGACGAACGCGGCATGGACAACTCCCGGGGACCTGGCGTCGCAGCCATGCCCCGGTCTGGGACGTGGCCGCGACGGATGCCGGGATATCTAGACGGGTCGGGCCGGCGGCGCGAGGGGCGCCGCGTCCGGGGACGTTCAGCGCCGGACGATCGCGGCGGTGAGACGGCTGGTCCGCCGGGCGAGTGCCGCGAAGCAGCTCAGCGAGGCATCGGCCGCCCGCTGCATCTCGGAAACCTGCAGGCGGATCGCATCGGCCGGAGTCGCAGCGCCCGAGAGCGCCTTCAGATGCGCCATGGCGGCCACGCTCTCCCCGCGCAGATAGGCGAGAACCGTGGTGTTCACCTCGCCCACCTCACCCATCAGCTCCGTCAATCGGGGCGGCGTGATCGCTCCGGTCGTCGTTGGCGGGCTCGCCACGGCGGGGATCGGGGCCAGTGCGGGAGGGGTCGACGGTGCGTCGGTCGCCTCGGGAAGGGTCTGCCTCACGGTCTCGACCGTTTCGGTCGCCACCGCGACCGTCTCACGGGCGATCCGGGCCGGCTCGGGCGCCTCCTCCGGGACCACCGTGAGATCGTCCGAGAGAGGCGCGGCCTCGGCCCCGTCGCCGGGGGATTGCGTGGATGTCGGCTCGGGCGCAGGCTCAAGCTCGGGCTCGTTGCGACCCGATCCGCCCTCGCCCGCGTGGCTCGCCACCAGGGCCTCGGCCGAGACACCTTCCAGCAACGTTTCGTGAACCGACCCTGTGCCGGGCGACCGATCGTTGGTGTTGGCCGCAGCGGCCTCCGACCCCTGGGAGACCGGCACGAGGCCGGGCTTACCGTCGCCGCCGGTCACGGCCGCCACCGGGTCGGCGTCCTCGGCGTTCCTCGGTCCGCCCTCCTGAATTTCGGGGGAAGCCCCGGCCTTGTCTTGCCCGGGACTCTGATCTTTACCCGGACCCTGATTCTTGCCGTGCCCCTGAGGTGGCATCCTGCGCCGTCTCGACATGTCGCTGTCTCCTTGCCGCTCCGGGTCGATGATGAACCCGAAACGGGCCGGTGTCGCGCAGGCGTGTCGCGCAGAAGCCCCGCGCCGATGCCTGAGTTCGGGGCCGGATCGTCCCTCAGGCCGAGGGACGCAACGTGTTCTGGGCGAGGGCGCCGAGGTCCTTGGCCTGCGCCTGCAGCGTGGCGATCCGGCTGCGCAGGAATTCGCCTTGCAGCGCAAAGGCTTCGCGGAGGTCACGGGTGCGGACCAGCTTCTGGGCAAAGTCGAACGTCGCGGCCGCGTTTTCCTGAACCTGGTCGAGACCCTTGACGACGACCGTCTGCATCGATTCCTGCACCGACTTCGACGTGGTCTGCATCTGCTCTGCGGTCTTGATGGCGGTGCCGATGACATTGCCGACGGCGACCCGGGCCTCGTCGACGCTCTTCTCGGCGAGCGCGCGCATCTCGGTGGGGATCTCGAAGGTTTGACCGTTCATTGCGATACGCTCCAGAGTGCACCGAGTCGTTCGGTGCGCTGCGAGAGATTTATGTTGCGCCGCACCATTCAGGTCAATGGGTCTACGGCTGACAGGTGAAAAATTTTGCCGCTTTGCTGATCCGGGGTCACGAGGCCCGGATCGCACCGCGAAGACTTGGAACAGCGGTGCCCGGCACGGCGAGGATGCGTTCGTAGACACCGATCAGCGCGTCGGCATGCTTGGTCAGGGTCATGGGGCAGGACCAGTAGCCGGCATGCGCCGCCGCACCGAGGCGGGCGGTTCGGGTATCGTCGCGGAACAGCGCGGCGGCCCGCGCCAGGGTGTCCGGATCGGGCGAGACGGAACACCCGTTCACCCCGTCGATGACGGCATCGGATGCTCCGGAGCGATCGGAGGCGAGAACCGGAATGCCGTGGGCGAGAGCTTCGTAGACCGTGAGAGGGCCGGTCTCGTACCAGCGCGACGGCGCCGCGATGGCGCGGGCCCGCCGACGCAGCAGGGTCCAGACCGCTTCGGGAGCCTGCCAGCCGACGAGTTCGACGCCCGGCAGCGCGCGCAGTTCGTCCTCCAGGGGACCGGCCCCGATGAACAGGGCGGGCAGGCCGGCCGCCTGCGCGGCCTCCGCCACGAGGTCGGCACCCTTCTCCCGCGTCAGGCGACCGACATACGCGATGGCATCGCCCCGCGCCGGATCGGCCGGCGGCTGGCACTCAACCCGGACCGGGTTGTCGACCCGGTAATGGGTGACGTCCAACTCCTGAAGGAGGCCGCCCAGGCGCGCCACGCTCGCATCGCAGACATGGATGACAGCGAGCCGTCGGCGTTTCAGGGTCGCGCGCTGAGCCATCGAGCGACCCACCCGCACGAGCTTGTGCAGGCGGGTGCGGCCGTCACAGGGTGCTGCGATACAGGGGGCCGAGAGCGGTTTCAGGGTACAGGGCTCGGCCCGATCGAAGCGGTAATACACCCCGTTCGGACAGGCGAGGAAGTAGTCGTGCGCCGTCACCGCTACCGGTAGGTTGCGCGCGAACAGGATCGGAAACACGCTCGGCGACAGGCTGCGGGTCCATTGATGGAGATGGATCAGGTCCGGCCGCACCGGCAGGGCATCGAGGGCCGCCCCCAGGCGCGTGGCCGCCCCGGCGTCCCACAGGCCGCTGAATGCGGCCCTGTGCGCCGGTCGCGCCCAGATGTCCGTATTGCCGAGGGTGATGCGGCGGATTCGGGCATGGTCGAGGAGCGGATCCATCGGGCCATCGATGGCCTGGATGTAGGTGACGTCGATGCCGGCCTCGGCGAGGCCGCGCGCGGATTCGACCGCGACCTTTTCGGCGCCCCCGCTCGCCACCGCGAATTCGGCCAACACGACGATCTGCATGGCCCTGCCCCAGGTGACGGGTGACGCCCAAGGTGACGGGCGGGACCCAAGAATGTCGGGAGACTTCCGTCGTTCTCCGCACCCGGATCAGCGATTTACCGGAGATCAACGCACGTTCGGTAAAGATCGGACGAACTGTCGTCGTCGGCCGGGACTGTCCACCATGCATGTCGTCCTCGTCGTCGACCACGCCTACATCAATGGCGGGCAGGCCAAGGTCGCGCTGGATGCGGGCCTGGGGTTACGCGCCCGCGGACACCGCGTCACGGTGTTCGCGGCGGTCGGTCCCGCCGACCCGCGCCTGGAGGCCGCGGGCATCCGCGTCGTCTGTCTCGGCCAGGACGATGTGGGCACGACGACGAACAAGTTCGCCTTCGCCGCCCAGGCCATCTGGAATCGCCCGGCGGCCCGGCGCCTCGCCGCCGAACTGCAGGGGCTCGATCCGCACGACACGGTGGTCCACGTCCACGCCTTCGCCAAGGCCCTCTCGCCCTCGATCGGGCGCAGCCTCGCGGCCTCCGGGCTGGCGCTGCTCTACACCATGCACGAGTTCTTCCTCGTCTGCCCCAATGGCGGCTTCTACGAGTATCCCGCCGCCCGGATCTGCCAGCGCACACCGATGTCCCCGGGCTGCCTGACCACGAATTGCGATGCGCGCAGCTACCCTCGCAAGCTCCTGCGGGTGGTGCGCCACCTCGCCCTCGAGCATCTGGCTGGCATGAAGGCCCTGTTCCCCCATATCGTGACCATCAGTGCCCTGCAGGAGCGGGTGATCGCCCCCCACCTGCCACCCGCGACCCGCTTCCACCGGGTCGACAATCCCATTGCGGTCGCACAGGCGCCGCTCCGCTCCGGCCCACCCGGCGCGTGTCTGTTCGTCGGCCGCATCTCCACCGAGAAGGGCGCTCCGATCTTCGCCGAGGCGGCGCGCCGCGCCGGCATCCGCCCGGTCTTCGTTGGCGACGGTCCGGCCCGCGCCGAACTCGAGGCGCGCTATCCCGAGGCGGTGATGCTCGGCTGGCGCGACGAGGCCGGTGTCCAGGCCCTGATGCGGCAGGCCCGCGCCCTGGTCTTTCCGAGCGTCTGGTACGAGGGCCAGCCGTTGACGGTGTACGAAGCGCTCGCCTGCGGTGCGCCCGTGGTCGTCAGCGACGCCTGTGCCGGGCGGGAAGCGGTGGAGGACGGCGAGACCGGCTTCTGGTTCCGGTCCGGCGATCCCGATTCCCTCGCCGCCCACCTCGTCCGTCTCTCCGACGACAGCCTCGCGGAGCGCATGAGCCGCGCCGCCTACGAGCGCTACTGGGCGGCTCCCCTGACGCCGGATGCGCATCTCGATCGCCTGGGCCAGGTCTACGATTTCGTCCTGCGCGAATGGCGGACGGCCGACCTGCGCGGCCGGCGCGTCGCGACGCGTCCGCAGGTCCCGGCGGCACTCTGAGGGTGCCGGGCGGAACCACGGCCGCGCCATCGTGGAAACCGGAGGCGCGCCCGGCGTTGTCCCGGCTCATCGTCGAGGAAGGTGCTGGCGAGGTCGCCGGCCGCCGAGCCGAGGGAGTGCCGTGCATGGCCGATCATCAGAAGACCCCCGAGACCGACATTATCTCCACCACCGGCAAGCCTGCCCCGAAGGGGTCCGACGGGACTCGTCCCGCGAGCCAGACGGGTGAACGCGACGAGCGTCTTGACGAGGCCCTGGAGGAGACGTTTCCGTCGAGCGATCCCGTGTCGGTGAAGATCACGAAGTAGCCCTTCGCACGGCTTCCCGCTCGCTTCGGCTTCCGAAGCGGGAAACGCAGAACGCCGGGGCGACGATCGCCCCGGCGTTCTGCGTTTCTGGACGGAGACCCGGTTCGGCCCCCGACCACGACGGAGAGGGCGCTCCGCCGGATCGGGTGAGGTCGGTGCCGCTCTCGGCTCAGGCGGTTTCGAGCAGGCGGCGGGCGATGACCTGAGCCTGGATCTCGGCGGCACCTTCGAAGATCGAGAGGATGCGTGCGTCGCAGAGCACGCGGCTGACCGCGTATTCCAGCGCGAAACCGTTGCCGCCATGGATCTGCAGGGCGTTGTCGGCCGCAGCCCAGGCGACACGGGCGCCGAGCAGCTTGGCCATGCCGGCTTCGAGATCGCAGCGCTTGCCCTCGTCCTTCTCACGGGCCGAGAAGTAGGTCAGCTGGCGGGCGATGTTGATCTCCACCGCCATCATGGCGATCTTGTCGGCCACACGCGGGAAGTTGATCAGCGCCTTGCCGAACTGCACCCGATCCTCGGCGTAGCGCAGGCCGAGATCGAGGGCGTTCTGCGCCACGCCGATGGCGCGGGCCGCGGTCTGGATGCGGGCCGACTCGAAGGTCTGCATGAGCTGGGCAAAGCCCTTGCCCTCGACCTCACCGAGCAGGTTGCCCGCCGGTACTTCGAAATTGTCGAAGGCGAGCTCGTATTCCTTCATGCCGCGGTAGCCGAGCACGTGAATTTCGCCACCGGACAGGCCGGCGACCGGGAAGGGCTCGGCATCGGTGCCGCGCGGCTTCTCGGCGATGAGCAGCGACAGGCCGCGGTGGCCCTTCTCCTCGGGCTTGGTGCGCACGAGGCAGGTCATGATATCGGCGCGCACCGGATGCGTGATCCAGGTCTTGTTGCCCGAGATCTTCCAGACGTCGCCGTCCCGGACGGCCTTGGTGCGCAGCGAAGCGAGATCGGAGCCGGTGTTCGGCTCGGTGAACACGGCGGTGGGAAGCGTGTCGCCCGAGGCGATGCCGGGCAGGAAGCGGTGTTTCTGCTCCTCGGTGCCGCCACAGAGGATGAGTTCCGCCGCGATCTCCGAGCGGGTACCAAGCGAGCCGACACCGATATAGGCGCGGGACAGCTCCTCGGAGACCACGCACATCGAGATCTTCGGCAGGCCCATGCCGCCGTATTCCTCGGGGATGGTCAGGCCGAAGACGCCGAGTTCGGCCATCTTGGTGACGATCTCCATCGGGATGTAGGCGTTCTGGCTGTGCCACTCATGCGCGTGCGGCACGACTTCGGCGAGGCCGAACCGGCGCATCTCGGAGCGGATCGCCTCCATGTCCTCGTCGAGGCCGGACTTGCCGATGGTGGCCGCACCGCCGTTGTCGCGGATGCGGGCGACGAGCGCGGCGCGGTTCTCAGGGGTGTTGCCCTCGGCGATGAGAGCCTCGACCGCCTCGGTGCGGAACTTGGCCACCTCACGGGCCGCGAGGCCCAGGGAGCCGGTGGGACGCACCATCTCGCCCTGGCTCATGGGAATGCCGGAGAACATCTGGTCGAGGTATTCGCCGAGGCCGATCCGCACGAGCAGGCTCTCGGTCTCGCCGAATTCACCCGCCTCGGTCAGGCGCTGCGCGTAGGCGCCAAGCTCGCGCACGCCCTCGGCATAGGTGGCGATCCAGGCGAGCCCGTGGGTCGCGTGCTGCTCGGTCTCCATCTTCTCGGCCGAGATCTTACCCTCGTCGGACAGGATGGTGGTGCGCACCCGGCGGGTCGCCTCGGCCACCAGGCCCTTGGCCGATTCGGCCGCCTCGCGGGCCAGGGTCAGGAGATCCTGCGGTTCGGTCGAAACGACGGGGGAAGCTGACATGGCACACTCGCTGGAAAAGAGATCACGCTTTGCTGCTCATTATAGGCAGGTTTGACGAGCCTGTAGAGGCGTCTCGCCGCAGCGCGGCACTATCCCTCGTGAATTCATAATCCGCGCGGGCGAAAAACCCTGATTTCTCTTGGCAAATGGCCCAATGCTGAATTTTATTGAGATGTTTCTCAAAGAAAAAGTCACGCAGGTCCGTCGCCGAATCAGCCTCGACTGGCGATCGCGACGCCGAGGGCGGCGATGGCCATGCCCCCCATCTGGATCGGCACCAGGGCCTCGCCGAACAGAACGTAGGCCATCACGGCCGAGACCGGCGGCACCAGAAACAGGAGCGAGGCGACGCCCGCCACGGCCCCGCGCCGAATCAGAACCAGCAGCAGCAGGATACCGCCCACCGAGTTCACGACGATCGACCAGGCGAGCCCGAACCAGAGCGGCGTCGATCCATCGAAACCGCCGGTTCCGAACAGGAGTGCCGCCGGCACGGCAAGGATCGCGGCGCCCAGGAACTGAAGCGCGGCATTGCTGAGGAGGTCGCCCCCGGTGCCGTGGCGCTTCTGCCAGAGCGTCCCGCCCGTCATCGCCACCATGGCCAACAGGCATGCGGCGAGTGCCGGGACCGGGATGCCGGCGGGATCGGAGGCGCCGATCTTCGGGGCCAGCACCAGGAGCGCTCCCGAAAACCCGGTGGCGATCCCGAGCCAGCGCCGCCCGCTCACCGGCTCACCGAGAAGGCGACCGGCCAGCATCGCCGTCAACAGGGGCTGGAGGCTGCCCACGAGAGCGGCGATGCCCGCCGGCAGCCCATGCTGGACCGACCAGAACACGCCGATGACGTAGATCCCCTGCATCAGGATGCCGGCGAGGGCGGCATGAAACCAACCGGCCCGGTCGCGCGGCCAGCGTGCCCGCAGGGCGAGGGCCAGGCCCACGAGGACGAGGGCGACGCCCACCACCCGGATCGCCACGAAGGTGAAGGCCTCGGCATGCGGCGCCACGAAGCGGGCCGCGACGAAGCCCGTCGCCCAGATCAGAACGAACAGGGCCGGGATCAGGGACGAAGTGAATGGTGCCATGGCAAGGCCGCAGGCATCACAGTGCCCCCGGGATTTCAAGCCGGTTCCGCGCGGGGTCGGCCGGCGGCCCGTTGCGCAATCGGGTCCCGTTGCGTTTAGAAGACAGCCCGCCGCTTGGCGCCCCATCCTGATCGCTCAAGGACGAACCCCCGCCCCGTGAGTCGCATCCGCAAGCCTTTCGAGATCGCGAACGTCGCCGCGCAACGCTTCGTCGCCCATGACGGCTGGGCCATCGCCAGCCATATCGCGCTCTCGACTCTCACCGCCCTGTTTCCGTTCCTGATTCTGCTCGGCGCCCTGGCCGGCCTGTTCGGCACGAAGTCCCTCGCCGATGGGGCGAGCGACCTCATCTTCGATGCGTGGCCGCGCGCCGTCGCCAATCCCATCGCGGGCGAGGTGCACCGGGTGCTCACCGAGCAGCGCGGCGGGGTGCTGACCCTCGGCGCCCTGCTGGCACTGTACTTTTCGTCCTCGGGGGTCGAGAGCCTGCGGGTCGGGCTCAACCGCGCCTACGGCCTGCGCGAGGTCCGCCCGTGGTGGCTTACCCGCCTGGAATCGATCGGCTACGTCGTGTGCGGCGCCTTCGCCATGCTGGCCTTCGCGCTCCTCGTCGTGCTGGGCCCGCTGATCTGGCGCAAGGTGATCAACGTGGCGCCGGGACTGGAGCCCTTGAGCCTGACGGTGGCGATCGGCCGTATCGGCATCACCGCCTTCCTGCTCCTCACCGTGCTGGTGATCGCCCACAAGTTCGTGGCCGCGGGGCGCCGCTCGGTGCTGGCCGTGGTGCCGGGCATCGCCGTCACGCTGTTGCTCTGGTTCCTCGCCGGCCTCGGCTTCGGCTATTATCTCGACCGCTTCTCCAACGCCTACGCCTCCACCTACGGAGGGCTCGCCACCGCGATGGTGTTCCTCGTCTTCCTGTACTGGCTCGCCGCGATGTTCCTGTTCGGCGGCGAGATCAATGGCACCGTCATTGCAGCGCGGCGGGTGCGGCTCCAGGCGCGGATGCAGGAGAAGCAGGCCCGGGCCAGAGGGCTCTGACTCGGCTGCTTCATCTGCGCGCAGGGCGTGCGATGACATCCGCCTGTGACCTCGGCGGCCTAGTGTCCCCGGCCGGGCGCGGGCAGTGAGGGCTGAGCGGCGCGGCGGCGAGCCCGGGGGAGTTTCGATGCGGATCAGGTTCGGTTGCGAGATGGGCTATGATTTCCCACAGCCGACCCCCGTCATCGCCCGCCTGAACTCTTTTCCGGTCAAGGGCCTGGCGGCGGTGCCGCCGGACGTGCTCACCCTCGATCCGCCCCTTCCGGTGCGTACCTTCCGCGACGTCTTCGGCAACCGCACGGTGCGCTTCGTGGCTCCGGCCGGCGCCGTAACCCTGAGCGTTCACGCCGAGATCGACGACGATGGCGCCCTCGACCCGGTGGTCGCCGATGCGGCCGAGCATGCGGTCGAGGATCTGCCGGAGGAGGCTTTGCCCTTCCTGGTGGCGAGCCGATACTGCGAATCGGACCTGCTCTCCGACGAAGCCTGGAGCCTGTTCGGCCATCTCGAGCCCGGCTGGTCGCGGGTTCAGGCGATCTGCGACTACGTCCACGGCCACATCACCTTCGGCTACGGCTACGCCCATGTCGACCGTACCGCCGCCGATGCCTTCGCGAGTCAGCGCGGCGTGTGCCGCGATTACGCGCACCTGTTCGTCGCCTTCTGCCGGGCGCTCAACATCCCGACCCGCTACTGCACCGGCTATCTCAGCTTCATCGGCGAGCCCGAACCGCATGGGCCCGGCGACTTCGCCGCCTGGACCGAGGTGTATCTCGGGGGGGCCTGGCACGTGTTCGACCCGCGCAACAATGCACCCCGCCGCGGTCGCATCCTGGTGGCGCGCGGCCGGGACGCGGCGGACGTTCCGCTGACTCATACATTCGGCTCGAACCGCCTGACGCAGTTCCGGGTCTGGGCCGAGGACGCGCGGACGTCGGTCCCGTCGGACTGATCCCCCGCGCTCTCCGTCCTGACAAACGGGCCTCGGCGCCCCCCTGCGCGGGCTGCGTGTCCGCGCCACCCGACCCCGGCACGAAGACGCCCTCCCCCGAGGGTCGGGAGAAGGCGTCAGTCGGTGGGCCTACGGCGCGCTGGCGTCAAATACGCCGGGGGTCAGGCTGCCAGCGCCATCCCGTCCGGCTCCTGCGCCGCCATGAACTGTGCCCGGGCGAGATCGGCGAAGCGGCCGTTCTGGGCGACGAGGTCGTCGAAGGTGCCGGATTCCACGATCCGGCCCTCGTGGAAGACGAGGATGCGGTCGGCGTTGCGGATGGTGGCCAGCCGGTGAGCGATGACGAAGGTGGTGCGGCCCTCCATCACGGCCTCCAGAGCGCCCTGGAGCTTGCGCTCGGTGGTTGCATCGAGGGCGGAGGTCGCTTCGTCGAGGATCAGCACCGGCGGGTTCTTGAGCAGGGCGCGGGCGATCGACAGGCGCTGGCGCTCGCCACCGGAGAGCGAGCGGCCGCGCTCGCCGATCACCGTGTCGAGGCCGTCCGCCTGGCGGGCCATGAACTCGGTGGCCTGGGCCCGCTCGAGGGCGTCGAGCATCTCGGCATCGGTGGCGTTCGGCCGGCCGACCTGAAGGTTCTCGCGGATGGAGCGGGCGAACAGCATCGGCTCCTGGAACACCACGCCGATGTTGTGGCGCAGGCTGGACAGGCCGATGTCGCGAATGTCGGTGCCGTCGATGCGGATGGCCCCATGGTCGGGATCGAAGGCGCGGTGCAAGAGGCCGAGGGTGGTCGACTTGCCCGAGCCGGTGGTGCCCACGAGGGCGATGGTCTGGCCGGCCTGCGCGGTGAAGGAGACATCCTCCAGGGCCTTGCGGCGGGCCGTGTAGGAGAAACCGACGCTATCGAAGGCGACCTCGCCGTCGAAGCGCGCGACCTGCTGGGCGCCGGGACGGTCGTGAACGGCCGGGGTGGTGTCGAGGATCTCGAAGAACTCGTCGATCTTGGGCATCTGCTGGAACAGGCCGTTGATGCAGGTGGCGACCTGATCGAGGCGCGAAACCAGCATGGTGGCCAGGCTCATGAAGGCCACGACCTCGCCGACGCTGGCCTGGCCGTGCTGGTGCAGCGCGATGCCGGTGATGAAGATCGCCGTCATGGTCAGGGTCGCGGAGGCGCGGGTGGCGACGTTGGCGAGCGCCCACCAGGACAGGACCGGGATCTGCGCGGCGAGCAGGTTGCGGATGATGTCGTGCATCGCCTCCTTCTCGGCCTTGGCGCGGGTGAAGGACTGGATGACGGCGACGTTGCCCAGGGCGTCCGAGGCGTGCTCGGCGAGGCCCGACTGATAGGCCTCGACCCGGCCCTGCAGGGTCTCGGTGCGGCGCATGACCATCGTGGTCAGGGCGGTGAAGGCGAGCACGAGCACGACCAGGATCGAGCCGAGCTGCCAGTTCACGAACAGGGTCATGGGCAGGAGGACGATCAGCGACACGAAGGCGACGAAGTGGTCGCGGAAGAAGCCGAGCCAGAGCCAGAACATGCCGTTCGAGCCTTCCAGCATCGCCTTCAAGACGCGGCCGGAATGATTGGAGGAATGGAAGGCGAGCGGCAGCTCGAGCACGTGCTCGAAGTAGTTGGCCATGGCGGTGAGGCGGTTGCGGTGAGCCAGCCGGTCCGCGTGCAGGGCGATCGTCACGCCGGCTGCGATTGTGAACAGGCCGAAGCCCACCCAGGCGCCGATCAGGGGCGCCAGCGTGGCGAAGGCGTTGGTGCTGCTCTTCAGATGGGTGAGCTGGTCGATGATGCGGCCCATCAGCAGCGGCTCGGCGAAGGCCGCCACTGCGAGCGCCACGTTAGCGCAGGCCAGGACCGCCGCCAGACGGCGGTCGGCACCCAGGAGACCCATGACCCGTGCGTAAAGACGAACCAACGACATGATACCGTGTGCTCCGATCCCTGACCGGGTTGCGCGAACGCATCCCGGCGGAGGCCGCCAAATCCTTGGCGTGGCGTGCCTTATGTCCGGCGCTCCCTGAACAGTGCATGACGCGATCACACGGTGTTTGGCCAGAGACCGCCGGCGTTTTTACGGTTCGTTCAACCTGAATGCGTAACGGTGGGAGCGGCGCCTCGTCGTGCGGTGCCAACGCGGCATGCGGGCAGCCGCTCAGGCTCGAGTGATCATGGATCTCGCAACCGGTATCGGCCTCGTCGGCGGCTTCGCCGTCGTCTTCATCCTGATCATGATCGACGGCGGCAATTTCGCCGCCTATTTCGACAAGCACGCGGTCATCGTGATCTTCGGCGGCGCCACTGCCGCCACGATGATGCGGTTCCCGTTCTCCACCATGATGCACGGGCTGCCGATGGGCCTGCGCTACGCCTTCTCGATGCGCGCCATCAAGCCGCGCGACCTTATCGAGGAGATCACCAAGATCGCCGACGTGGTGCGCAAGTCCGGCCCGATGGCCCTGGAAAACATGGAGATCTCCGACCCCTTCCTGGCCCAGGGCGCGCGCTACATCGCCGACGGCTACGACCGCGAGTTCATCCGCGACACGATGGAGCGCGACCGCGACAACTTCCTCATGCACCTCGACGAGGGCTCGAAGATCTACCGGGCCTTCGGCGACTGCGCCCCGGCCTGGGGCATGATCGGGACGATTCTCGGCATGGTGACGATGTTCGCCAACATGTCGGACCCCTCGAAGCTCGGCCCCGCCATGGCGACCGCGCTGCTCGCCACCCTCTACGGCGCGCTGATCGCCAACATGATCACCCTGCCGCTGGCCGACAAGCTGCATGTGAAGCTGGAGGAGGAGGACGTCTCCCGCTCGCTGATCATCGACGGCATCCTGCTCATCCGCGACGCCAAGAGCGCTTCCCTGGTGCGCGAGATGCTGATCGCCTACCTGCCGCACAACCACCGTGACGAACTCGTGGCCGAGCCGGCCTGATGGCGCGGGTTCGCATCGGGCGCAGTATCACGCATGACTAAGAACAAGCGCGGTACCGCTCATGGCTAAGAAGAAGCGCGGCGGCGCGCATGGCGGCCACGGCTGGTTCGTGACCTTCGCCGACCTGATGGCGCTGCTCATGAGCTTCTTCGTCATGATCGCGGCCTATTCGACGCAGGATCAGAAGAAGATGCAGGCGGTGGCCGGCTCCATGCGCGATGCCTTCGGCGTCAACAAGGAATCGCGCTTCGCCGGCATCATCGAGAAGGACGGTCTGGCCCATGCCGACAAGGTGAAGTTCCGGCGCGACATCCCGCCGGAGCTCGCCTCCGATCACACCACGCCGCCGGCCGTGGACGGCAACGTCGACGAGGGCATGCCGGACAAGGGCTATCCCGACGGCGCGGGTCTGGCGGCCGCGAGCCTGCGCCAGGCGCTTCAGGACATGCCGGAGGTGGCCGAGCTTTCGAAGAACATCATCGTGGCGCCCTCCCAGCGCGGGGTCGACCTGTCCATCGTCGACCAGGACGGAGCCTCGATGTTTCCCGATGGATCGAGCCGACCGAACCCCCGCACCCGCCGCCTGCTCGAACGCATCGCCGTCACCCTGCGCAAGATGCCGAACCGGATCGCCATCACGGGCTACACCGCCACCGACCGGCCCGGAACGCGCGCCCCCGCCCCGCCCTGGGAACTCTCGGCCAACCGGGCGATCAGCGTGCGCGAGATCCTGGCGGGCAGCGGCGTACCCGACGACCGTTTCGCCTCCGTCGCCGGCAAGGCGGACACCGAGCCGATGTTTCCGGACAACCCCTACCTGCCCGCCAACCGCCGCGTGACCGTGACGCTGATCAGCGAATCGTCGCCTTCGCCGCGGATGAAGCACTTCCCCTGACGGTGGAGGGCGTTTCCGACCGCCGGTCGGATCGCCCCCGATGTCCCGACACCGCGTCCACCGCACAGCCTCGTCCTTCCGGCGCCCCACCCCGCGCATGGCGGCGGCCTGCCGGACGATCACCACCTCCCCCGACCGATCAGCCTACGCCGCGGCCCCGCCGCGAGCGGACGATGCTGTCGCGCTTCTTCCTCCTGGGGGCCGAAATTGATAAATGATAGGGAGGCGTAAGACATAGTTATAAAAGATAAGACTAGCTCTTCGACAAGCGGATTTTTTCGCCACAGACGGGAGCAGAAGGCTTTTTGCACCCGCAACGAAGAGACATTCTCAATGTTGTCCCGGCTCATCAACCTCAAGATCGCTGCGAAGATTGGTGCAACCCTTGCTGTTGTTCTGGCGGCTTCCACAACCGTTTCGGTTGTATCGCTCCGAAACCTTTCGGCGATTGAGGAGGCCAACCAATGGACACGCCACACCTACCAAGTGCTGGGCGAGATGAGCCGCCTCACCGGCGCGATGGTCGATCAGGAAACGGGGGTGCGCGGCTATCTCGTCTCCGGCGATGACGCCTTCCTGGCCCCTTACAAGGCGGGCCAAGCCGTCTTCGCCACCTCCCTGGGCGCGGTGCGGCAGCTGACCTCGGACAACGCCCGCCAGCAGGAGCGGCTCCGCGCCGTGGAGGGCTTCGCGCGGCAATGGCAAGGGGACGTCGCGGAGAAGGAAATCCGCCTCATGGCCAATCCGGCCACGCAGGATGAGGCGCGCCGCGTCGAGGCTTCGGGAGCCGGCAAGGCCTCGATGGACGCTCTCAGAGTCAAGGCGGCCGAGATCGTGGCCGACGAGGCGTCTTTGCTGGAGACCCGCGGGGCCGCCGCCGCCGCCGCGACCCTGGCGTCCCGGCTTGCGAACTGGATCGGGATCGGCGTCATCCTCCTGGTCTCCGCACTCAGCCTGCTGCTGCTGCATCTCGGGATTGCCCGGCCGATCCGGGCCATGACCGCCATGATGGCGCGTCTCGCGGCCGGGGACCTGTCGCTTGCGGTTCCGGGGGCCGGGCGTCGCGACGAGGTCGGCGCGATGGCGGCGGCGGTCGGCGTGTTCAAGGACAACCTGATCCGGACTGCCGAGCTGGAACGGCAGGCCGAACTGGCGCGGGCCAGCATCGAGGTCCAGCGCCAGACCGCCATGCGCGAGCTGGCCGATGGGTTCGAGCGCGCCGTGGGCGGCATCGTGGGCGCGGTGGCGGCCTCGGCCACCGAGTTGCAGGCGACCGCCCAGGTCATGAGCACGACGGCGACCGAGACCAGCAATCAGTCGACGAATGTCGCCGCCGCGGCCGAGGAAGCCGCCACCAACGTCACCACGGTGGCGTCGGCCGCGGAGGAACTCGGCTCCTCCGTCGCCGAAATCGGCCGGCAGGTCGACGGCTCGGCCCATCTCGCCAATCAGGCCGCCTCCCAGGCGGCCGAGACCACGATCCTGGTCCAGGCCCTGTCGCGGAGTGCCGCCAAGATCGGGGAGGTCGTCGGTCTGATCTCCAGCATCGCCGGGCAGACCAATCTGCTGGCGCTCAACGCCACCATCGAGGCGGCGCGGGCCGGCGAGGCGGGCCGCGGCTTCGCGGTCGTCGCGACCGAGGTCAAGGAACTGGCGAGCCAGACCGCCCGTGCCACGGACGAGATCGCCCGGCAGATCAACGAGATCCAGGATTCCACCGGCCGCGCCGTAGGCGCCATCGAGGGGATCGCCAACCAGGTCCGCGAGATGAGCGTGGTCGCCACCACCATCGCGGCGGCGGTGGAGCAACAGGGGGCTGCCACCCAGGAGATCGTGCGCAACGTCGCCCAGGCCGCCAGCGGCACGGACGTCGTGACGACCAGCATCACGGGCGTGGCCAATGCGGCCGCCGGGACGGGAGCGGCGGCCGAGCAGGTCCTGGGCGCAGCCTCCGAGTTGTCGCGCCAGAGCGAACATCTCGACGGCGAGATCCAGCGCTTCCTCGCCACCGTCCGGGCCGCCTGACAGCCTGCGGCAGCCGACCGGTCAAGGAGCCAGCCTACGTCACGAGGAATCCAAGCTTGTCGGCTTGGGTTCCCTGGCTGGCAGAACCCGTCAGGCGCACCGGCGGGAGGCTCCTGCCGGTGCGCTATTTCGCCAGCAGCAGCGCCCAGTAGACCTTGTATTTCGAGCCCGACGCGTAGGCTGTGGCGATGCCCATGCGCTGGGCGGTGGGCGACAGCATCGCGGCGTTGTGTGCCGGGCTGTCCCGCCAGCCCGAAAAGGCCTCCGCCAGGGTGTGATAGCCGGCCGACAGGTTGGCCTCAGCCGATTCGAAGCCGAGCCGCTCGACGGCGTTCTTCACGGTCTGCGCCTTGCTCGGCCGATCCGCCATCGCCATGGAGGCAGCCTCCGCCTCCGCCAGTTTCTGCAAGTCCGGATCGAGGCGCAGGGCACCCGCACCGCTGCGGGCCCGATAGGCCGAGATCATGTCACGCGCCGTCGCCGTGTCGACCTGCGCCGTCTGGGTGGTCATCGGCCAGTACAGGCTCGGAAGGGTCGCGTTCACGGGCTCCGGGGTGGCGCATCCCGTCAGGAGCCCGATCCCACCGGCGGCGAAGCCGATCCCCAATCCCTTCACCGACATCCGCCTCACCACGACCCGATCTCCCTGACGTTCAGGTTCCCGCGCGCCGGCGCGCCGCCTCGGCCGAGCGCATCGGCTCGGCCTCGTCGAGACGGTCTTCCGCGGCCCGAGCCGGACCCGCCTGCTCGCCGGGCCGCTGCGGCGGCGTGAACGTGCTGGCGATCTGGCCCATGGCGGACTGGAAGGAATCCAGCCCCTGGACCGTGACCACGCTGGAGCCCGGGCCGAGAGCCGGGATCATTCCGGCCCCAGACAAGGTCTGGAAGACAGCAAAGTTCAAATCGTTCTGCACTTTCAGGCTGAGGCTGATGTCGACGATCATCGCGATCAGCTCGAATTCCAGGAACGGGTCGCCGATCTTGCGGAACACCACCCGGGGCGGCGGCTCCTTCAGCACGTCCGGCTGGGCCTGCGCGCAGTTCATCAGCAGTTCCGCCGCCCGGACCGGGTCCTGATTGCGCAGGACGCTGACCGTGATGCTGACCCGGCCGGTCCGGTCGCCGCGCACGCGGTTCTTGACGATGCCCGAGATCAGGTTCGAGTTCGGAACGATCACGGCCGACCGGTCGAAGGTCTGGATCTCGGTGGAGCGCACCGAGATGCGCTTCACGATGCCCTCACTGTCACCGATGAGCACCTGATCGCCGACGCGGATCGGTCGCTCCCACAGCAGCAGAAGACCGGAGACGAAGTTGTTGACGATCGATTGCAGGCCGAAACCGATACCGACCGAGAGCGCGCCGGCCACGATGGTGAGCTTCTCGAGACTCAGGCCGAGATACGAGAAGGCCAGCGCCAGGGTGAGCAGGAAGCCGACATAGCCGGCGATGGTCGAGATCGAGTTGCGCAGGCCCGCGTCGAGGTCGGTGGCCGGCAGGTAGGTCTGTTCGAGCCAGCGCTGGATCGCCCGCGTCAGTGTCATGCCGAGGATCAGCAGGCCGATCGCCAGCGCGATGGTGGAGAGTGAGATCGTGACGTCACCGACCTTGAAGCCGAAGAAGGCGGTCCGCACCGAACTGAAGACGTCGGTCGAGTCGAGGCCCCAGGGGGCGAGCGCCAGCAGGGCCGCGATCAGCACCAGGACCACGCGGGCGAAGCCCGAGGCCAGCACGGCGATCTGGTTGATCGAGCGCTTGCGCAGGCCGGTATTGGCCTGGAGCGCCGTGGCGAACTTGGTGTCGTCGCCGAGCGTCCCGCCGATGAAGGTGTCGGCGCTTGAGGTCAGCAGGAACAGGAGGACCAGCAGGCCCGCCGTCCACACCAGCTGGTCGATGACGAAGGCCGCGAAGGCGACGTAGCCGACGAGGGCGGCGATCGCGATAACCACCGCGGCCGCCCAGCCGAGGAGCCGCGCCGGGCCGCCGATGCCGGTGGTGGCTTCGGGAGCCACGTAGGGACCGAAGCAGGCCTCCTCCTGCTCGGCCGAATCGGCGAAGCGGTGCAGGCCGATGGCGAGGATGAGCGCGGTCGCCAGCGCGCCGATGCCGCGCGTGGCGATCGAGATCGGTAGGGCCGCCGAGAGGCCGGAATTCAGGGCCTCGATCGACTTGACCACCGAGATGACAACGGCGATGCCGACCGCCAGTCGCGTCACCCGCGAGGCGGCCGCATCGCTCATGGTGGCGACGCGCCAGGACGGCTTGCCCGGGGAGAGCAGCCCGTCGGCCAGGGCCTCGACATAGGCCACGAAGGCGAGACCGCCTAGGATGGCGCCGGCCACCGGCAGGAGCCGCAGGGGCAGGAGGTCGGTGGCGTCCAGGGCGTAATAGACCGCGTAGCTGCCGATGATGGCCGGGATGGTTCCGAGCAGAAACACCCGCCAGGCCGCCAGGAGCTTTTTGCGCTGCGACGGGGCGACGGCCTTCGCGTCGCGGCGGCCGAGGCGGGGCGCAATGTTGCGGCGGCCGAAATACAGGGCGATCGAGATGCCGAAGGCGACCCCGAGCAGCAGGAGGTTGCCGATGGTGCCGTTGCGGGCGAACAGCGCCACGGTGTCCTCCACCGCGCTCTGGAGCGCCCGCAGATCGCGCGGGACATCCGCCGCGATCCGCATCCACAAGTCGGGGCTGACCAGGGCGGTCGAACGCTCGAACAGGCCGCGGGTGAAAGCCGCACGCCTGCGGTTGGAGACCTGGTCGATAATCTGATCGGTCTGCACCAGCAGCGAGCGAGCGAGGCGCTGGGTCTCGTCGATCTCGGCGACGGCGTGCTCGCGTTCCGTCCGCTCGCGCGCCACGTCCTCGCCCTCCTCGCCCTCCTTGGGCTTCGGACCGAGCTGGGTCAGGCGCTCCCGGGCGGCCTCCAGGCGCGGCGTGGTGATGTCGATGACGTGGCGGATCTTGTCGGCGATCCCCTCGATGCCTTCGCGGGCGCGGGTCAGGTCGCCGCTGCCGACGTTGGGCCCGCTCAGGATCTTTTCGCGTTGTTCCAAATCGGCCTTGGCTGCGTCGAGCTCGGCGCGAACGTTCTGGATCTCTTCGGAGACCGCCGGCTTCGGTACGGCCGGTTTCGCCTTGGCCTCCGCTGGCGCCGCCTTCGGGTCCGCCGGCGCGGGCTTGGTCTCCGCAGGCGCCGCAGCGGGGGCGGGCTTGGCCGGGGCCGTCGGCGTGCCCTGCGCGACCGCACCGATGGGAGCCAGCACGAGGGCCCCGAGCCAGGCGGCGATCACCGCCGCCCTCCGGATGCCCCAGGGTGTCTGGCCTCTCGGGATACCGCCCATGTCGATCCTTTCGCGCCGCGCCAACGCGCGCTCGTGGCCCGCCGTCACGCGCCGCTTCGCCGAGCCGCTGGCAACCCGCAGGGCTCGAATCGCCCCAGCAGGATCTGTGCGAGTCGGGGAGCAGGGAGCGGCTGTGGCCCGCCCCATCGCCGAGCAATGGGGCGAAAGGCTGACGAAGTGGCGGTTTCCGGGCAGAAACGCGGACCTGCGCGTCCGGGTTGTGGGCGCGACGTCGTGGAAAGCCGGAGTGACCTTCACAAGCGTGTCACGCTGATATTAGACTAAGCCCCGATGGACTTGGCCTTTTCGTTCCCGTGCGAGGAGGTGGCGACGCCCATCCGCGCCGATGAGCGTCGCCACGAACCGGGCGTTCCCGCCCGATGCGACGGCTTTTGGCCAACGTCCGGCAAATCTGCCTTCGGCGTGTCACCGCTCCGGCCCCACCAGCCCCATCGCGGACACCCGGTTCCCCCGCTCTTCCGTCGCGCGCCTCGACGCCCCGGATTGCGGAGATGTCTGATCTTTCACCAACCCGGGACGATGCGTCGGCCGATTCCTGCGCGTTGTCCCCTCGTTGACCCGTCGAGAGGGTAGCGCCGATGCTGGATCTCCAAACGCTCGTCCTGAATGCGGATTACCGGCCGCTCTCCTACAATCCGCTGTCCCTGTGGTCCTGGAAGGACGCCTTCACCGCCCTGTTCCTCGACCGGGTCACCCTGGTCGCGAGCTACGATGTCGAGGCGCGGTCCCCATCGCGGTCCCTGCGGGTTCCCAGCGTGGTCGCTCTGAAGAGCTACGTAACCCTGGCGCGCAGTCCCGCCTTCACGCGCTACAACATCTACCTGCGCGACACCTTCTCCTGTCAGTATTGCGGTTTGCGCCTGCCCTCCGGGGGCCTGACCTTCGACCATGTGGTGCCGCGCTCGCGGGGCGGCCAGTCGAGCTGGGAGAACGTCGTGGCGGCGTGCTCCCCCTGCAACCTGCGAAAGGCCAACCGCACCCCGGCCGAGGCCGACATGCCGCTCCTGCACGAGCCGCACCGGCCGACGCGGCACGAACTGCACCGCCGCCAGCCGGAATTCGACCACCGGGAGTACCACCACACCTGGCTCGATTACCTCTACTGGGACACCGAGCTGGAAAGCTGAGGCGGTCTACGGGGTGGGGAAGCGCGGCGGCGGCTCGTTATAGAGCGGAAGCGCCAGGGAGCGCGGCGCGCGAAGGACCGGCGCCAGGACCACGGTCCGAAGCGGCGGCGGCGCGACGTAGGTCGGGTCGCGATAGGCGATGTCGGGCGGAAGCAGCGGGCGCCGATAGGCCGGCCCGGGCTCTCCCCCCGCGAGAGCCATTCCGACGCCCGCGGGCATCGTGAGCACGCTGCCGACGAAGACGCTGCCGGCGAGCACGAGTCGAAGCATGGAGAACATCCCGGCGGGCGCAGGCCAACTGCGGCTGACGATCGAACCGCCAGGATAGGGGCGACTGCTTAACGGTACACTCAAAATTTCACCGCGGCACCGGCACGCACGGTGTTGATGGCGACGCGGTTGGCGGCACTCTCCTGGAAGTCGTTGAGCATCACGTACTGGTATTCGGCCCGAAGCAGGATGTTGCTGGTGAGGGCAAATTCGAGGCCGGCGCCGAGGACGAATCCGCCCATGGTCTTGGTCTTGGCGTTGCGCACCCGCCTGGTTGCCGGGATACCGGCTTCAGGGTTGTTCGGATCGAAGCCGCCATTCACGTAACCGAAATCCTTCACGGCAACGGCCTTGGCGCCCACCTGGAGGGCTTGATTGGCTTTGTAGGCGGCCGCGTCGTAGCCATGATACTGAATGGCGACCGATTGATCGACATGAACGCGGCCGATTGCCAGACCACCGGTGATGTAGGGCAGGAAGTTTCCGATCGCGTAGCCGCCACGCGCCCGCAGCGTCCCGTAATCCTCGACGCGTGAGGTGGCCGCCCCGTCGAGGGAGACGCTTTCCATGTAGCCATCGGGACTGAGCTTGAAGCGAGCGATGCTGTCGCGCGCCGAAGTGGTCCGATCGAAGCGCGTGTAATCAGCTTCGATACCGATCACCGTCTCTTCGAACTGATAGTTGAAACCAATATACGCGCCGTAGCTGGAACCCTCCGTGGTGCCGGTCCGCGAAGGGAGCAGGGTCGAGGCGCCAAAAAGGCTCTCAGCCGACGACTCCCGCAATTCGTTCAAGATCAACGGAGCGTAGACGTTCTTGAAGCCTGCGGAGGCGGACGTATACCCGCCATGCCCGCCGACATAGATGCCGTTCCAGTCGATGACCTGGATCTCGGGCTCGTAGTCCGACCCGCGCAGCACGCCGTAATCGAGGTCGGCCCCCTGCGCCGGCGCGATGACCCCGAGGGTGAAGCTGGCCAGGAGCGCGAGGGTTGCGGTACGCATCGATGTCGTCCTAACGGCGCAGCCCGATGGGTGAGAGTGCTGTGCCTGTAGCCTGGTTCTACTTGAGTAACCTTAACGCTCCGTTGCGGTTTGCGATTTGATGTAGTGGAGAGCCGTCCCGTGGCGGGACGGGACTCGGGAGGACGCGGCGCTCCGACGCTCCCCCGAACGAGGTGCGCCGAGAGCCTGTGGGTCCCCTCCCCTACTCGTAGGGATTCCGGCTCCAGCTCGGGACCGCCAGGCCGGGCAGGCGACCGGAGGCGTCGGCGAAGCGGTAGCGCAAGCCAACCCGGACCTCGTGCGAGGCCAGATCCTTCAGACGCGAATCGTACCCGAAGGCATCGACGCCGGTCTTCGCCCGGCCGAGATCGACGTAGCGGTAGCTGGTGTCGAGGCTGAGGCCATGGCCGATGTCGTAGGAGACGCCACCGGTGAGAGCCCAGGCGAGGGAGGTGACGGACCGGCTCGGCCGGCGCACCGCGTCGCGCGGGCCCGTGCCCGCATTGTTGTCGCAGAATTCGAGGATGCAGGTGGTCTGAGTGTAGGCCTTGGCGAAACGCTTGTCGGCGAAACCGATGCCGCCGCCGATATAGGGCGTCAGGCCCCACCAGGTGCCGAGATCGGCATAGACGTTGACGAGGCCGGTGAGCACGTCGATCTGGCCCGCCTCGACATTGTAGCCGGTCACGAAATTGGACCCGGACGAATAGGCGCTGTAGCGCGCGGATATGCGCTGATCGATCGTGGCGTCGACGCGGAGCCAGTTGCTGATCCGGTAGCCGATGCCGCCGCCGTAACCCGGCACGGTCTCGAGGCTCATGCGCGTCAGGGGAACGATCGGGCTGCCGTCGGCCGGTCGCGGCGTTGCATCGCGCGGCCGGGCGTAGTCGCTGACGGTGGCGTCCACGCGCAGATACCAACCCTCGCCAATCGCTACCGGTGCGATCGGCGGCGGCGGGGGCGGCAGAAGATCGGCGGCCCGTACGGTCGTGGCCCAGCCGGATGCGGAGAGTGCGAGGGCGAGTGCCGTCGCGGTGCGGAATCGGTGTGCGGCCATAACGCCCTCGAACTCACGGTACGCGTGGCAGACCGGGCGCCGGAGACGCGGTGCGGATTGCCGTTCTGGCGATCCTGCACGGGAAGCGTTAGAGAGGACTTAACCCTAACCCTCTGCTGCGAAAAGGTTTTCGTCACCTGAGGATTTCACCCCCATGCGACACAGCAGAACGGCCACGCGAGCGGTCTCCCGCTGTCGTGGCCGTTTTGGATCGGTGCTTGATGAACGTTCAGCGGTCGCGACGACGAGGGCGGCTTGGCGGCTCCCGACTGTCGTTTCCGGATCAGTACTTGCGGATCAGCGGGGCGGGCTCGGGCTGGTACTCGACGACCGCCGGGGCGACGACGCCTCCGAGCAGCCAGCGCATGCCGATCCGGACGTCGTGGGAGGTGATGTCCTTGATCTTGTAGACGGCGCCGCCGCAGCCCGGATCGTTGATGCAGGTCACCGGGTTGGAGCCGACATGGCCGAGGTTCATGTAGCGATAGCCGAGTTCCAGCTTCACGTTCGGGGTGACGCTGTAGCCGAGGCCCGCCATGGCGGCCCACGCGAAGGTGTTGGTGTTCTTGTCCTTGGCGTAGCCGTAGCCACCCGAGGCGGCGCCGAAGCCGGAATCGTTGAATCCGCTCAGGCGGTGAAAGGCGGTACCGACGCCGCCGCCGACGAAGGGCGTGACCCCGTACCAGGTGCCGAGATCGATGTAGCCGTTGGCCATCACCACCACCGACGACAGGTTGGCGTTGTAGGCGTTCACGCCCTTGCACGGATAGGCGTTGTCGCCGCCGCAGACGGAGTCGTAGCTGTCCTGGAAGCGGAACTTGCTGCCGCCCCGATATTCCGCCGTGATGTCGCCGTGGAAGTAGCTGCCGAACTGGTAACCGACGCCGCCGCCGGCGAAGTAGCTGTCCTCGACCGACTTCTGATCGTAGCGGTAGCCTGAAGGAAGGCCCTCGCCATGCACCGTCGTCGAGATGGCACCGACATTGGTCGCGCCGACTCCGACATCGCCGCGCAGGTACCAGCCGCCGCCGATCTCGACCGGCGGGGGTAGCGGCTCGGGCGGCAGCGGGGGCAGCAGATCCGCCGCTTGGGCGAGGCAGGGCGCTGCCACGCTCACAATGAGCGTGATCGAGCGCGCCAAGGCAGACAGCTTGGTGCGGCGCATCGGATGTCCTTCAATCGACCGTGTGCCGGAAGCTCAAGACGCCGGCGGGATGACGAGGACACCATGGTGGGGAAGTGTTAAATCGGATTTAACGTTAAATCTTATCCTTGCCGAAGCGTTGACACCGGTTTGGTTGTATTGCGACGGGCACTTGCGAGCATCGTCCAGCAAGAGACATCGCGCTTCACGATGACCAGGGAGACGTCGCGTTCGTGACCATGAAACCCGAGGATGTTCGGCGTCTGGCCCGTGCCCTGCCGGAAGTCGTCGAGGGCGCCCATAGCGGCCATCCCGACTTCCGCGTGTGGGGACGCATCTTCGCGACGCTCTGGGTCGAGGAAGAGCGAGTGGTTCTGCGCCTGTCGCGCGCCCAGCAGGCGGAATGGATCGAGGCTGAACCCGACCGCTTCGAGGCGATCGAGGGCGCCTGGGGCCGCCGGGGCTGGACCAATCTCAATCTCTGGGAGGCCGATGAGGACGCGCTGCTTGCGGCCCTCCTGGCCGCTTGGCGCGAAGTCGCGCCGGCGGATGAGGACCGGATTTGAGGCCGGGCTTCGATCCCGGTATCGGACCTCTCAGGCCGCCGCCCTGGTCACCGCCTCCACGACCTCGTCGACCACCTCGGAGACGAGGCGCCGGTCGTCGCCCTCGGCCATGACGCGGATCACCGTCTCTGTGCCCGAGGGGCGGATGACGAGGCGCCCCGAATTGCCGAGGCGCTCGCGGGCCTGGGCGATGGCGGTGACCACCGAATCCGCCCGCAGAGGTTCGCCGGAGCGATAGCGCACGTTCTTGAGGATCTGCGGCAACGGCTCGAAGCAGTGGCAGACCTCGCTCACGGGGCGCTCCTGCCGCTTGACGACGCTGAGCAGCTGGAGAGCGGCCACGAGGCCATCTCCGGTGGTCGCGTAGTCTGACATGATGATGTGGCCGGATTGCTCGCCGCCGAGGTTGTAGCCGTGCTCGCGCATGTGCTCGAGCACGTAGCGGTCGCCCACGGCCGTGCGGGCGAGGTTAAGCCCGATCCCGCCAAGGTAACGCTCGAGGCCGAGGTTGGACATGATGGTCGCGACCAGGCCCGGCTGGGTCAGGCGATCGTCCTCCTTCCACGAGCGGGCGACCACCGCCATCAGCTGGTCTCCGTCGACCGATTGGCCCTTCTCGTCGACGATGAGGACACGGTCGGCGTCGCCGTCGAGGGCGATGCCGATATCGGCGCGCAGTTCCCGGACTTTGGCGGAGAGCGCGGCCGGTGCGGTCGATCCGACGTCGCGGTTGATGTTGAAGCCGTCCGGCTCGACACCGATGGCGATGACCTCCGCGCCGAGTTCCCACAGGGTCTCGGGCGCCACGCGGTAGGCCGCGCCATTGGCACAGTCGACCACGATCCTCAGGCCGTCGAGGGTGATGTTGCGCGGCAGCGAACGCTTGGCGAACTCGATGTAGCGGGCATGCACGCTCTCGATGCGCTTGGCGCGTCCGAGATCGCGCGAGCCTGCGAGACGCTTGTGCAACTCGCCGTCGATCAGGGCCTCGATCTCGTGCTCGACGTCGTCGTTGAGCTTGAACCCGTCCGGCCCGAACAGCTTGATGCCGTTATCCTCGAACGGGTTGTGCGAGGCCGAGATCATCACCCCGATATCGGCGCGCATGGAGCGGGTCAGCATCGCCACAGCCGGGGTGGGCATCGGCCCGAGCTGGAGCACGTCCATCCCCACAGAGGTGAAGCCGGCGATCAGGGCGGTCTCGATCATGTAGCCCGACAGGCGGGTATCCTTGCCGATCACGACGCGATGACGATGATCGCCGCGCTGAAACACCAGGCCGGCGGCCTGACCGACCTTGAGGGCGAGTTCCGGCGTGATGACGCCGTTGGCGCGGCCCCGGATACCATCCGTGCCGAAATACTTGCGCGCCATGATCTTCGCGTCCCGTTTCTAGTCTTGAGCCGAGGAGGCCAGCTCCGTTTCCGGACGCCGTTCTCCCAGCCTCATCGGAGATGATGCGTCAGGATCTATGCACCCGACAGCCTGAAGATCCAGTTGCGGGATCACGGGCGATAGAGGAACCCGAACCAGCATTCGTGGAGACTTGATACGAACGAGCCCGCCGGAGGCGGGCTCGTGGTGTCGGAGCGATCGGTTCGCGCGGTGGCGATCAGGCCTGGGGCTGCGGCTCCAGGCCGTCGCTGCCGCGGGGACGACCGCGACCCGTGGACGGGACCGACGACCCGCGCAGGGTGGTCGGACCATCGCCCGCATCGCGGATCGGCGGTCGGCCGGCGATGAGGTTCTTGATCTCATCGCCCGAGAGGGTCTCGTACTCGAGCAGCCCCTGCGCCAAGGCCTCGAGGTCGTCCTTGTGTTCACTGAGGATGCGGCGCGCCTCTTCCAGGCCGGTCTCGACGAGGCGACGAACTTCCGCGTCGATCTTCTGGGCGGTGGCTTCCGACACCGTCTGCTGCCGGCCCATCGACATGCCGAGGAAGACCTCGTCGTTGTTCTCGCCGTACGCAACGGTGCCAAGCTCGGGCGAGAATCCCCAGCGGGTGACCATCATGCGAGCGAGGCGGGTGGCCTGCTCGATGTCGGACTGAGCGCCCGATGTCACCTTGTCGGCGCCGAAGGTCATCTCTTCGGCGATACGTCCGCCCATCATGATGGCGAGGCGCGAGGTCATCTGCTCGAACGACATCGACAGTTTGTCACGCTCGGGCAGCTGCATGACCATGCCCAGCGCCCGGCCGCGCGGAATGATCGTCGCCTTGTGGACGGGATCGGTCGCCGGCACGTTGAAGGCCACGATGGCGTGGCCGCCCTCGTGATAGGCGGTCAGGCGCTTCTCGTCCTCGGTCATGACCAGGGTCCGCCGCTCGGCGCCCATCATCACCTTGTCCTTGGCGTCCTCGAACTCGTGCATCGTGACGATGCGCTTGCCGCGACGGGCGGCGAGCAGCGCCGACTCGTTGACCAGGTTCATCAGGTCGGCACCCGAGAAGCCCGGGGTGCCGCGGGCGATGACCTTGAGGTCGACATCCGGCGCCAGCGGCACTTTGCGGACGTGGACGCGCAGGATGCGCTCACGGCCGACGACGTCGGGATTCGGCACCATGATCTGGCGATCGAAACGGCCCGGTCGCAGCAGAGCGGGATCGAGCACGTCCGGCCGGTTGGTGGCCGCGATGATGATCACGCCCTCGTTGGCCTCGAAGCCGTCCATCTCGACCAGGAGCTGGTTCAGGGTCTGCTCACGCTCGTCATTGCCACCGCCGAGGCCGGCGCCGCGATGACGGCCGACCGCATCGATCTCGTCGATGAAGATGATGCAGGGGGCGTTCTTCTTGGCCTGCTCGAACATGTCGCGCACGCGGGATGCGCCGACACCGACGAACATCTCGACGAAGTCCGAGCCCGAGATGGTGAAGAACGGCACATTGGCCTCGCCCGCGACCGCCCGGGCGATCAGGGTCTTACCCGTACCAGGGGGACCGACGAGGAGCACGCCGCGCGGGATACGGCCACCGAGGCGCTGGAACTTCTGCGGGTCGCGCAGGAACTCCACGATCTCCTGCAGATCCTCCTTGGCCTCTTCGACGCCAGCGACGTCGTCGAAGCTGACGCGGCCGGAAGCCTCGGTCAGCAGCTTGGCCTTCGATTTGCCGAAACCCATGGCGCGCCCCGCGCCGGACTGCATCTGGCGGGACAGGAAGATCCAGGCGCCGATGAACACCAGGATCGGCAACCAGCTGACCAGCAACTGGATGAACCACGGCGTGTTGTCCGATGGCGGGCGCGCGGTGATCTGCACACCCTTGCTCTGGAGCTTCGAGACGAGGCTCGGATCATTCGGGGCGTAGGAGGTGAAGTTGCCGCCGCCCACATAGGTGCCGCTGACGTCCTGCCCGGAGATCACAACCGTCTGGATCTTGCCGGAATCGGCATCGTTCAGAAGCTGGCTGTAGGCGATCTCGGAGCCGCCACCGCGATGACCCGGGTTCTGGAACAGGGTCACGAGGGCGAGCACGAGCAGGAAGATGACGACCCACAAGGCGAAATTGCGGAAATTCGGGTTCATCGATCTTTCCCTGGAGGCGTCCGGGCCCGCCGCGCGAAATGGGGCGAGTCAATCCTGACGCTCGCTCCCAATGTAGGCAGCGAGTCACCCCTTGCCAAGTCGACGTGCCGGCCATGTCATGGACCCAGCCATGGGCACGCGGCCGCAGCGACGTAGCCATGGGCGTGAAGCGGCGACAAGGCCGTGTCCGAACCTTCGGGTGACAAGCCTAATGCTTCGACACAGTCCTAATGCTGCGACGCAGTCCCGTGTGTCCGGCGCGTCGGAGCCGGTCTCAGGACGAGATCACCGGTGCGGGTCACCTCGAACAGGGTCTCGCGCAGGGTCCGACGCAGAGGCGTGCCGCTGCGCAGCGCCGGAACCAGCCCGTCGAGGACCAGACGCTCCAGACGCTCCAGGCGCTCGCGGCCGACGGAATGGTCCCACGTCGCGGTAAGGCGGGTGACGGCCAAGCTCGCGACACGAAGAAGCACCGCTTCCGGCACGGCGCGCAGGGCGGTGCCGTCGAGACGGATCGTCCCCCCGGCCTGCGACGTCGTCGCAGCCGCGAAGACCGTGCCGGCCCACGCGGCCAGGGCGGCGTCGTCTCGGCCGCAGCGCTCCGCCAGGCGGCACAGGCGGTCGGTGCTCAGTCCCTCCCGGTCGAGGTCGGGCCGCAGGCGACGCAGGCGGGCGCGGGCGTAACGGTCGTCGCCGTTCGAGGGATCGCGGATGAAGGCCAGTCCCCGCGCCGCGCAGTAATCGACGAGGTCGGCTTTCGCGAGGCCCAGGAAGGGCCGCCCCAGGCGGATCGAGGAGGTCAGATCACGGGTCGGGCGCATGCCCGCGAGGCCGGCCGGGCCGCTCCCCGCCAGCAGCCGCATCAGGACCGTCTCCGCCTGATCGTCGCGGGTGTGGCCGGTCAGCACGAGGCCGACGCCGAGGGACTCGGCATGCGCCGCCAGGAGTTCGTAGCGCGCGGCGCGCGCCGCAGCCTGCACACCACTGGCCGGCTTCGGTCCGGTCCAGACCAGCGTCCGATGCGGCAGGCCGAGGGTCCGGGCGGCCATTGCCACCGCGGCAGCCTCGGCGGCGGAGTGCGGGCGAAGGCCGTGGTCGATGGTGGCGACGTGGAGCGGCGCGGCGGACCCGGCCCGCGCGGCCGCACCCATGAGAGCCGTCGAGTCCGGCCCGCCCGAGACCGCGAGCAGCACCGCCTCGGTGCCGAGCCAGGGCCGGATCGCGGCCTCGACCGTCTCCGGCGCGATGGTCAGGCGGCGCAGCGCGCGCGCTTCTGTTCGCGGCTCACGCCCTGGCGGACGCTGGCGCTGGCCGAGGGAAACTTCCGCTCCAGTTCCGCCAGGGTCGCGCAGGCCTGTTCGCGGGCGCCGAGCGCGTTGAGCGAGGCGCCGAGCTTCAGCATGGCGTCGGGCGCCTGGGCCGAACGGGCGTAATCGGTCGAGACCTTCAGGAACTGCTCGGCCGCCTCGCGATTGCGGTTGCGCTGCAGGTAGCTCTCGCCGAGCCAGTAGGTCGCGGCCGGTACCAGCGCATCACGCGGATGGGACTGGATGAACTGACGCAGGCCCATTTCGGCCTGCTCGTACTGACGCTGCAGGATGTAGGCGTAGGCGGTCTCGTAGTCGGCGCGGGCATCGCCCGTTCCGGTGGCGGCGACGCTGCCGGGCCGCGGCGGATTCGGCAGCGCGCCCGTGGTGGGAACCCGCGCCGGCGGCGTCAGGTCCACCGGGCCGCCGAGGCCGGGCGGGGTCAGGCCGGGCTCGTCGTCGTCGGAATCCACGACCGTCGGAGGCACGCTGCGCATGCGCGGCGCCTCGGCGACGGGCGCGGTCGGCGTCCCGAGCTGCATCGGGGCGCCGGGACGACCGGGGTTCTGGTCGGGATCGAAGGCGTCGCTGCGCTTCTGCGGCTTGGCCGCGGCCGGATTGGTGCCCGCCGGGGCGCTTGGGCGTCCGCCCTTCATCTCCTGAAGCCGGAACTCCACGTCCTCCTGGAACTTGCGGAGCTGCTCTTTGAGCTGGCGATTCTCGTATTGCAGCGTCTCGATCTGCCCGGCGGTCTGACGCGACTGATTCTCCAGCCGGTTGAGCCGGACCACGAAGTCCGACGCATCCTGCGCCTGGGACGGCACCGGAGATCCCGACAGCAGAAGTCCCGAGACGAGGCCCGTCGCGACAGCGAGGCGGGTTGCGCGGAGGAGGCGGGCAAGCATGGCGGTGGTTACCGGTGGTCAAAGGACGAGGGCGTTGTCCCGGGGACAGAACCCGTCCGATACCAAATGCCGTGCCGCACGGCAAAAATGCGGCCCGGTGCGGCCCGCCCGACCTGCCCGGCGATTTTTCGAAGCGTTGTGCCTTGGCGAATACGAGACCCCGTCGCCGCACGCGCGGCACGGCGACGGGGGCGTCCGGTGGCTTACGAACCGGCGCCCCGGTCGAGCACGGTGACGGCGCGGCGGTTCTGCGACCAGCACGAGATGTCGTTGCAGACCGCCACGGGACGCTCCTTGCCGTAGGAGACCGTGCGGATGCGTCCGCCCGCGATGCCGCGCGAGGCGAGATAATCCTTGACCGACTGGGCGCGCCGCTCGCCGAGCGAGAAGTTGTACTCGCGCGTGCCGCGCTCGTCGGCGTGGCCCTCGATCAGGAAGGTGTAGCGCGGGTAGCGCTGCAGCCAGTTCGCCTGCTTGTCGAGGGTGGCGGTGGCGGTGGAGGTCAGGTCGGTGGAGTCCGATTCGAAGAACACGCGGTCGCCGATGTTCACCACGAAGTCCTGGGCGCTGCCGGGCGTATTGGCGCCGCCGTTCAGGCCGCCGCCACCGGCACCGAACCCGGACGCGTCGGCGAGATCCTTGTCATTGGTACAGGCGGCGACGCTGAGAGCGGCGCAGAGGGCGGCCGCCAGCGGAAACACGCGGAAGCGCGCGGTCATGGACATGATCCTGTTCTCCTCGGGCAGTGCCGCCAAATCGATCATGATCGGGGCGACGGCGCCTCGTGGGGCCCCCTCGGGGCCGCATGGGCGGTTCTTAGGCGATCTCGGTTAAGCGAAGGTTCCGTCAACCTTGAGCAACCCTTTTCGAATCCGGCCAGATTGCTGGGATGCGGACCCGAGCGCGGCGCGGAAAGACCGGAGGTCGATCCGCGACGACAGGGTTCGGAATCGCGCGCGATTGCGGCATCGGCAGGACATCGGCAGCACATCGGCCGGGCCGCCACCGTTAAGGATCAGGTTGTTGCGCAGCGGCAACAGGTGGGACTGAACCTGAGGTGCCGCCGGGATCGTCCGATGCGATCCGTCTTCGTCTGAGTCGCGTCAGCGGCGATCCCGAAGGATCTCGATCGCCGCGATCGCGTTGGTGGCGGCCGCCTGTGCCGCCGCAAGCGGCCGCGTCAGGTCGGCGCCCTGCAGGCAGGCCCGTTCCATCTCGGCACAGCGGCCGGACAGTTCGTTGAAGCCGAGCGACCCGCTCACCGAGAGCAGCGTGTGGGCATCGTGGCCGAGGGTGGCCCGGTCCGAGGCCGGAGCCCGCAGGCGCTGGGCGATCTCCGTCCTGAGGCGGTCGAGCAGGTCCATCAGCCGCGGACGGCCGAAGATGCCTTCGAGTTCGGTCAGGGTCCCGGGATCGTAGACCGGGCGCATCGCAGCGACCGACCCGGACCGCGCCGGGGACGTCCCGGCTTCGGGGAGCGGATGATCCGGCATGGGGCGTTCCGAGAAGTCCTGTGGCCACGTTTTTGCCGAAGCCACGACGACGCCATAACCGCGACTTCGCCGAAACACTGCATCCGTTGATCGTCACTTAACCAATATCGGACCAAGTCGAGGGTGCAAAGCCTCTGGTGCGATCGATGCGACACCGTCACGTCCTCATGGTGGAGGACAACTACCTGCTCCTCGACATGCTCACTGGCCTCTGCGAGCGGAGCGGCATTGCCGTGGTGTCGGTTTCCAGCGGCGAGGCCGCAATCGCCGCGATCCGGCGGGCCGGGACCCAGCCTGCGAGTCCCGAGGGCGGGTTCGCTCTCCTCCTCACCGACATCAACCTGCCGGGCCTCATCGACGGCTGGACGGTCGCGGACGCCTTCCGGCAGTTCAATCCGGACTGCCCGGTGATCTACACCTCGACCAGCGGCTGCAGCGACCGGCGCGCCGTGCCGGACAGCGTCTTTCTCGGCAAACCGTTTCGCATCCAGGATGTGGTGGATCTGACCGGCGCTCTGATGCGGACGGGGCCGGCCGACCGGAGCGAGGACGCCCGCGCCGCGCTGGCCTGAGCCCCGGCGATCAGGCCCGAAAGATCGCCCGGACCGCCGGATCGGCCCGCCAGGCCTCGACGCGGGTGCACGCGAGCGCCGCCGGATCGTGCCGCCGATAGATCGCGAAACTCGCCGCGACGAACGCCGGAAGGTCGTAGAGCTTCGGGAAGGCCGCGCCGCGGGCCTTGTCCTTGAACACCATCGTTCCCGGCAGGCCGTAGCGCGCGGCCAAATCCGGATAGAGCGGCCAGACGACGTCGGCGGCGAGTTCGTCGGGCAGGTAATCCTCCACCGGCACGTCGACCGGCGCGAGCCCGGCTTCGCTGGCGAGGCGGCGGGCGATGTCGGCGAGCACGAAGAGCTTGGGGTGGTTGAGCACATGCATGAAGCAGCCGCGGCGCGACCACCGGGCAAGATCCGCCTCCAGCGGAAAGACCATGTCGCGGCCGCCGCCGAGGAGGTAGGCCGCCGCCTCGTTCCAGGCCTCGTAATACCCGAGCTGCGCGTAGGTGGAGTCCCGGAACAGGGCCACGGTGTCCGCCGGACTCAGGCCCTCGAGATAGGCGCACAGGATGATGGCCGAGTGGTAGGGGCCGACCGGCGAGCGCACGAGGTGCGCTGCGGAGAGCGCGCCGACATCGCCGACATGGACCATGTCGGGGTGGTAGCCGGGAAACAGAATGGTGGGGAACAGGCGGACGCGTGGGTCGCCCTCCGCCAGGGCGTGGACGTTGCCGCCCTCGACGAAGCCCGTGGGGAAGAACTGCGTGAAGACGTGATCGAAAGCGTCCAGGTGAGTGCGCAGGCGATCGAGGGTTCCGTAGTGCCGGGTGAGACGCCCCAGGGGGATCAGCGCGACGCGAGCGGTCGGGACCAGCAGCTGCAGCGCCTGGGCGACCCCTTCGGCCTGGCAATTTCCCAGCACGGCGAGGCGCGGACCGGTGCGGGTCGGATCGACGGAGGGGGCCGCCCTGCGCCATGCTCCCGCCCAGGATCTCAACGATGAGACCGAGCGCGCCAGGGGTGCGACCCGCGCCGCGAGGGAACCCGACGGAGTGGTGGTGCGCGGCAGATGCGTGAGCGATCGGATGGAGATGCCGCCGTGGTGATGAACCCTTACGCCGATCTACCGGCCGAGCGATTCTGGCGCAAGGTGGTGGCCGGGGTGCCACCCTTCGCCCTCGCCCCGGGGCCGTCGGAGCGCTTCACCATCGCGCGAGACGCCCGGGTGGCGACGGCCGGCTCGTGCTTCGCCCAGCACGTCGCCCGCGCCCTGACCGAGGCCGGCTTCGGGCATTACCTCGCCGAGACGGCGCCCGAGGGGCTGGCCCCCGACATCGCGGCCGACCGGCAATACGGCACCTATTCGGCCCGGTACGGCAACGTCTACACCGCCCGCCAATTGCTGCAGCTCTTCGATCGCGCTTACGGGACCTACGCACCGGCCCTCGCGGCCTGGACGCGCCCGGACGGGCGCCTCGTGGACCCGTTCCGTCCGGGCATCGAACCGGACGGCTTTCCCGATCCGGAGGCCCTGGAGGCGGCGCGCGCGACGCATCTCGCCGCGGTGCGGGCGATGTTCGAGACCCTGGACGTCTTCGTCTTCACCCTCGGGCTGACCGAGGGCTGGATGCACCGGCCGGACGGCGCGATGCTGCCCGTCGCTCCCGGCGTCATCGGCGGCAGCTTCGACCCGGAGACCTACGCCTTCGTGAATGCGCGGGCGGGCGACGTGCGCGACGACATGCTGGCTTTCCTCGCGCGCCTGTTCGCAGTGAACCCGGGCGCGCGGGTGATCCTCACGGTGTCGCCGGTGCCGCTGATCGCCACCTATGCCGACCGGCACGTGCTGGTCTCGAACACCTACAGCAAGGCGGCGTTGCGGGTCGCCGCCGAGGAGATCGTCGCGGCCGAGCCGCGCGCCGTCTACTTCCCCGCCTACGAGATCGTCACCAGCACTGCCAATGCCGGCCGCTACTATGCCGACGATCTGCGCTCGGTCACGCCGGTCGCGGTGGCGCACGTGATGCGGGTCTTCCTGGAGGCCTTCACCGAAGCCGGAACGGCCCCTGCCCTCACCCATCCGCTCGGCCTCGAATACGTGCGCGCCGCTGGCATCGTCTGCGACGAGGAGGCGATCGAACGCAGCCTCGTCTGAAGGGCGTCCGGGACCTTCGAAGGCCCCGTTCCTACTGAAGATGCCGCGCGTAGGTGTCGCCCGCCGCGCGCTTCAGTTCGGCGCCGGCCTCGCGGCCGATCCGAGCCGCATCGGCGACCGGTCCGGCGCGCTGCACGCCCCAATGGGCGCTGCCGTCGGGCAGGAACAGCAGACCGTCGAGGGCCAGTGTATCGCCGGCGATCCGGGCCAGCGCCGCGATCGGCGTCCGGCACGACCCATCGAGTTCGGCCAGAAGGCCGCGTTCGGCATCCAGCTCGGCGGTGGCGCGGGCGGAGACCAGGGGGGTGAGGAGGGCGCGCACCTCGGCATCCGCCTCGCGGCACTCGATGCCGAGTGCGCCCTGGGCCACGGCCGGAAGCATCTCGCCGACGTCGAGGACGCTGCGCGCCATGTCCGCCATGCCGAGGCGTTCCAGGCCGCAGAGCGCCAGCAGGGTGGCGTCGCAGGTGCCCTCCTCCAACTTGCGCATCCGGGTGTTGGCGTTGCCGCGCAGGGGTACGATCCGCAGGTCGGGCCGCCGCATCAGCACCTGGGCCGCGCGGCGCAGGGAGGAGGTCCCCACCCGGGCGCCGGGGGCGAGATCGGCGAAGCCGGCGGCGCGCGGCGACAGGAACGCGTCGCGCGGGTCGTCGCGTTCCAGGATGCAGGCGATGACGAGCCCGTCCGGCAACCAGGTCTCGACATCCTTCATCGAATGCACGGCGACGTCGACCACGTCGGCGTACAGCGCCTGTTCCAGTTCCTTGGTGAAGAGCCCCTTGCCGCCGATCTCCGACAGCGGACGGTCGAGGATGCGGTCCGCCACGGTGTTCACCACCACGATCTCGGTCTCGAGGCCGGGATTGGCGGCGACGATCTGGTCCCGGACCATCCCGGTCTGAGCCAGGGCCATCGGGCTTCCACGCGTGCCGATGCGCAGGGGGCGTTGGATCATGGGCGAGGATCGCTCGTGTAAGGGTCGACCGGTGGCGGCGCTGGGAACCGGTGGGACATGTCGGTCCCTAGGTACGCAGTCCGTGGCCGGATGTCACCGGAAACCGGTTCGAACGGTTCGATCCGGCAAGCATTCGGAAACCACAACCCGACGTTGTCGCAGTCCCCGGGCGGATGTTAGCCCGCCCTCGACGCAAGCTCGGGTATGACGGGGTCACAACGACGTTATCAGCCGGATCGGCGGATGCTTACCGATGAAGCGCAGCAAGCTCGAAGCCTATTACGTGGAGACCTTCGGCGCCCGCGAGGCCGAAGGGGACGATGAGCCCGATCACTCCGCCTCGCCGAGGCGGCGCGACGTGCGTCCCGCCCGGAGACGGCGGAGCGGCTTCGGCGTCCTGCGCTTGTTCAAGCTCGCGCTGATGTTGGGGCCAATGTCGATCCTGCTCGGCGCGACCCTGCTGATGGATTGCCAGAGTGTCTCGCGCGGATCGTGGGTTCCCGAGATCCTGCGCAGTACGGCCTGCGCCCGACGCGATTTCGCCGGCCGGGTGCTCAACCTGGACGGCAACCTCCGCACCGTCGTGAACAGCATCCGGTAGAAATCGATGCGTCGAACCGGCCCTCGGGGTCTCGCCCGGCATCTTGAGAGGACGTCGCGATGAAGCTTCAATCCGGTGGCGTGCTCACCGACGATCCCTACGGGCTGCGGCCGGAAGCCGAGGACGCCACGGATCCCTACACCGCGCCGCCCACGGCCCGGTCCGGCGGGGCGCAACTCCGCGATACCCTTTATCGGCCCAGGCTGGTGCGGTCCTTCCACCGTGCCGCGCGCGAGGGCGAGGAAGCGGAGGTCCGCACCGTCACCCTCGGCTGGGTCGCGTCGCTCGTCCTCAACCTGTTCCTGCTCGCCGCGCCGTTCGGCCTCGTGCTCGCCCTGCCGCCGGTCCTGGCCTGCCGCGATCGGGAGGAGCAGTTCGGGTTCTTCGCCGGGGAAACCCTCACGAGCTGCAGCACCGCCGGCATTCGCGAGCGGGTCAGGAAGCTCGACGACCGCATCAAGATGCTGGTGCGTGGGTCCGGCCGCTAGACCGGCTCAGAACGCCTGGAGCGTCAGTTCGGTGTGCTCGACGCTCGGGGGCCCCTCGAAGCAGGGCGACACCATCGTCCGGTAATCCTTCCAGGCCTGGGAGCCGGTGAAGTCCACGGTGTGGTTCTCCAGGGTCTCCCATTCGATGAGCAGGCGGTAGCGCTGCGGCTTCTCGATGGAGCGACGGACCGCGAAGCTGCGACAGCCCTGGGCGGCCTTGAAGATCGCGGCGGCCTCGGCGATGCCGGCCTCGAACTCGGCCTCCAGGCCGGGCTTGACGTCGATCTGGGCGATTTCGAGGATCATGGGTCGGTCTCCGATCGTGAAAGGGCGTTGCGGTCAGCGTAAGGGGCGGCCGAGGGCCTTGGCGAGCAGGCGCTGCGGGCTGCGCTCGGGTCGGGCCTGATCGGCGACCGCGAGGTAGCCGGTCTGCTCCAGCATGTAACGGCCGCCCATGGCCCCGTGCATGACGAGGTCGGAAAAGGTCACCCAGGTCTGTCCGGGGGCGAAATGCACGTCGGCCTGCGGCGCCGTCTCCTGGTAGGTCATGTCCTGCTTCAGGGCGTCGTGCAGGTGGAGCATGAGGTGATCGTACTCGCTGCGCCGGGCCTTTGTGATCTTGAGCAGCGCCAGCATCCGGGCGGAGAGCGGCGAATAGCCCGGCAGCCGCGGCAGGAATTTCTCCGCCATCGCGGAAAAGTCCTCGCCGACGCGCCAGTGGCGCGGCTGCCCGTTGGGATTGATGTTGCGGAAGATGCGCAGGATGCGCTTCTCGCCGATCGGGTTCGACGGGAAGGCGTCCACATGCAGGCGGGTGTCGTCGCGGCGCCAGCTCAGCTTGCGCCGGTCGACGTCGAAGGGCCGGTACGTGGTGCCGGCCAGCGTGACCTTGCCGGCATAGGCCGGAAGATGCTCGGTGATCAGCGCCTCGGCGAAGGCTCGGTAGCGGATCAGGACCTGGCGCAGGGCCTCCTGCTCCTCCGGCGTGCCGGCGGCGCCCCTTAGGGTGGCGGCGGCGCCCCGGATGTTGACGTTCTTGGCCTTGCCGTCGGCGAAGGGCCGCTCGACGAAGCGCTGCTCGAAGGCGCTCAGCGGGAAGTCGAGATCCGGGAACATCAGGACCGCGCCGTTCTCCAGGGCATCCACCAGGGAAGGCGTACCAGGCGCCGGCCCGGTGCGCGAGACGGAAACGATCGGGCTGATCATCGGGCGGGATCCTCGAAAACCGCGGCAGGATCGGCGGTTTAGCCGAATGCCGCGCCGGTTGCCACGGGCGATCGCGGCGACCGGATCGGATAACCCGGGCGCGGGCTTCGAAGCGGAGCCGCCCGGCGCGGACCAGCAAGTTCCAGATGTCGGACCGCCGCTCCGGGTGCGAATACCGGTGGATGGCGCAGGTTGGTCGTTGTCAACGCGGTCGACGAGGCTCAACCCTCACCGTCTGTCCGGCGCAACCCTGGCGTTTCGGTCGCGTTGATAGAACAGCCGCGGTTCCGGCCTCACGGAACCCCGCGGCGATGAGGATGCCGACGATGGCGACGTTGAAGGAATTCGAGGAGTCCCTGCGCGAGCACGGCATGCACATGGCCCTCGCCCTGCTCGAACGTCTGCGGGAACGCGACCGGGCCACGCGCACGATCAAGCCGGCCCGCCGCCTCACCGGGCAGAAGATGACGCCGGACCTCGCCCGCGCGATCCTGGAACTGCACGCTTCCACCGGCATGACCCAGCAGGAGATCGCCTTCAAGGTCGGGGTCAATCAGGGCCGCGTCAACGAGGTGATCAAGCGCGGCAAGTGGCTCGACGACGATCCGCACGCGCCGGAAGCGATCGCCCGCGACCGGGCCAAGGCACGGCTGCGCGCCGATCCCCCGGCCCAGCGTCCCGCCGTCCAGCGCGCGGCAGCGAAGCCGGGAGCCAAACGCGCCAGGAGTGCCAAGCCGAATGCTCCCGCCCGGCGTCCTAGCCCGCAGGGTCAGCTGATCTTCGGCGACCTCTGACAGGCCGAACGGCTCGGACGGGGATCATCCGGACCATGAATCGCGTTCTCGCGGCATGAGCCGTTCCCGGACCCTTCGTGTCGTTTGCCTCGCAGGCGCGATCCTGACGATCGCCGGTCCGTCGCTGGCGCAGCGGCCCTCGACCACCGCCATGTCCTGTCGACAGGCGAAGGGATTGGTCGACCGCCAGGGCGGGCTCGTGCTCGGAACCGGCGGCCAGACCTATGACCGCTTCGTGCGTGACCGCAGCTTCTGCGAGATCACCGAGATCACGGTTCCGGCCTTCGTGCCGGCCGGCGACACGCCGCGCTGCTTCGTCGGCTATCGCTGCCGGGAGCCGAGTCGCGGGGACTGGCTCGACGACGGATTCTGAAAACCATGAAAGCGCCCCGGCCTTGCGGCCGGAGCGCCCTTCACCGCATCCTGTGTCGGAGCCGATCGCCGATCAGGCGGCCTGCTGGACGGCGCCCTTGATAACGGGGGCGTTGGACGCGCGGGTCGTCGCGATCTGAATCTGGCGTGGCTTCTTGGCTTCCGGAATCTCGCGAACCAAGTCGATGTGAAGGAGACCGTTCTCGAGAGCAGCGCCCGTCACCTGCACGTAGTCGGCAAGCTGGAACCGGCGCTCGAAGGCGCGGGCTGCGATGCCCTGGTGCAGAAACTCCGCCGGCTTGGACGGATCGGACTGACGCTCGCCCTTCAGAGTCAGCGCATTCTCCTTGACCTCGATCGACAGATCGGAGTCCGTGAAGCCGGCCACCGCCACGGTGATCCGGTAGGCGTTCTCGCCGGTGCGCTCGATATTGTAGGGCGGATAGGTCGGCGCCGCGTCGGCACTGACGAACTGGTCGAGGGCCGAGAACAGGCGGTCGAAACCGACAGTGGAACGATACAGGGGAGCAAGGTCGAACTGACGCATCACATATTCTCCATAGGAAGCAACATGCACAGTCTGGGTCCGCCCGAGGGCCGGACCAGTCGCACCGCCGTATTGGCCGGTGCCTCCGTGATATTGGCGCGGCTCTCCACGCTCGCAAGAGCCTCGACCAGCCCCGCACTCGAAATTTTTAAGCCCCTTTCCTGACGTGAGACGTCCGCGATGCTGACCCTGCGCTCCACCCCCGACAATCCCGTTCCGCCGGGCGGTGCCTTGAAGGCGGTGCGCACCGAGGACGGGATCGAATTGCGCGCCGCGCATTGGCGCCCCACCACCCGGTTGGTGAAGGGGACGGTCTGCCTGCTCCAGGGCCGGGCCGAGTTCATTGAGAAGTACTACGAGACCATCACCGACCTGCGCGGGCGCGGCTTCGCCGTCGTCGCCTTCGATTGGCGTGGACAGGGAGAGTCGCAGCGGCAGACCGACGATCCGCATCGGGGCCACGTTGCCCATTTCGACGATTACCGCCTCGACCTGAAGGCGATCGAGGAGGCGATCCTGCGCCCGTCGATGCCCCACCCGCATCTGGGTCTCGCCCATTCCATGGGCGGCGCCATCGCGCTGACCGGCGCCCATGACGGATGGCTGCCGTTCCGGCGCCTCGTCACGGTGGCGCCAATGCTGTCGATCCGCATGGTGCGCTGGCCCGCGGGCGCGGCGGTACTGGCCCGGCTCCTCCACGCGATCGGACGTGGGCGGGCCTATATCCCGTTCGGCTCGGCGGTCTCGATGGCCACGAAGCCGTACCGGAACAACCGCCTGTGCCAGGACCCGAAGCGCTATGCCCGCAATGCCGCCGCCGCACGCGACGTCGGCGCCGGCGCGGTGGGCGATCCGAGCATCGCCTGGCTCACCGGCGCCTTCCGGGCGATGAAGCGCCTCGCCGATCCGGCCGTTCCGGGACGCATCACCCTGCCGACCCTGATCATCGCCGCCGGCGCCGATCCGGTCTGCGGCACGCACATCACCGAGCGCTTCGCCCGCGGCCTCCGGGCCGGCCATATCCTGGTGCTGCCCGATGCCCGCCACGAGATCCTGTCGGAGCGGGACGCCATCCGCCAGGATTTCTGGGCCGGCTTCGATGCCTTCATGCCGGGCTCCGACACCTCCGAACCGATCGAGAAGGACCGGGTCGAGGCCTAAGCCTCAGGGGTTGAGGTGGCGCAGGGCCGCCTCGTGCAGCCGGCGGTCGCCGGCGGCGACGATGCGCCCGCCGCCCGTGGCGGGGCCGCCGTCCCAGGTCGTGACGATGCCGCCGGCCCCCTCGACGATCGGGATCAGGGCGACGATGTCGTAGGGCTTCAGGCCGGCCTCGACCACGAGGTCGATCTGCCCGGCCGCCAGCATGCAATAGGCGTAACAATCGGTGCCGTAGCGGGAGAGGCGCACCGCCTCTTCGAGGCCGAGGAAGCGCTCGCGCTCTTCGCCTTGCGCGAACAGGCGCGGGTCGGTGGTGGCGAGGATGGCCTGATCCAGGGCAGTGCCGCGCCGGGTCAGGAGCTGGCGCTCGCCGCGTGCCGAGCGCAGGCGGGCGCTGGCGCCGTCGCCGGAGAAGCGCTCGCCGAGATAGGGTTGGTGCATCAGTCCGCGCACGGCCGCACCGTGATGGGTCAGGCCGATCAGCGTGCCCCAGGTGGGCAGGCCCGAGAGGAAGGCGCGCGTCCCGTCGATGGGGTCGAGCACCCACACGCACTCGGCCTCCAGATTCTCCGAACCGAACTCTTCGCCGAGAATGCCGTGGGTCGGGAAATGACGGCGGATCATGCCGCGCATCGCCACCTCGGCGGCCCGGTCGGCCTCGGTCACGGGGTCGAAGGCGGCCCCGCCCCGCGCCTTGTCGTCCATGCCGAAGGCAGTCCGGAAGAACGGCAGGATCGCCTGCCCCGAGGCGTCCGCAAGATCGTCCATGAACCGCGCGAGATCGACCACACTCATCGGCCTGTCCTCCTTAGAAACGCGGCGCAGCGAAGCGGACCCGAGGGAGCATGGTCAAGTCCAAACATCGCCCCCGGAGAACCATGCCGGCGGCAGGGCTTCAGGGAGAGCTTCCGGCAGGGCTTCAGACAGGGCTTCCAGCAGGGCTTCAGGCGGGCATCGGCTGCACCCGGGCGAATTCGCCCTCCGGTTCCGGGGCCTTCGGCGCGGGAATGGCCTCGCCATGGGCGGCCGCCACCACCGCGTCCACGGCGGCGCGCAGCGAGGAGACGTGGATGTCGGCATCGACGGCCCGGCGCCGGGTCGCCTCGTCGAGACCGGCATCGTCGGCCTGCCACAGGCCGAGGACGAGCCGGGCGTCGGGCAGCGTCCGGCGCAGGCGCTCGGTCAGCCGGCGCAGGTGGGTCGGCTCGCCGCTGATCGCCATCGACACGATGCAGACGAGCTTGGCGGGACCGGGATCGAGGTCCGCGATCTTCGCGCGCGAAACGTCTGAGAACGGCACCACCCGGACGCCGATCCCGCGCTTGCCCAGCAGTTGCGCCAGGATCGCGCAGGCGGATTCGTCGACGAAGCTGCGTCCGGCCACGCACAGGACCGTGCCGGCGGGCCGCCACGTCTCCGGCACCGGCTCCGGGCGCGGCGCGTCCGGGTCGGCTTTGGCCTCGGTGTCGCCGCGCAAATCGTCGCGGTCCGCCATCTCCGCGATCAGGCCGCCGACGCTGGTGCGGATGTCGGTCTTCTGGTCCGTGGTGAGCACGCCGCGGGCCGCGTCCCGGGCCGCCAGTTCGAGGCCCTTCACCACCACCTCGTCGTAATAGGCGGTGAGCGAGCAGTTCTTCAGGATGAGGTCGGCATGCTCCTGCGCCTCCTCGGGGTCGTCGGCCAGGATGCGCTGGTAGAAGTTCTCCACCGGCGTCAGGGCCGGCCGGTCGCCGAACAGCACGTCGAGGAATTCGAGCTTGTCGACGTGGCGACCGAGAACCACCAGGCAGACCGTGAGCGGGGTCGAGAGCAGCAGGCCGACAGGTCCCCACAGCCAGGTCCAGAACAGAGCCGAGACTAGGACCGCGAAGGGCGACATGCCGGTCGACTGGCCGTAGAGCATCGGCTCGATGAAATGCCCGACCAGGGGCTCGAGGATCAGGAACAGGATCAGGGTTCCGATCACCATCGACCAGCCTGGGTCGACCGCGGCTGCGAGCGCGAGGGGGAACAGGGCCGAGACGAAGGCGCCCACGTAGGGCACGAAGCGCATCAGCGCCGAGAAGATGCCCCACAGGACCGGGTTCGGTACGCCGAGGATGTAGAGGCCGATGCCCACCACGAGGCCGAACGAGGCGTTCAGGGCGAGCTGGACCAGGAAGTAGCGGCTGAGGCGCTTGGCGGCATCGTCCATCGCCACGGTGGTGCGGTGGAGATCGCTGGACCCGGCCAGCCGGATCATCCGGTCGCGCAGGTCCTCGCGTTGCATCAGCAGGAAGAGCAGCACCACGAACACGATGCCGATGGTCGCCAGGGGATGCAGGATCGGCGAGAGCAGCGTGCCCGCCAGCGTCACCGGACCCGGTACGCGCTCCTTCACCTCGACCAGGATCGCCTTGTCGGGCGGGGCGGGATTGGCCTGGGGATTCGGCCCCGTGGACTTCACTTCGGGCTTCGGCTCCGGCTTCGCCTCCTCCTGGCTCTCGTGCATCGTCCGGCCGATGCTCGCGACGTAGCCGGCCAGGCGCCCGGCGGGGGTGTCGTTGAGGCCCTCGATCTTGCGCTCGATGGTGCTCCGGTAGCGCGGGACGTCCTTGGCGATGTCGGCGAGTTGGACGCCGATCAGGGTCGCCAGGGCTGCGGCAGTGCCGAGCGCGAGGACCACCGAGGTGGCGACAGACAGGAAGCGGCCGAAATGCCAGCGCCGCAGCAGGTTCACCAGTGGGCCGAGCACGAAGGAGAGCAGGATCGCGATGGCGATCGGGATCAGGACGTCGCGTCCGACATAGAGCCCGGCCATGATCAGGGCCGCGACGATCAACGGGGAGGTGAGAGCCTGGGGCGGCGTTGCGGCCGCCGCGATGCGTGTCGGTCGCGGAGGGACGAGGGACGGCTTTGGGGTCGATGTCAGGGCCATTCCGATTCCGGTTCTCGACGCAACGCGCGCGCTCCCGTCGACCGGGCTACGGCGATGAGAAGGCTGCCCGAAGAACGATGAGCTTGGCGAAAACGATCCCTCGGACCCGTTCGACTCGTCGCGAAACCGTGATCTCATGCGGAAGGCCTGCATCCGACGCATGACTGCGGGAGCGGTGCGCCTGTAAAGCACCTGTTCATGACAGGAGCGCCGGGACGGTTCGTCGATGATGGGCTGCCGATTTCGGAACGTGCGGGGCTCTTGCGTGATGAGCTGAAGATCTCACTCGGTAGCGACCGGACGAAATCTCAGGTTGTCGGGCGCTTTGTGCGATCGGACGCGGGAGCAACCGATTGGGGCAGCCGGATCGACGTTGTGACGGAGGCTGACATCTCTCCGTATCAAAATGAATATCGGTCTTCTGTATTTGGAAGAACGACACCGAGGCACAGTATCATCGCCGAAAAACAACGATAGATTGCCGTTTAAGGGAACGATAAACTTGTTCTCTTATCCCGTGTCGGAGGCTCGATGAGCGATCGACCAGGCAGAATGACTGGAGGCGGGTTTGTACGACGCGGCGATTGAGGTGGCCCCCGGATCGGATGCGTCCGACGCCACGAACCTTCGTGACATCGCGACGGAAATCGCCGCGCTGCAGCGCATCTCTTCCGACAAGAGCCGCCGCATCCAGGCGATCACCGGGCAGGTCAAGATTCTCGCGTTGAACGCCCTGATCGAGGCGGCGCGGGCCGGTGAGATGGGCCGGGGCTTCTCCGTGGTCGCGCAGGAGGTGCGGGCGATCGGTGCCGAGGTCGAGAGCGTCGCCAAGGCTCTCGAGGTCGAGCTGTCGAACCGCATCGCCGGCCTGCAGGTCCGGGTCAAAAGCTTCGCGGAGGAGTCGCAGACGACGCGGCTGATCGACCTGGCCCTGAATGCGGTCGAGTTGATCGACCGCAATCTCTATGAGCGGACCTGCGACGTGCGCTGGTGGGCGACGGATGCCGCGCTGGTCGCCTGCGCGGCGGCGCCGGCGCGCGCGACGTCCGATCACGCCACCGCCCGACTCGGCATCATTCTGGATGCCTACACGGTCTATCTCGACCTGTGGATCTGCGATCTCCAGGGCAAGGTCCTGGCCCATGGACGGCCGGACCGCTATCCCGACGTCGTGGGCCGCAATGTTGCCGATCAGGCGTGGTTCCAGCGTGCGGCCGCCCTCCCCGACGGCGACGCCTACGTGGCCGCCGACGTCATGTGTCAGCCGCTCCTGAACGGGGCGCAGGTCGCCACCTACTGCGCCAGCATCCGCCAGGAGGGCAACAGCCGGGCCGCGCCCATCGGCGTTCTGGCGATCCATTTTGACTGGCAGGCCCAGGCCCGCGCCATCGTCGAGGGCGTCCGCGTCGCCGACGAGGACCGGGCGCGGACCCGCGTCCTGCTGGTCGATGCCCGGCAGCGGGTGATCGCCGCTTCGGACGGGCGCGGCGTGCTGGAAGAAACCCTGCCGCTCGGCATCGCCGGACGGGACAGCGGTGCCGATCTCGACCCGCGGACCGGTCGCACCGTCGCCTTCCACCGCACCCCCGGCTACGAGACCTATGCGGGGCTGGGCTGGTACGGGGTGATCGTTCAATCCGCGACCTGAGGCGCGGGCTTGCGTCTCGAAGTCAGGTTCGCATTTCGGAGTCAGGCCCGCATCTGAGAGTCGGGCTTGCGTCTGGGAGTCGGGCTTGCGTCTCAGACCAGAACCGGCATCGCCGCCTGACCCTCGACGCCGAAGACCCGGGTGTAGCGGGCGATCGCCTCGGCCGGACCGATCGCCTTCGAGGGATTGTCCGAGATCTTCACGGTGGGCCGCCCGTCGGCGTCGATGACCTTGCAGACGATGGAGATCGGTTCGAGGCGGCCATCCGGCACCAGGCCGCGGAAGTCGTTGGTCAGAAGGGTGCCCCAGCCGTAGCCGATGCGCATCCGGCCGTGGAAATGGGCGTGGATCGCCTCGATGGTGTCGATGTCGAGCCCGTCGGAGAAGATCGCGAGTTTTTCGCGGGGGTCCGAGCCGCGCGAGTGCCACCAGGCGATGGCCTCCTCGCCGCCGGCGATCGGCTCCTTCGAGTCGATGCGGATGCCGGTCCAGGCGTTCATCCAGTCGGGGGCGTTCGCCAGGAAGCCCGTGGTCCCATAGGTGTCGGGCAGCATCACCAGCAGGTTGCCGGCGTAGTCCTGCTGCCAGTCGGCCAGCACGTCGTAGGGTGCGCGGGCCAAGCCCGCGTCGTCGTCGGCCAGGGCGGCGTAGACCATCGGCAGTTCGTGGGCGTTGGTGCCGACCGCCTCGACCTCGCGCCGCAGGGCGATGAGGCAGTTCGAGGTGCCGAGGAAGCGGTCGCCCAGGGCCTCGTGCATCGCCTCGACGCACCAGTCCTGCCACAGGAAGCCGTGGCGCCGGCGCGTGCCGAAATCCGCGATGGAGAGGCCGGGCAGGCGCTGCAGCCGCTCGATCTTCTCCCAGACCCGCGTCATGGCGCGGGCGTAGAGCACCTGCAGGTCGAGCTTGCCGAGATGGCGCACGACGCCGCGCGTACGCAACTCGTTGAGGATGGCGAGCGCCGGCACCTCCCACATGGTGGTTTCGAGCCAGGGGCCGTGGAAGGTCAGGACGTACTGCCCGTCTCGGGCTTCCAGCTCGTATTCGGGCAGCCGGAAGCCCTCGAGCCAATCCATGAAGTCGGCCGAGAACATCTGGCGCTGGCCGTAGAAGGTATTGCCGCGCAGCCAAGTCGACTCGCCCCGGCTCAAGCGGACCGAGCGGGCGTGATCGAGCTGCTCGCGCAACTCGCCCGCATCGACGAACTCGGCCAGGCGCACCTGCCGCGAGCGGTTCTGGATCCCGAAGGTGACGCGCGCGTCGCGATGGCGGCGAAAGATCGTCTGCGCCATCAGGAGCTTGTAGAAATCGGTGTCGAGCAGAGACCGGACGATCGGGTCGATCTTGAAGCTGTGATTGTACACCCGCGTGGCCAGATCGAGCATGGTTCGGATCACGGTCCCTGGCGCGGATCTCCGGCGTCTGCGCGCCGGAAGAGGCGCACGGCATCCGGCAACAAGTCAATCGTGCCCCGCACGGAGCAGGCATGAGGAGCGGCGCCGGGCGCGACGGGTGGGCGACCCTACGCCATCACGAAAAAGGGCGACGCGCCCCTCGGCACGCCGCCCGTTCTGGTCACGCCGGCGGATCCGCTCAGGCGAGATCGACCTTCTTGGTCTCGGTCTTCGGGGATTCACCGGTCAGCGCGGCTTTCACGTAGCCGTAGACGTGCAGCATCGTGGCGTTCGGGCTGTCCCAATACTCGCCCTTCTCGGGGTGCACGCGGATCAGGGCGACTTCCGGGTCGTCCTTGCCGTTCGGGAACCAGGTCTTCAGGCTCTCGCTCCACTTGTCGTCGATCGTCGCCTGCTCGGTGACGATCTCGGCCTTGCCGGCGATCGACACGTAGGTCTGGCTCGACGGGTCGGAATAGGCGAGGTTGATCTGGTTGTCCTTGCTGATCTCGGCCGTCTTGGGCGAATGCAGCTTGGTGAAGAACCACAGGTCGCCGTTCTCATCGGCTTCCTGGCACCACATCGGGCGGCTGTAGAGCTTCCCGTCCTGGTCGGCGGTGGTCATCATCGCGACCTTGACCTCCTTGATGAGGGCGAACAGCTTCTTGGCGCCCTCGTGGTCGCGGTGGTTGCCCTGGTGCATGGAATCGTCATCTCCAACTCGTCGAACGGCATCCCGGCGCGCTCGCACGCAACCGGATCGTGTCCTCAACGGGCGAGGGCGGCATTGGTTTCGGAGGCGAGCGCGGGGGGCTTGATCAGGGGGCCCACTTTGGTCGCCGAGGCCATCTTGGTCGGGGCCGCGGTCTGGTGCGTGACGCGCGGCGGCTGGCGGCGCATCGCCCCGAGCCGTCCGAGACGCCGGTCCTCCGGCATCATGGTGGCCCCGCCGATGTATCGCACCACGTGACAGTTTCGGCCGTGGCGCTTGGCTTCGTAGAGGGCGCCGTCCGCCTCGCGGAGAAGTTCGTCCGCCGACGTCGCCCGGCCCGACCCCGCCACCGCGATCCCGATGCTCACGGTGACGAGACCGTGGCCATCGCCGCGCCCGCCATGCGGGATGGCCAGCCCGGCGATGCCGGCCCGCAGCCGTCGCACCACGCGGTCGACCGCCCGGGCATCGCAGCCCCGCATGAGGATCGAGAATTCCTCGCCGCCGTAGCGCGCCACGCAATCGCGTCCGTTGCGCGTCTCGCCGGACAGGGATTCGGCGATCCGGCGCAGGCAGGCATCGCCTGCCGGATGGCCATAGGCGTCGTTGAAGCGCTTGAAGTGATCGACGTCGATCATCAGCAGGGCGATTCCGCGGGTTTCCCCGGCGGTGGCGGCCAGGGCGGAATCCAGGGCGCGGCGGTTGGCCAGGCCCGTCAGGGCGTCGGTTTCGGACAGGACGGTGAGCACCCGCCGGTCCTGCTCCAGGCCGGCCGAGCGCAGGATCTCGCGGAGCGAAACCAGGTAGGCCCGCCGCCGGACCCCTTCGATCTGGTGGTTGCCGTAGAGCACGAAGAAGCTGCCGGTCAGGGTCTGGAAGGCGAGGCAGAGGGCGAGGTCGGACGAGAGGTCCGAGCGCAGCCCGATGCTGGCGAAGGACGCCGCCGCGCTGAGGCCGGTGAGGATGAGAGCGTGCGGGAATCGCAGCACCAGCATCATGGTGGCGAACACCATCATCAGAGGATACTCGATGTAGCAGACGGCGCTCACCGTCTCGTGCTCGAGGCTGAACAGCAGGATCGGCACCGCCGTCACCAGCAGCATCGTGGCGGTGACCATGCGCTCGCGTCGCGGACCCGACATCCGGGTCACCGACCAGGCCAGCAGCAGGCCGATCGGCGTGACCAGCAGCAGTCTCAGGCCCATCGCCAGGGGCAGCATGCCGGGCATCAGCAGCGCCGTCGTGAGATTGTAGGCGTTGTGGAACACGAGACCGATCAGGATCGTGCGGCGCAGATGCAGCGCCCGCTCCCGGCCGGTGTCGATCTCGAAGCGGGCCGAGACGGGCCGCGAGAATCGCAGCAGCGTGCGGCTCATCGTCAGGTCGCCGTCGGCGACGTCACCGCGCGCGCGGACCTGCGAGCTCCGTACCGAAGTCGGAGACCGAAAACGCAACCAATGAAACACGAATGGGCGATCCTGAGAGGAGCGAGGCCGCCGTCCGGCGCCCTCCTTATGTGGCCTATCGAACGTTGCCGAGGGGCGGGTGGACGCAAAGTCCCCCTCGTCCCCTCGCCTCATGCCTAGCGAAATCTGAATGGAGTCTCCGAAACCCGGATCTTGGCGGATGATGCCGGCGCCCTCGTCCCGATCCGGCCAGCGCCCACCCGCGACCCGCGGTCTCGCCCCCGGGAGGCCGGGCAAGCCTTGCGCTCGGGCGGCGCCTGTGCTGTCGCATGGGTTCCCCGTGGATGGGACGGCCGCCGCCGGACGATCCGCGCTTCCCCGTTAGTCTCCCGCCCCAGCCGTTTCGGCCGGACGCGGTAAGGAGCCGGCCCCTTGGCGATCACCCGTGACGACGTCCTGAAGGTGCTCTCGACCGTGACCGTGGACGCGGCCGGGACCACCCTGCCGGCCTCCGGCCGCCTGTCGCAGGTGGTGGTGGATCCGACCAACCGGGTCATGTTCTCGATCCTGATCGACCCGAGCGAAGCCGAGCGGTTCGAGCCGATCCGGCGCCGGGCGGAGGGCGCGCTCCTGGCGACACCGGGCGTCTCCGGCGTGTTCGCGAGCCTGACCTCGGAGCGCGGCCCGAACCAATCGGCCCAGACGCCGCCGCCGTCCCAGCCCCCCGCCTCCGGTCGCGCAGCGGCGGCCCCGCCGCCTCGCACCGGCCCGGCCCTGCCGGGCGTCCGCCACATCGTCGCGGTCGCCTCCGGCAAGGGCGGCGTCGGCAAGTCCACCACGGCCTGCAACCTCGCCCTCGCGCTCGCCGCACAGGGCCTGAAGGTCGGTCTGCTCGATGCCGACATCTACGGACCCTCGGTGCCGAAGCTGTTCGGCCTGTCGGGCAAGCCCCGCGTCATCGAGGAGCGCCTGCTCGCCCCGATGGAGGGCTTCGGCATCAAGGTGATGTCGATCGGCTTCCTGATCGAACCCGAGACGGCGATGATCTGGCGCGGTCCGATGGTCCAATCCGCCATCACCCAGATGCTGCGCGAAGTCGCCTGGGGCGAACTCGACGTCCTGGTGGTCGATATGCCCCCCGGCACCGGCGATGCCCAGCTCACCATGGCGCAGGCGACGCCGCTTTCCGGCGCCGTCATCGTCTCGACGCCCCAGGATCTGGCCCTGATCGACGCCCGCCGGGGCGTCACCATGTTCCGTAAGGTCGCGGTGCCGATCCTCGGCGTCATCGAGAACATGGCGACCTTCATCTGCCCACATTGCGGCACTGCCTCGCACATCTTCGGGCATGGCGGCGCCCGCGCCGAGGCCGAGCGCCTGGAGGTGCCGTTCCTCGGCGAGGTGCCGCTGAACATGACCATCCGCGAGACCTCCGATGCCGGCCGCCCCGTGGTGGCGGTGGACCCGGACGGGCCGCACGCGCAGGTCTATCGCGGCATCGCCGCCAAGCTCTGGGCCAACCTGACCGGCGGCCCGGCCCCGCGCGCGGCCCCCCGCATCGTCATCGAGTAGGCCGATGCCGCCGGTGCTGGGCGTCGTCCTCGCCGGAGGGCTCTCGCGACGCATGGGCGGCGGCGACAAGCCCCTGCGCCAGCTCGGCGGCCGCACCCTCCTCGACCGGGTGGTGTCGCGCTTGGCGCCGCAATGCGGGGCCGGCCTGATCCTCAACGCCAATGGCGACCCGGCGCGGTTTCCGGGGTTTCCCGGCACGGTCGTGCCCGACGGCGTTCCGGACCACCCGGGTCCCCTGGCCGGCATTCTCGCCGGCCTCGATCACGCGGCGTCCCACCATCCGGTGGTGACCCATCTCGCCAGCGTTTCGGGCGATGCGCCGTTCCTGCCCCTCGACCTCGTCGCCCGACTCGCCGACGCGGCCGAACGGGTCGGCACCATCGCGATGGCGGCCTCGGGCGCGCGCGAACACTTCACGGTGGCGCTGTGGCCGGTGGCCCTGCGGGCGGACTTGCGCGAGGCCCTCGTGGTGCGGGGCGAGCGCCGGGTCGGCGCCTTCCTGAGGCGCCACGCGGCCGTCGCGGTATCGTGGCCGGTGGAACCCTACGATCCGTTCGCCAACATCAATGCGCCGGAGGACCTGGTCGCGGCGGAGGTGGTCCTGGCCGACATGGCCGGGCCGTGATCGCCCGGCCGGCCGGCGACGGGACCGGGTGCGGCGGGAATTGAGGACGGACCCCGAAAAACGAAAGACGTGCCCGCGCTCTCGCGCGGACACGTCTTTCAAGATCGATCGTTCCCGAAGAAGCGTTCCCGAAGACCGGTCGATCCGGGTCGGATCAGGCGGCGCCGACGGTCGCCTTGACGATCTTGTCGGGGGTGCGCGGCGGCTCGCCCTTGTTCAGGGTGTCGACCACGTCCATGCCCTCAACCACCTTGCCCCAGACGGTGTACTGCTTGTCGAGGAAGCGGGCATCGCCAAAGCAGATGAAGAACTGCGAGTTGGCCGAGTGCGGGAAGTTGGTGCGGGCCATCGAGCAGGTGCCGCGCACGTGCGGCTCGGCGTTGAACTCGGCATTCAGGTCGGGGAGGTCGGAGCCGCCCGAGCCGGTGCCAGTCGGGTCGCCGGTCTGGGCCATGAAGCCGTCGATGACGCGGTGGAACGGCACCCCGTCATAGAAGCCCTGTCCGGCGAGCGTCTTCAGGCGCTCGACGTGGCTGGGGGCGAGGTCGGGGCGGAGCCCGATCACGACGCGGCCCTTGGTGGTCTCCAGGATGATGGTCTCGGTCTCTGCCATGGGTCTAGACTCCTTGTCCCTTGGGTCCTTGGTAGATGAAGCGGAGCGCGATGGGGCGCCCCGCAATGGCCGCGCCGAGGGCGGGGGTGATCCGGGCCGGCGTGCAGCGCCGGATCGCCGCCAGGGTCGCATCGGTGAGGATGCGGTCGGCACGGGTATCCAAATCCTGCGTCGCGTAGGTGACGCGCGGCGCGCCGATGACGCTGCCGTCGCGCCGGAGCGCGAAGCGGGTCGTGATCTCGGCGCGCCCCAAACCCGTCAGCCCCGGCGGGATTTTCCAGCAGGCGGCGAGGACGGGATACAGGCTCCGGAGCGTATCGGCGGGCGACCGCGCGTCCGCCCGGCCCGGGACCGGCACCCGGACGGTGCCGCGCAGGGTTTCGGGAAGGCTCAGCGGGCCGGTCGACGGGGCGGCCTGCGCGACGGCCGAGACCGTGAGCGTGGCCGCTCCGATCAGGGCGCTCCGCAGGCCGCCCTGCCGCACCTTACTTGGCCCCCTGTGCCATCTGCATCTTCACGATCTTGTCGGGGTTCTGGACCGCGCCGCCGGGCGCGCCCGGGGCGGCCTTCTTGATCGCGTCGACGGCCTCCATCCCGGAGGAGACCAGCCCCACCACCGTGTACTGGCCGTTCAGGAACGGCGCGTCGCCGAGGCAGATGAAGAACTGGGAATTGGCCGAATTCGGGTCCGACGAGCGGGCCATTCCGACCGTGCCGCGACGGAACGAGGCCTGCGAGAACTCGGCCGGAATGTTGGGCAGACTCGAGCCGCCGGTGCCGTTGCCCTTCGGGTCGCCGGTCTGGGCCATGAAGCCGTCCATCACCCGGTGGAACTTGAGGCCGTTGTAGAAGCCCTGCTTGATCAGGGTCTTGAGCTGCGCCACGTGTTTCGGCGCCAGCTCGGGCCGCAGCTCGATGGTGACGCGGCCGTCCTTGGTGTCCAGGTAGACGGTGTTCTCGTCCGCCGCCCGCGCCGCCGGTGCGGTCGCCAGCAGGCCGGCCACGGCCAGAAGGGCGACCCGGCGGTTGAGTCCGAAAGTCTTTTTGCCAGAAGTCATGAGAATCAGCGGTCTCTCGTTGGACGTGACGGAGGGAATCAGTGGCGTTCAGGCCGTGCTGAAGCGCTGCGCGAGTCGCGTCGCCACCACCTGCGGCACGAACGGCGAAACATCGCCACCCATGGCGGCGATCTGGCGGACCAGGGTGGCGGTGATGGGCCGGACGCCCGTGGACGCAGGCAGGAACACGGTCTGCACCTCCGGCGCCATGGCGCCGTTCATGCCCGCGAGCTGCATCTCGTAGTCGAGGTCGGTGCCGTCGCGCAGGCCGCGGATGAAGACGCTGGCGCCGACCCGTCGCGCCGCCGTCACCGCGAGGTCGTCGAAGGTCACGATCGTCAGCGCCGTGCCCTCGGCCTCGGCCAGGGGCTCGCAGGTGAGGCGCAGAAGCTCCGCCCGTTCCTCGGGCGAGAACATCGGCGCCTTGCCGGGATGCACACCGATGGCGATGACGAGGGTGTGCACGAGCCGGCACGCCTGACGGATGACGTCGAGGTGTCCGTTCGTGACCGGGTCGAACGAGCCGGCATAGAGGGCGGTGCGGATCATCGCGGCCCGGGGTAGAGCATTTCGTCTCGAAACGGAACCTCCGGCCCGGAGGGAACCCCTCAGCCGGGAGGGAAGCCCTCAGCCGCGAAGCAACCCCTCAGCCCGGAAACGACACGGGCGGGTCCTCCGCCGAGGGCCCGCCCGTGTCGTTCGTTCGTGGCCGTGCGCCGTGGCCTACGCGGCCTCGTCGCCGCCCTCGGTCTCGTCCTCGCCCTCGATGTGCTCCACCGACACGACCTTCTCGGTCTTCTCGGTGTTGAACACCGTCACGCCCTGCGAGGCGCGGCCGACGATGCGGATGTCGTCCACCGGCACCCGGATGAGCTGGCCGCCATCGGTGACCAGCATGATCTGGTCGGAGGGCTGGACCGGGAAGGAGGCCACGAGGTTGCCGTTGCGGGCATTGACCCGCATGGCCGTGATGCCTTTGCCGCCGCGGCCCGAGGTCCGGTATTCGTAGGACGACGTCCGCTTGCCGAATCCGCGCTCCGACAGCGTAAGCACGAACTGCTCGTTGGCGCCCATCTCGTTGTAGCGATCGAGCGAGATCGCGCTGGCCTCTGCGACGCCCTCCTCCGCCTCGGGGCTCGTCGTCTCCTCGCCCTCGACGCCGTCGCCGATCACAGCGCGCCGCATCTTCAGGTAGCCGGCGCGCTCCTCGGGGCTGGCGTCGAAGCTGTTGAGGATGGTCATCGAGATGACGCGGTCGTCCTTGGCCAGGTTGATGCCGCGCACGCCGGTGGAATCGCGGCCCTTGAAGACGCGGACATCTTCGACGGGGAAGCGGATGCACTGGCCCGCCTGCGTGGTGAGCAGCACGTTCTGGTCGGCGCGGCAGATCTCCACGTGGACGATGTGGTCACCCTCATCGAGCTTCATGGCGATCTTGCCGGCGCGGTTCACCTGCACGAAGTCCGAGAGCTTGTTGCGTCGGACCCCGCCGCTGGCGGTGGCGAACATGACGTCCAGGGTCTCCCAGGAGGCCTCGTCCTCCGGCAGCGGCATGATGGTGGTGATGCGCTCGGTGCCGGCATCCATGGACAGGATGTTGACCAGCGCCTTGCCGCGCGCGTTCGGCGCCGCCATCGGCAGGCGCCAGACCTTCTCCTTGTAGACCTGGCCCTGGTTCGAGAAGAACAGCACCGGCGTGTGGGTGTTGGCCACGAACAGGCGGGTGACGAAATCCTCGTCGCGGGTCGCCATGCCGGAGCGGCCCTTGCCGCCGCGGCGCTGGGAGCGGTAGGTCGAGAGCGGCACGCGCTTGACGTAGCCCGCGTGGGACACGGTGACGACCATGTCCTCGCGTTGGATCAGGTCCTCGTCCTCGACGTTGGCGTCCCAGTCCAGGATCATGGTCCGGCGCGGGGTGGCGTAGGCCTCGCGGACCTCGGCGAACTCGTCCTTGACGATACCCATGATGCGCAGGCGCGAGCGCAGGATGTCGAGATAGTCGGCGATCTCGTCGGCGAGCTTCTTCAACTCGTCGCCGATCTCGTCGCGCCCGAGGGCGGTCAGGCGCTGCAGGCGCAGGTCGAGGATGGCGCGGGCCTGGACCTCGGACAGGCGATAGGTGCCGTCATCCGACACCCGGTGGCGCGGATCGTCCACGAGGGCGATCAGCGGCGCGATGTCGTGGGCCGGCCAGTCGCGCGCCATCAGCGCGTCGCGGGCGCTGTTGGGGTCGGGCGAGGTCCGGATCAGGCGGATCACCTCGTCGATGTTGGCGACCGCGATGGCGAGGCCGCACAACACGTGGGCGCGCTCGCGCGCCTTGTTGAGGAGGAACTTGGTCCGGCGGGACACCACCTCTTCGCGGAAATCGATGAAGGCCTGGAGCAGGTCCTTCAGGTTCATCAGCTCGGGGCGGCCGCCGTTCAGCGCCACCATGTTGCAGCCGAAGGACGATTGCAGCGGGGTGAAGCGGTAGAGCTGGTTGAGCACCACGTCCGCCATGGCGTCGCGCTTGATCTCGACCACGATGCGCATGCCGTCGCGGTCGGATTCGTCGCGCAGGTCGGAGATGCCCTCGATGCGCTTCTCCTTCACCAGCTCGGCGATCTTCTCCATCAGAGTCGCCTTGTTCACCTGATACGGGATCTCGGTGAAGATCAGCGCCTCGCGCTCCTTGCGCAGCTCCTCCACGTGGGACTTGGCCCGCATGATGACCGAGCCGCGCCCCGTGGCGTAGGCCTGGCGCGTGCCGGCCCGTCCCAGGATCGAACCGCCGGTGGGGAAATCGGGGCCGGGCACGATCTCGGTGAGCTGCTCGATCGACAGGCCGGGTTCGTCGATGAGGGCGACGCAGGCGTCGATCAGCTCGCCGAGATTGTGCGGCGGGATGTTGGTGGCCATGCCCACCGCGATGCCGCCGGCGCCGTTGACCAGCAGGTTGGGGAAGCGGGCCGGCAGGACGGTCGGCTCCTCGCGCGACTCGTCGTAGTTCGGCTGGAAGTCGACGGTGTTCTTGTCGATATCCGCCAGCAGCGCGTTGGCGGGCTTGGCGAGACGCGACTCGGTGTAGCGCATGGCCGCCGCCGGATCGCCGTCGACGGAGCCGAAATTGCCCTGCCCGTCGATGAGCATCAGGCGCATCGAGAAGTCCTGGGCCATGCGGACCAAGGCGTCGTAGATCGATTGGTCGCCGTGCGGGTGGTAGAGACCGATCACGTCGCCGACGATGCGGGCCGACTTGACGTATTTGCGCTCGGGCAGGTGCCCGCTCTCGTAGGCCGCGTAGAGGATGCGCCGGTGCACCGGCTTGAGGCCGTCGCGCGCATCCGGCAGCGCCCGGCTCACGATCACGCTCATGGCGTAATCGAGGTAGGAGCGCTTCATCTCGTCGGTGATGGAGACGGGCTTGATATCGGAGGCGGGCGGCGGCGTGCCGGCGCCCGGAAGTTCGTTGTCTGCCAAGGTCTTCGGTCTCTGCTGATACGAAGGCCCGGAGCGTCGGCGGCGCCGGTCAGGCGCGCCCGCTCACGGGATGTGTGTGCGCATCACCGGCGATCGGGCCGGGCCACGCATGGTCCTGCCCAAAGCCATAGCGCATTTCGATGGCGCAGGCCACCAAATCAGCCTTAACCCTCTGGCAACCAACGGTTTGCGCAGGCGTCGCCCAGGACGCTTTCGTGCGGGGGTGGCGAGCGACGGCCGTCCACCGAACGCGAACGGGCGCGACACCCCCGGTGCCGCGCCCGTCAGCCGCCGCGAGGGCTCGGCTGATCCGTGAGGGACGATCTTCGGTACGGCGCGTGGCCTTGAAGACCTTGGCCCGGGAGTCTTCCGTTCTCGTGTGTCTGGTCGGGATCACCGGTTTCCCCTGATCCCTGACAAACTCTAGAACGGGATATCGTCGTCGAGGTCGAAGTTCGGCTTGGAGCCGCCGCTGCCCCCACCCGATGCGGGCCGGCGATCGCCGCCGCCACCGGACGAGCGGCCGCCGCCGGCACCGCCACCACCGCCGTAATCCCCGCCCCGGTCGCCGCCGCGTCCGCCACCGCCGCCGAAATCGCCGCCGCGGCTGATCTGGCCGCCGCCCTCTTCGTCCATGCCCATCTCGCCGCCGCCGCTGCGCCCGTCGAGGAGCGTCAGCTCACCGCGGAAACGCTGCAGCACCACCTCGGTGGTGTACTTCTCCGCGCCGGATTGGTCGGCCCATTTGCGGGTCTGGAGCTGGCCCTCGATATAGACCTTCGAGCCCTTGCGCAGGTACTGCTCCGCCACGCGGGCGAGGTTCTCGTTGTAGATCACCACCGAGTGCCATTCGGTCTTCTCCTTGCGCTCACCCGACATCTTGTCCTTCCAGGACTCGGATGTGGCGATGCGCAGGTTCACCACCGGATCGCCGGAGGCGAGGCGCCGCGTCTCGGGATCGCGCCCGAGATTGCCCACCAGGATCACCTTATTCACGCTGCCGGCCATGCCGCTCTCTCCTACCGATCGATCTCACGATGCGCCGCAGCTCCGGGACCCGTCCTCCCGGCGGCCGCGATGTCGCCTTTCATGAGCTTCCGAACGGCTCCGGGCAATCGCGGCCAGCGAACTGTCCCCGTGACTCTCACGGGATTCGCGCAGGTTCACGTTCTATATTTGTTCTCATCGCTTGGCAAGGCGCATCGCGGGGATGCGCCTTGCCCTCGGCCTCACCCGAGGCGCACGAGGAGCTTGCCGAAGTTGCGCCCCTTCAGCAGGCCCGCGAAGGCATCGGGGGCGTTCTCCAGGCCGTCGACGATGTCCTCACGGTGGACGATCAGCCCGTCGCGGAGCCAGCCGCCGACCTCGGCGAGGAAGTCCCGCTCCTGGGCGGCGAAATCCCAGACGATGAAGCCCTGGACGTGCAGGCGCTTCGACAGGATCGCCCGCATCAGCAGCGGGATCCGGTCCGGCCCGGGCGGCAGTTCGGTGGCGCTGTAGCCGGAGACGAGACCGCAGACCGGGATACGCGCGAAGGTGTTGAGGAGCGGCAGGACCGCATCGAACACCGCCCCGCCGACATTCTCGAAATAGACGTCGATGCCGTCCGGGCAGGCGGCCGCCAGGGCGTCGGGGAAATCCTCGGCCCGGTGATCGAGGGCGACGTCGAAACCGAGGGTCTCGCGCAGATAGGCGCATTTCTCGGGGCCGCCCGCGATGCCCACCGCCCGCGCGCCCTTGCGCTTGGCGATCTGCCCGACGAGGGAGCCGACCGGTCCAGCGGCGGCGGCCACCACCACGGTCTCGCCGGCCTTGGGCTGTCCGATGTTGAGGAGGCCCGTATAGGCGGTCATGCCGGGCATCCCGAGGACCCCGAGGGCGGTGGTCACGGGGGCCGCTTCGGGATCGAGCTTGCGCAGGCCCTCACCCGCCGCGGTATAGGAATCCTGCCAGCCGCCGAACCCCACCACCCATTCGCCGACGCGGTAATCGGGATGGTTCGAGGCCGCGACCTCAGCCACGGTGGCCCCCACCATGGTGTCGCCGATCGCGACGGGCTCGGCATAGGATTTCGCCGCGCTCATGCGGCCGCGCATGTAGGGATCGAGGGAGAGATAGCGGTTGGCGAGCAGCACCTCGCCGGCCTGCGGGGTCGGCATCCGCGCCTCTTCCAGGCGGAAGTGCGACGCGTTCGGTTCGCCGTGCGGGCGGGCGGCGAGGACGATGCGGCGATTGAGGGTGGTCGCAGGAACGGCGGTCATGGCGTCTCCGGGGATTTTCACGCCTGCGCGATGGCGGGCGAATCGACGAACGGGTGAGTGGGCCAGAAGGTGGGCACGGCCGGCCCCGCATGCGGTCAACAACGCGGATGGCAGACATGGCGGAAGAGCCGGCAACGCGGAAAAACGGGCAACGCGGAAAATGGGCAACGCGAAAGAACAGAAAACGTCGATGAATGCGCAACGCGGTTCCATGAACGAGAACGGGGGCCGGATTGCGAAAATGGATGCAGCGGGGCGAAGACAACGCGTCGAATCGACTGCACGAACCGGGCGCCGGGTTCCGCGCGGGGCGGTTGTGCGTTGTCCGATCGGAACGCTCAGGCGGGAGGACGCGGATGCGGCTGGGGTTGATGATCGGTGCGACGCTGCTGGGGATCGGCGCGGCGGAGGCCGCAGAGGATGCGCTGGCCCGGTATCGCGGGGTCTCGCGGGTTCTGGTGCTCTCGGCGCCCGACGCCGCCGATCCGAACCTCGCCGCGCAGCGCGCCATTCTGGCGAAGGCCGCGCCGGGTGTGAGGGAGCGGGACCTGGTAACCCTGGAGGCCATCGGCGACACCCCGGAGGCCCATCGGCTGCGCGGCGCACTCGGTTTGCCGGGCGGCACGTTCCGGGTCGTCCTGGTCGGTAAGGACGGCGGGGCGAAACGGACCGACTCATCTCCGCTGGCGGCCGGTGCGCTGTTCGACACCATCGACGCGATGCCCATGCGCCGCGACGAGCGGCGTCGCTGAGGTCAAGCGCCGCGACGAGCGGCGTCGTTAAGATGGAGCGCCGCGACGAGCGGCGTCGCTGATCGGCCGGAAATCCGTCGCCCAACGAAAAAGGGCCGCACGCGGCGGCCCTTTCCGTGTCGCCGGAACGGCTCAGTAGCAGCGCTCGACCAGCACCCGGCGATAGCCGTAAGGCGTCCAGCGCACGCGCGGGACAGTGTAGCAGCCGCCGCCGTAGCCGTAATCGTAGGCCCCGTAGCCGACGGGGGCGTAGCCGTAGCCGTAGCCCGGGCCGTAGCCACCGTAGAGACCGCCGGCGGCGAGGCCGAGGCCGACGCCGAGACCCAGGCCGCCGAGACCGTAGCCGAAACCGCGTCCATAGCCACGGCCATAATAGCCGCCGCGATAACCCCCGAAGCCGCCGCGGTAGCCGCCGAATCCGGCATGGCGATAGCCCCCGAAGCCGCCGCGATAGCCGCCGAAGCCACCCCGGAAGCCGCCGCCGCCAAAGCCGCCCCGGAACCCACCGCCGCCGAATCCGCCGCCGTGGAAACCACCACCATGGAAGCCGCGGGCCTCGACCGTGGCCGGGATCATCGCGAGGGCGCCGATCATGGCCGCAGAGGCCAGAACCACTCGTTTCATCGCAGGATACTCCGAGAGAATCGAAAACAGTCCCCTTATGACTGAGAACGCCGTGGCACCGGAAACGGTTCAGGTGCGTTGCATCTCTCCCGCTTTCGTGAAACCCACCCCGCCCGTCGCCCGCGTGCGGGCGCACTTGACCCATTGCCCGCGTGCGGGCGCTCTTGAAATCAGCGTCGGTTTCGGGCGAGGAAGCGGGCCACCGCCGCGATCCCTCGGCGCGCGGTCGTCGGACATGCGGGATGATGATGGTTCAGGGTGTCGCGCGGGCTCGCCTTGGGACGAGCCGTTCTCCGGGTCAGGTCCGGACCCTGATCCGCGCCGCCTGCCTCGGCCTCGCGCTGACCGGCACGGCATTCGCCGCTCCGGCCTCCCCTCCCAAAGCGGCGTCGGTCCCTGCACCGGTCCCTGCCCCGGTGTCCTCCGCGGTGTCGGCACCTTGCCGCGCCGTCCTGGCGGGGGGCGAGACCTATACGGTGTGCACGGTCGACCTGCGGCGTGAGCGGGTGCGCCTGTTCTGGCTCGGGGCGGACGGCCTGCCCTATTCCTCGCTCTCGACTCTGGCGGAGAAGCAGGGCGCGTCCCTCCGCTTCGCCATGAATGCCGGCATGTACGACAAGGGTCAGGCCCCGGTCGGGCTCTACATCGAGGACGGGCGCGAGCTGAAGGGCGTCTCCACCGCCAACGGGCCGGGCAATTTCCATCTCAAACCGAATGGCATCTTCTGGGTGAAGGGCGACCGGGCCGGGGTGATGGAGACGGGCCGCTACCTGCGCAGCCCGCCCAAGCCCGATTTCGCCACGCAATCCGGCCCGATGCTGGTGGTGGACGGGCACATCCATCCCAAGATCTCCGCCGACGGCCCGAGCCAGAAGATCCGCAACGGCGTCGGGGTGCGCGACGACGGGCGCACCGCCGTGTTCGCGATCTCGGAGCGTCCGGTGAGCTTCGGCGCCTTCGCGCGCCTGTTCAAGGACGGCCTGGGCTGCCGCAACGCGCTGTTTCTCGACGGCAGCGTGTCGAGCCTCTATGCCCCGTCGATGAAGCGCCAGGACATCAGCCGCCCCCTCGGCCCGATGGTCGGGGCGGTGGCGCGCTGACCTCCGGCCTCAGGCATCGTCCTCGCGGCTGAAGACCTCGCCCTCCTCCGCCAGCCGCGCATCGGCCTCATCGCTGCGAAGGATCTGGTCGTCACGAAGAATCTGGAGGGCGCGGTACTGCTGGAGCAGGCCGCGCAGGCGGATGTTGGCCTCGGTGCAGTCGGCCGGCTCCGGGCTGTCCGCCGCACAGCCCGCGATGGTCTCGTCGGTCTGCCGCTCGATGACCGCCCGATCGGCCGCGCTCGCGGCGTCGAGGTCGCCGAAGCCCAGCTCCAGCGCGATCAGTTCGGCGATCTCATGCCGCTTGTCCTCGATCTCGGACATGTCCCCTCCCGGGTTGCTCTCCGTCCTAGAGAACGGTCAGGGCGGTCAGGTCGATCCAGGCCTCCTGCTCGTCGCCATCGACGTCGCCGTCCACGAACCAGCGGCACAGGGCCCGGTCGCCGTCCAGGGCCACCACCGTCATGGTGGCCTCGTTGTCGTCGGATGCGACGTAGTCGCCGACCTTGATCGCCACGGCTCGGGTCTCCACGGAACGCCTCCTCGCCTCTGTGATGGATGGGTGTCAGGCCCGCCTGGCCCGTTTGCCGAAGGCGACCGAGAGGCGCGCGCGCACGCCCTCGGGGATCTCGGTGCGTGATTCGATCCGCACGCAGGGCATCTCGGCCCCGATGGTGCTGCGCGGGTCGAAGTCGAAGCGCATGTGGCGCAGGCCGAGTTCGAGGCCGGTGACGCCGTCCGACTGGGTCAGGTCCTCGCCGAAGACCTCGATCAGCGGCCCGTCCGGATCGCCCTTCTCGATCTGGATGATGAAGTAGCCCGCCGGCTCCTCCTCGTCGTCGGCCCCCGAGATCAGGGTGATGCCATTCTCGATGTCGAGGCGGACCCGCTCCACCGCGAAGGTCGTGACGTCGTCGTCGTCCATGCCGTGTGTCTCTCGCGAAACGCCCGCCGCGGCGGGGTGACTGAAGGGAAGCGGCCGAGGGCCGGGAGGTTTCGGCGGGCTCGCTCAGCGCTGTCCGTGCCGGGTATCGGTGAAGAGGTCCTTGAACTGACGCGGCTGCGAACGCCAGTACTGCCGGGGCGCCCGCACCTGCGCGCCGAGCTCGGCCGCCGCGTGCCAGGGCCAGCGCGGGTTGTAGAGGAGGGCGCGCGCCAGCGAGACCGCGTCGGCTTTGCCCTCCTTGAGGATCGATTCGGCGTGGGCCGCCTCGGTGATGAGCCCGACCGCGATGGTGGTGAGACCGGTCTCGGCCTTGATCCGCTCGGCGAAGGGCACCTGGTATCCCGCCGAGAGCGGGATCTGCTGGCGGGTGGAGAGGCCGCCAGTGGAGACGTGGATCGCCGCCGCGCCCCGGCGCTTCAGGGCATGGGCGAATTCCACCGTCTCCTCCAGGGTCCAGCCGTCCTCGACCCAGTCGGTGGCCGAGACCCGCATCCAGACCGGCTTGCCGGCCGGCACGACCTCGCGCACCGCCTCGAAACATTCCAGGGGAAACCGCATCCGGTTGGTCAGCGAGCCGCCATACTGGTCGGTGCGCTGGTTCGAGAGCGGCGACAGGAACTGGTGCAGGAGGTATCCGTGGGCGCCGTGCAGCTCGAACCCGTCGACGCCGAGGCGCAGGGCGCGCCGCGCGGTCTCGACGAAGCCGTCGCGGATGCGCTTCAGCCCCTCCGAATCGAGGGCGTGGGGCGCGACCTCGCCGTCCCCGTGCGCCAGGGCCGAGGGGCCTTCCGTGCGCCAGCCGTCCGCAGCCTCCGGGTCGATCTGGGCGCCGCCGTCCCAGGGGGCGCGACTGGAAGCCTTGCGGCCCGCATGGTTGATCTGGATGGCGATCGGCACCGGCGCATAGCCCCGGACCGCATCGAGGACGCGGCCGAGCGCCCGCTCGGTCTCGTCGGAATAGAGCCCGAGGTCGGTGGGCGAGATGCGGGCCTCCGGCGAGATCGCGGTCGCCTCCAGGGTGAGGAGGCCGGCGCCCGACATCGCCATCTGGCCGAGATGCATCAGGTGCCAATCGCCGGCCTCGCCCGCATGGGCCGAGTACTGGCACATCGGCGCGACGATGATGCGGTTGTCGAGGGTGAGGTCGTCGAGGCGCAGGGGCTCGAACAGGCGGGCATTCATGCGGGGCTCCGGCTTGGATGCATGCTGGCTGGGCCACGGGCCTGGCTGCATGCGCGGCGGCGTCCCCGCATAGGTGGCGCGCCGGCGCGCGCTTGGCTACCCGCCCGATCGGTTCCCCTGCCCCGTTCCGCCTCCTCCGATCCCCCGGCTCTTCAGGCTGGCGCCGATCTCGTCGAGGACGCCGGCATCGTCGATGGTCGGCGGCGTCGTCCAGGGCTCGCCGTCGGCGATGCGCTTCATGGTTCCGCGTAGGATCTTGCCCGAGCGCGTCTTCGGCAGCCGCTGCACGGTGAGCGCCAGCTTGAAGGCCGCGACAGGGCCGATCTGGTCGCGGACCAGGGCCACCAGCTCGGCCTCGATCGCCGCCGTCGACCGGTCCACGCCCGATTTCAGCACGACGAAGCCGCAGGGCTGCTCGCCCTTCAGGGCGTCGCGGATGCCGATCACGGCGCATTCGGCGACGTCCGGGTGGCTCGCCAGCACCGCCTCCATGCCGCCGGTGGAGAGCCGGTGCCCGGCGACGTTGATGATGTCGTCGGTGCGCCCCAGCACGGTGACGTAGCCGTCGGAATCGACGATGCCGGCATCCGAGGTGTCGTACCAGCCCGGGAAGGTGGCGAGGTAGCTCGACCGGAAGCGCGCCTCCGAACCCCAGAGGGTCGGCAGGCAGCCCGGCGGCAGGGGCAGCTTCAGCGCGATGGTACCCATGGTGCCGGCGGGCACCGGCTTGCCGGCCTCGTCGAGGACCTTGAGGTCGTAGCCGGGCATCGGCACGCAGGCGCTGCCGTGCTTGACCGGCAAGGCTTCGAGGCCGACCGGATTGCCCGCGATGGCCCAGCCGGTCTCGGTCTGCCACCAATGGTCGATGACCGGTCGGCCGAGGGTGCGTTCGGCCCAGGCCACCGAATCGGGATCGGCCCGCTCGCCGGCGAGGAACAGGGTGCGGAAGGCCGAGAGGTCGTAGGCGCCGACCCGCTCGGCCCGCGGGTCCTCCTTCTTGATCGCTCGGAGCGCCGTCGGCGCGGTGAACAGGCAGGCGGCGCCGTAATCCGAGACCACCCGCCACAGGGCGCCGGCATCGGGCGTGCCGACCGGCTTGCCCTCGTAAAGCACCGTCGTGCAGCCCTGCAGCAGGGGCGCGTAGACGATGTAGGAATGGCCCACCACCCAGCCGATGTCGGAGGCGCAGAAGTAGGTCTCGCCCGGCGCCACGGCGTAGAGGTTGGGCATCGACCAGGCCAGCGCCACGCAGTAGCCGCCGGTGTCCCGCACCACGCCCTTCGGCTTCCCCGTCGTGCCCGAGGTGTAGAGGATGTAGAGCGGGTCGGTGGCCGCCACGCTCACGCATGCGGCCTCCCGGCCTGCGGCGGCGGCCCGCGCCACCGTCTCGGCCCAGTCGTGGTCGCGCCCCGGCACCAGATCGGCCGGGCCCTGCGGGCGCTGGAGGATGAGGCAGGCGGCCGGTATGTGGGTCGAGGCCGCCAGCGCCGCGTCGAGCAGCGGCTTGTAGGCGACGACGCGGCTCGGCTCGATGCCGCAGGAGGCGGCCAGCACCACCTTCGGGGCGGCGTCCTCGATGCGGATCGCCAGCTCGTTGGCGGCGAACCCGCCGAAAACCACGGAATGGACGGCTCCGAGCCGGGCGCAGGCAAGCATCCCGAACAGGGCCTCGGGCACCATCGGCATGTAGATCACCACGCGATCGCCCCGCCCGACCCCGAGATCGCGCAGCACGCCGGCCAGCACCGCCACCGAATCGCGCAGCTCCGCGTAGGTGATTCGGCGCTTCGTGCCGGTGACGGGCGAATCGTACAGGATCGCCGCCTGGTCGCCGCGCCCGGCGGCGACGTGGCGATCGACGGCGTTGTGGCAGGCGTTCAGGGTCGCGTCGGGAAACCAGCGGCCATAGGCGCCGAGCGTCGGATCGAAGGCGCGGGTCGGTGGGCTGGCCCAGTCGATCGCCCGTGCCGCGTCGAGCCAGAAGGCCTCCGGATCGGCCAGCGAGGCCGCGTGGGTCTCGGCATAGCGGCCGGGCCGCGGGTTCGGGGCGTGAGGCGTGGCGTCCATGGCGTATCCTGCGGGCGACCGGTCGTGCGCGCCGGTTTGCCCGGCACTCTACCGGACTTTTCGCCGCCGGACTGCACGGCCCTGACGAACAGCGGCGCAGAGCCTCTTCCCAACGAAAGTCCCTTCCCCACGAAAGTCCCTTCTCAACGAAAACCGCCGCCCTGGAGACCAGCGGCGGCGGCGAACGCTCTAGAGACTACGAGGGAGGAACGGGACGGCCGCTAATGCAGCGCGTCGGTATCGGTTCGCAGGCGGTTCATCTCGTCCTTGAGGTGGAGCTTGCGTCTCTTGAGCTCTGCGATGCGCAGGTCGTTCGCCGAGGGTCGGACGGTGGCGTTGTGGATCTCCCGCTCGAGGGCTTCGTGCTTGCGGGCGAGCTGGGTCAGGTGCGTCTGCAGTGACATGAGCTGTGTCTCCTGTCTCGTTTCGACGGGTCCAGACTGGCATATGATCAGCCGGCTGTCGAAGGGTATCGACGGCCATGCTTGCGGGATTTTTGGCGTGATGAATTTTTGGCGTGATGGATCTTTGCGCAGGCCCAGGGTCGAGTCCGCGGATGGTTGTGCAGGAGCCCGGCCGGGTTCTTGCCGGGGCCGACCGGCTGTCGCATGGTCCCCCATGACGGTGGCCCGGGACATCAGGTGCGATGGCGGTTCAGTTCGATAACGATGCCTCGGTGGAACCGGCCGACGAGTTGGCGCGGTTGAAGCAGGAACATCGCGACCTCGACGGGGCGATCGATGCCCTCGAACTCGGCGTGATCGCCGACCAGCTCCAGATCCAGCGCCTGAAGAAGCGCAAACTCTCCCTGCGCGACCGGATCTCCTATCTCGAGGACCAGATCACCCCCGACATCATCGCCTGATCACGGGGGTGCCTCGGCGTGCTGCCGCGCTGGCCTGCTCCCTTGCGGGCGCGGCGTCGCTTTTGTATTCGGCGTTCCGGTAGCCTCGGCACGTCGCCCGGCTTGTCTCGCATGTGCGCGAAGGGATGTGACGACGATGGCGGGAGCCTCCCCGGTCGCGATCATCATGGGCAGTCAGTCGGACTGGGCGACCATGCGGCATGCGGCCGAGACGCTGGATGCGCTCGGCGTCGCCCATGACGACCGCATCGTCTCGGCCCATCGCACGCCCGACCGCCTCGTGGCCTTCGCCAAGGGCGCCAAGGCGGAAGGCTTCCAGGTTGTGATCGCGGGAGCCGGCGGCGCCGCCCACCTGCCGGGCATGACGGCGGCGATGACGTCCCTCCCCGTCCTCGGCGTGCCGGTCGAATCGAAGGCGTTGTCCGGCCAGGACAGCCTGCTCTCCATCGTGCAGATGCCGGCCGGCATCCCGGTGGGCACCCTCGCCATCGGGCGGGCGGGGGCGGTCAACGCCGCCCTGCTCGCCGCCGCCATCCTGGCTTTGACCAACGCGGACCTCGCCGCGCGGCTCGAATCCTGGCGTGCCGCGCAGACGGCCAGCGTCGCCGAGACGCCGCGCAGCGATCTCCCCTGAAGCCTCGTGACTCCTGGAAAAGCAGCCCGTTTTGAGAAGTCCCCGTTCGTGACCGCACGCCCTCCCCTCCAGCCCGGCGCGACCCTCGGCATCGTGGGCGGCGGCCAACTCGGCCGCATGATCGCCCTCGCGGCCGCGCCTTACGGCCTCAAGGTCCACATCTTCGCCCCCGACGCCGACAGCCCGGCCTTCGACGTGTCGTCCGAGCGCACGGTCGCGGCCTATGACGACGTGGCCGCCCTGGCGCGCTTCGCGGCCAGCGTCGACGTGGTCACCTACGAGTTCGAGAATATCCCGGCCGAGGCCGCCGAAGCCCTGGCCGCCAAGGCGCCGCTGCATCCCAATGCCGCCGCCCTGGCGACGACCCAGGACCGGCTCGCCGAAAAGCGCTTCATCAACGATCTCGGCATCGAGACCGCGCCGTTCCGGGCCGTCGACACGCCCGAGGACCTGACCCGGGCGCTGGCCGAGATCGGCCGTCCGGCGGTGCTGAAGACCCGCCGCTTCGGCTATGACGGCAAGGGCCAGTGCATGATCCGGGCCGAGGGTGACGCCGACGCGGCGGCGATCCTGGCCGCCTTCAACGGCGCGCCCTGCATCCTGGAAGGCTTCGTGCCGTTCGAGGCGGAGGTCTCGGTGGTGGCCGCCCGCGGCGCCGACGGGGCGTTCGCGGCCTACGACCCCTGCGCCAACGAGCATCGCGACCACATCCTCGCGGTCACCCGCGTGCCCGCCCCCGGCATCGCGCCGCAGACGGAGGCCGCCGCCATCGGCATCGCCCGGCGCATCGCCGAGGCGCTCGACTATGTCGGCGTGCTGGCCGTCGAGTTGTTCCTGGTGCCCCAGGCGGATGGCCCCGCTCGGGTCGTGGTCAACGAGATCGCCCCACGGGTTCACAATTCCGGTCACTGGACCATCGAGGGGGCGACCGCCTCTCAGTTCGACCAGCATGTCCGCGCGGTGTGCGGCTGGCCCCTCGGCGATCCGTCGCGGATCGGCGGCATGGCGGTCACGATGCACAACCTGATCGGCGACGATGTCGATGCGTGGGCCACGATTCTGGCCCGCCCCGGCGCGCATCTCCACCTCTACGGCAAGGGCGAGGCCCGGCCCGGCCGCAAGATGGGGCACGTCACCGAGTTGCTGCCGAAGACCTGATTCCGGCCCGAAACCGCGGCCCGTTTGCTACACCCGACCCCGGCCTGACCGGTCCGCGATGCTTTCGGAAGCGCGGCTTCCGGCGGGACATACCTTCGCCACATCCGAACGCTTGAGCGGGACCTGTCGCCGATTTTAAGCGCGCATTCACCGCGATGCGGGAGGGTGCCGGCGCACCCGGTTCCGCCCAGGCGGATGCCGGGCGGGGATGCGATCGATTCGGGGGCGGCATCGCGCGCGATGCCGGGGGGAGCGAGGACCATGACGGTTTTGAAGCTGCGGGCATCGAAGGCGGGGCTGATCGGGGCCACGGCGCTCGTGGCGGCCGCGTTGGCGGGCTGCGAGACCTATGGCGGCGGCGCCACCGCGTCGCGCCAGTTCGCCGTGCTCGAATCCGACCAGACGGGCGCCACCACGGTCAACATCGCCTCGCTCTCCGACGTGATCCAGCGCAACCCGAACGACGCGGCCGCCTACGTGACGCGCGGCGCGGCCTATGCCCGGGCCGGCCAGTTCAACGACGCCATCGGCGATTTCACCAAGGCGGTGCAGATCGACCCGAACTCGGCCTCGGCCTACAACAACCGCGCGCTCGCCAACCGCCAGATCGGCCGCAATGACGCCGCGCTGCAGGATTTCTCGAAGTCGATCTCGGCCGATCCGAACTATGCCCCGGCCTATATCGGCCGCGCCAACGTGCTGCGCGCCCAGGGCGACCTGGACGGCGCCACCACCGACCTCAATCAGGCGATCCGCCTCGCGCCGGAATCGGCCGAGGCCTACCACGCCCGTGGGCTCGTCCGGCAGAAGCAGGGCCAGAACACCCAGGCCATCGCGGATTTCGACGCCGCCATCGACCGCAACCCCTTCGTGGCGGCGCCCTACGCCGCCCGGGGCCAGAGCCTGATCGCCACCAACCAGTACGACAAGGCGATCGAGGACTACAACGCGGCCCTCAACGTCAACAACAAGGACGCGACCTCCTGGGCCTATCGCGGCCTCGCCTACGAGAAGTCGAACCGCAAGAAGGAAGCGACGGAGAGCTACCAGCGCGCCGCGCAGATCGAGCCCGGCAACCCGATCGCCAAGCAGGGCCTCGGCCGCGTCCAGGGTGGCGTCGGGTCGCTGTTCAACTAAGGGCCGGCTGTTCAGTCCGGCGCTCGGTCGGCGGCCATCGCCCGCAGATACGCCGCGATCCCGGCCGCCAGGGCCTCGTAGTCCTGCAGGTGCACGCCGTCCGGCGGCACCGCCCGGGTGGTGAGCCCCGGTTCCCCGTCGCGCAGCTCCGCGAACGGGTCGAAGACCCGGCATCCGTGCCGGGCGCAGAGCCGCTGCAGGACCGCCGTGTAGGCGGCCACCGCCGCCGGATCGCGCCCCGTTCGCGCCTCCGGTCCGATCGGCGGCACGGCGGCGACCAGCACGCGATCCGCCTGCGCCGCCAGCCCGGTGACGATGCGCGCCACCGCCGCTTCGAATCCGCCGGACGTGCGCGTCGACAGGGGATCGGCCCGGCGCAGGATGTCGTTCGTGCCGACGAACAGCACCGCGATTCCGGCCCGGACCGGGAAGACCAGCGCGTCGATCACGTCGGCATAGCGGCGGGCCGAGGTGCCGCCGATGCCGCCGTTGACCACGTCCGGCCGCCGCGCCAGCACGTCGCCGACAAGCTCGGCATGCGAGTTGCCCGCCAGGAACACGAAGCCTGGAGCCGCTTCCGCCAGCGCCGCGCGGATCGCCGGCAGGCGCTTGGCCAAGTGCGCGTCGGCGATCTCCCGGTTCCGCCGCCCCGCCTCCGATGGCTCGGACCGCGTCCCGACGCCGAACACCGAAACGCCGAATGTCAGGGCGCCGAGCGCTGCGGCCCCGAGACCGCCGGCGAGCAACCGGCGTCGCGTCCCCCATCCCGGCCGGCCGTCATGGGACCCGCTCATCCGTTCTCCCGATGTCACACGCGCTCGCGATCACCGGCATCAGCCGCGAAAGACGGGCTCCCGGCAAGCCCAGCCAGCCTGTCTACGGTGTCAGGCCGCCTGGACCGTGGCGAGGAAGCCCGCGACCTCGGCCCCGAGCTGTTCGGACTGGCGCGACAGCTCGGAGGCGGCGGCCAGGACCTGGGACGACGCCGCACCGGTCTCGCCGGCGGCCTGGGTCACGCTGCCGATGCTGAGGGTGACCGAGTGCGTGCCCTGGGCGGCCTGGTTCACGTTGCGGACGATCTCCTGGGTGGCCGCCCCCTGCTCCTCCATCGCCGCCGCGACGCCCATCGCGATGCTGCGCAATTCGCCGATGGTCGCCCCGATGGTCCGGATCGACGCGACCGCCTGGCGGGTCTCACCCTGGATCGTGGTGATCTGATCGGAGATCGTCGCGGTGGCCCGGGCGGTCTGGGATGCCAGCTTCTTGACCTCGCCCGCCACCACGGCGAAGCCCCGGCCGGCCTCCCCGGCGCGGGCCGCCTCGATGGTGGCGTTGAGCGCCAGCAGGTTGGTCTGGGCCGCGATCCCGGAGATCAGGCCCACCACCGTGCCGATGCGCTCGGCGCCCTCGGCGAGGCCGAGCATGATCGTGTCGGTGGCGGCGGCGTTCTCGGCGGCCCGCTCGGCCATTGCCGTCGAGCGGGCGACCTGGGCGGCGATCTCACCGATCGAGGAGGCCATCTCCTCGCTCGCGGCCGCCACGGTCTGGACGTTGGCCGAGGTCTGCCCGGCGGCCGAGGCGGCACGCGAGGCCTGGTCGGCCGTCTGGTCGGCGGTGCGGCTCATGGCCCGCGCCGTCGCCTCCATCTCGGTGGCGGCGGAGGACAGACCATGGGTCAGCTGCGAGACCTGGGCCTGGAACGCCCGCGTGGCCGCGTCCAGGATTTCGGCCCGGCGCATCTTCGCCGCGCCCTCGATGGCGGCGGCGGCATCGGCGTCGCGCTTGGCGATCATCGCGTCCTTGAAGACCTGGACGGCGCGGGCCATCGCGCCGATCTCGTCCCGGCGGTGCGCTCCCGCGACGGCGGCGTCGACATCGCCGCCCGCGAGGCGGGCCATGGTGCCGGTCATACCGCCGAGCGGGCGCACCACCAGGGCCAGCACGGTGTAGAGGCCGACCCCGATCGCGGCGGTGGCCAGGGCCAGCAGGACGAGGAGCGCCAGGCGCGACCGGCCGGACGTGGTCTCGGCCCGCTCGAACTCGGCCTGCGCCTCGCGGACCTGCAGGGCGGTGAGCCGGCTGAGGACGCCGTTGGCCTCCTCCATGCCCTTCACCAGCGCCGCATGGGTCGCCTCGAAATCCGGTGTGCCCCCGGCGGCGAGGCGGCGCAGGATGTCGGCCGCGACCGCGCCGTTGTGGTCGATGCGCCGCTGCATCTCGGCGGCGAGGTCCTTCTCCTCGGGCGTCAGGTAGGTGGCGAGATAGGCCGACCACTGCGTCCCGATGCTGCCGAGATCCGCCGCGATCTTCGCCTCCGCGCGGCTGGCCTGCCCGTGCCGGTTCCGGAGTTCGCGCGAAGTAGCCAGCAGGTCGTCATAGGCATCGCGGATCAGGCTGAACTGGCGCAGCGGCACGATGCGGTCGCCGAACACCGCGTTGAAGCTCTGGTGGTTGGCCGACAGGGCGAGATTGCCGATCCCCGATGCGGCGAGCAGCAGAAGCCCCATCACGCCGAGGAGCGTGACGAGGCGGCCTTTGATGGTGGTGAGCATGGGATGGCCTGCCGAAACGAACGTCGGGTGTCCGAAGCCCCGCCGCGTCGGCACAGGCCCGGGGTTCATGGAAGAACCTTCTCAAGCCCAGGTATCCGCCAAGGTATGAAGATCGACGTCGGTCCTCACGAGCAGCGTTTCACGGCCCATAAAAATCTTCGTGAGAAACTTCTGCCGTGCTTTCTTTGACGGCATGGAGCGCTGACCGATGTTTGTCTTCGGCTCGCCGATCTTGATCTTTGATGGTTTAAGAGATCTTCGCGTTCGCCCGCCGTGCGGCGCCCGATCCCTACGACGCAGCGGTGTCGGCCTGGCGGTGCTCGCACAGCATGCGGCGCACCGTTCCGGTGGCCGAGCGGTAGACCACGGTCTCGGTCTCGATCATGCCGGGCTTGAAGCGCACGCCCCTGAGCAGGGCGCCGTCGGTGACGCCGGTGGCCGCCACGATGACGTCGCCGCGGGCCATGTCGCGCAGCTCGTATTTCCGGTTCGGATCGCTGATGCCCATCCGGGCGGCGCGCTCGCGCTTGTCGTGGCTGTCGAGGATCAGGCGGCCCTGCATGTGGCCGCCGATGCAGCGGAGCACGCCGGCGGCGATGACGCCCTCCGGCGCGGCACCGGTGCCGAGATAGATGTCGGCCCCCGTCGCGTCGGCATTGGCGGTGTGGATGATGCCCGCGATGTCGCCGTCCGAGATCAGGCGGATGCCCGCCCCCGTGGCCCGCACGGCGGCGACGAGCTGCATGTGGCGCGGCCGGTCGAGGATGATCGCGGTGATCTGGGCCGGGTCGACGCCCTTGTGCCGGGCGAGTGCCGCGATGTTGTCGGCCGGGCTGGCGTCGAGGTCGACGAGGCCGGCCGGATAGCCGGGCCCGATGGCGATCTTCTGCATGTAGACGTCGGGCGCGGCCAGCAGGGAGCCGGCCTCCGCCAGGGCCGTCACCGCGATGGCGCCGGGCATGTCCTTGGCGCAGAGGGTGGTGCCCTCCAGGGGATCGACCGCGATGTCGACCTTGGGGCCGTGGCCGGTGCCGAGGCGTTCGCCGATGTAGAGCATCGGGGCGTTGTCGCGCTCGCCCTCGCCGATCACCACGGTGCCGTCAATGGGCAGGAGGTTGAGTTCGAGGCGCATGGCGTCGACGGCGGCTTGGTCGGCCTCTTTCTCGCGGCCCTGCCCCCGCAGGCGGGCCGCCGCGATGGCCGCGCGCTCGGTGACGCGCGCGAGTTCGAGCGTCAGCGAGCGGGCCACCGGCACGCGCGATTCCAAATTGCCACCGGACATGTGAGCCTCGCGCCCCTGCGCCTCTCTACGGGCGCTCCTTATGAACTAAAATGCGAGCGAGGCACGAAGTTTCGCCGCGAGCACGCACTTTATCGTCGTGGGTCCACACACCGTACCAAACCGGACGGAACCGTCGCTACTCGCGCTCGATCCGGATCAGCTGAGGCGCCTCGGCCAGCAACCCGTCCTGCGCGATGGCATCGAGGGCCGCCCGGATGGTGCCCTCGGTGGCCGCGTAGGTGATCAGCACCAGGGGCACTGGCTGCCCCGAGCGGCCGTGCGGGTCCTTCGTGGCGGCGCTCTCGGAGCGGCGCTGCAGGATGCTCTCGATCGAGATGTCGCGCTCAGCCATGCGGGTGGCGACGCCGGCCGCGACGCCGGGGCGGTCGTGCACGGTGAGGCGGATGTAGTAGCCGCCTTCGTGCCGCTGCATGGCGACGCGCTGCGACGGACTCAAGGCGGCCGCGGCCCGCCCGAAGGTCGGGCGCCGGGTGCCGGCGGCGATGTCGGTGATATCCGCGACCACGGCCGAGGCGGTGGCCTCGCCCCCGGCGCCGGGGCCGATCAGGGTGAGCTCGCCCACCGCGTCGGCGTCGATGGTGACCGCGTTGGTCACGCCCATGACCTGCGCGATGGCGGAGGATTTCGGCACCATCGTCGGGTGGACCCGCTGCTCGATGCCGCCGGCCGCCGCCTGGGCCACGCCCAGGAGCTTGATCCGGTAGCCGAGTTCCTCCGCCATGGTCAGGTCGAGGGGCTGGATCGCCGAGATGCCCTCGACCGAGACGCCCTCGGCGTCGATTTCGGTGCCGAAGGCGAGGCTGGTCAGGATGGCGAGCTTGTGCGCGGTGTCGAAGCCCTCGACATCGAAGGTCGGGTCGGCCTCGGCATAGCCCAGGGCCTGGGCGTCCTTGAGGCAGGCCTCGAAGGTCAGGCCCTCGCGCTCCATCCGGGTCAGGATGTAGTTGCAGGTGCCGTTCATGATTCCGTAGACGCGCGACACGGCATTGCCGGTCAGGCCCTCGCGCAGGGCCTTGATCACCGGGATGCCGCCCGCGACGGAGGCCTCGTAGGCCAGGGCCACGCCCGCCGCCTCGGCCTGCCGGGCCAGGGCCGCGCCGTGCTTGGCGAGCAGTGCCTTGTTGGCGGTGACCACGTGCTTGCCGGCCGCGAGGGCGGCCTCGACGGTGGTCCGGGCCGGGCCTTCGGCACCCCCGATCAGCTCCACCACGCAATCGACCTCGCCCGAGTGCGCCAAAGCCACCGGATCGTCGAACCAGGTCACGCCCGCGAGGTCGAGGCCCCGGTCGCGGCCCTTGTCGCGCGACGAGACGGCGGTGACGCGAATCGCCCGCCCGCTGGTCTGCCCGAGGGCTTCGGCCCGGCGGGCGACCATGCGGACGACGGCGGCGCCCACGGTGCCGAGGCCGGCAACGCCGAGGCGAAGGCTCTGTGTCATGGCTGTCTGTCCGTCACTCTGTCGCGCCGTGGACCTGCCGCGCCGGCGGTGAACCCGGCGGGGGTCTCGCGTCGATCGGCGGATGCGTGCGCCGCGCTCGACGCGGCCCGATCTTCTGCAACGAATTGTTGGGGGGCGCAACAAAACGGCGGTCCGCCGCCGTCCGTGCGGGTCACGCACCGCGCCGGCGGTAGCGGACGGCGGTGAGGGTCAGCCCGAAGAGCACGCCCGCGTTCAGGACATGCCACAGGGCATGGGTGCCTAGCGGCCAGACCGGGCAGATTGCCCGGTCCAGGGTGCGGAGGGTCAGCGACAGGCAGAACAGGGCCGCGATCCACAGGAGCGCCCGCCCGGCCTCGGCGCGGGCCGGGCCGAGGGCACAAGCCTGGGGCCGCAGCAGGCCGGCGGCGACGCCCGCCAGCGCCAGGATGGCCGGAAGGTAGGCGACCGAACCGTTGGTGAGCACCTCCGTCGAGCGCCCGGTGAGCGCGTCGAGGGCCGGCTCCAGGCCGAAGCCGAAGGCCGCGAAGGCCAGGGTGGCCAGGAGCGCGGGCGTGAGGCCGAGGCCGAAGAAGCGCCGCAGGGCGAGCAGGACGTAGCCGTGGATGAACAGCGCGATCGGGATCACGTCGGCCAGCAGCGACCAGCGCACCGCCAGGGTGTGAAACAGGAACGAGCCCAGGCCCACCACCGCCATCAGGGCGCCGAGGAGCAGCGCCGGTCCGTCGGAGCGTTCCGAGCGCCGAATCCGCCAGACCACGGCGGCGGAAGCGGCCAGGAAGGCCCCGTTCGACAGGGCGTTGACCGGCTCTGCCCAGAAGCCCGGATCGGACCGCTCGCAATAGGCGCAGATCGGTGCCCACCAGTCCCCGGCCATCCGGCCCTCCATCGCAGGCCTCGAGCCTTGCGCTCCGGGAGCCTTGCGCGCTTGAGCCTTGCCCGCCTCAAGCCTTGCCCGCCTCAAGCCTTGCCCGCCTCAAGCCTTGCCCGCCTCAAGCCTTGCCCGCCTCAAGCCTTGCCCGCGCCTTGCCCGCCTCAAGCCTTGCCAGCCGGAAGCGAAGGCCCGATGACGGACCTTCGCGCGCAAACGCCCTCAGAGACCCCCTGCCCATGCGGATCGCCACCTGGAACGTCAACTCGATCAAGCAGCGCGTCGGGCACCTCGTCGGGTTCCTCGACGACGCCAAGCCGGACGTGGTCTGCCTGCAGGAGCTGAAATGTCAGGACGAGGGCTTTCCCCGGGCCGAGATCGAGGCGGCGGGTTACGCGGTCGAGACCCTCGGTCAGAAGGCCTATAACGGAGTCGCCCTGCTGGTCCGGGCACCGCTCGCCATGTCCGAGATCCGCCGCGGCCTGCCGGGCGACGACACCGACGAGCAGGCCCGCTACATCGAGGCGCTGATCTCCGGCGAGGGCGTGCGGCCGGTCCGCGTCGCCTCGATCTACCTGCCGAACGGCAACCCGGTCGACACCCCGAAATACCCCTACAAGCTCGGCTTTCTGGAGCGCCTGCGCGCCCACGCGCGGGCTCTGCGCGAGACCGAGGAGGCGCTGGTCCTGGCCGGTGACTACAACGTCATCCCGGAGCCCGAGGACGCCGCCGATCCCGAGGCCTGGCGCGCGGACGCGCTGTTCCTGCCACAGAGCCGGGCGGCGTTCCGCGCCCTCCTGGCCGAGGGCTTCACGGATGCGGTCCGCGCCTGCGATCCGCGGCCGGGCCTCTACAGCTTCTGGGACTATCAGGCCGGCGCCTGGAACCGGAATGCCGGCATCCGCATCGACCACCTGCTGCTCTCGCCTCAGGCCGCCGACCGGCTGGTCTCGGCCTCGGTGCAAAAGCACCTGCGCGGCCTGGAGAAGCCCTCCGACCACGTACCGGTGACGGTGGAACTCACCAACGCGTGAGCGAACGAACGGCTCCCCCGGGGGTTGGGCCACGCTGTCTCTATGCGCAGACGCTTCCCCATCCACCAGGAGAAACCCCCGCGTGAAACTCTACGGCACCGGTTATTCGCCCTACGTCCGCAAGGTCCTCGTCGCCCTGGCCGAGAAGCGCCAGGATTTCGAGCACATCCCGCTGTTCTTCCACGACACGGATCCGGCCTTCCAGGCGGCGAGTCCGCTCGGCAAGATCCCGGCTTTCGACGATGACGGCTTCCTGCTCGCCGATTCCTCGGCAATCCTGACCTATCTCGAAGCGAAGGTTCCGAGCCCGGCGCTGTACCCGACCGACGCCAAGGCGCTCGGCCGCGCGATCTGGTTCGACAAGTACGGCGATACCGAGATGTTCGACGTGATCATCAAGCCGTTCGCCAACCGGGTCGTGAAGCCGAAGATGCAGGGCAAGCCCGGCGACGAGGCCGCCGTCACCAAGGCGCTGACCGAGGAACTGCCGCCCATCTACGATTACCTGGAGGCGCAGATCGACGGGCCCTACCTCGTCGGTGATGCCTTCAGCATCGCGGACATCTCGGTGGTGACGGGTTTCCACAACCTGCATCTGGCGGGCGAGCGGGTCGATGCCGGGCGCTGGCCCAAGCTGGCGGCCTATGTCGACGCCATCCTGGCGCGGCCGTCCTTCGTCACCGCCCTGGCGGCGCGGACGAGCGCGAACTGACGGTTCCGCTCGAATTCGCAGCGGGATCGATTCGATCCCGCGCGGGTCAGCGGCGGCGGCGGGCCGAGCCGGTGACCTGCGCGCTGGCCTGGGAGGCCTGCTCCATCGCGGCGGCGCGGTCCTCCTCGCTCGCCGAGGCCCAGACCTTCTCGTAGAGTGCGACGATCCAGTCGTCCTTGCGCCCTTGTGCGGCGTCGCGGGCCATCGACAGCCACATCAGCCCGCGGGCGCGCTGGGCCGGCACGCCCTGGCCGTTGACCAGGAGCTGGCCCAGCAGGGCCTGGGCCGGGGCATGACCCTTCTCGGCGGCGAGGTTGAACCAGCGCGCGGCCTGGCGCGCATCGGTGTCGACGCCGGTGCCGTCGAGGTAGAGGCGGCCGAGATTGTACTGCGCGTTCGGGTCGCCGAAATACGAGGCGGCATAGTTGAACATGTCGTAGGCGCGCTCGGGATTCGGGCGCACGTAGGTGCCCTTGATCCCGTCGAGGAAGTAGGCCCCGAGCGCCGTGAAGGCGCTCGCGACCACGCCCGAGTTCTGGGCATCCGGCCCCTCGTCGGTCGGATCGTCGGCGATGCGCGAGAAGAACTCGAACGCCTTGAGGTCGTCGTGGGGCACGCCGTCGCCCTCCGCATACATGCGGCCGAGCTTCCACAGCGCCAGGGCATGGCCCTGGTCAGCGGCATATTCGAGGGCGCGGGCGGCGCCGACCTTGTCGCCGGCATTGTAGTCACGCACGCCCGTGCGCAGGGCCTCGCGGGCGCTGCGATAGTTGCCGGTCGGCACGGGTGTCCGCACGGTGGCGTCGAGCGCCATCGCCGGACCGGCGCCGAGGAACACGAGCCCCGCCGCCGCCGCGAGCCGACGGACGCGCAGCGCCAGCGGCCGATCCCGGGCGGCCCGGACCGGCCGCAGGGCGCGGCCGTGGGCTGTCCTAGATGTCCGCATAGGTGTGCGTCTCCTCGGCGCCGCCCGGATGGGTCACCGCGCCGTTCACCGCCGGACCGACGGTCTGCTGGTACTTCCACAGGTAGCCGGAGGTGGCCGAGTTGGTGCGCGGGGTCCAGGCGGCCCGGCGCTTGGCGAATTCCTCGTCGGTCACGGCCACGTCGAGCGTGCCCTTGATGGCGTCGAGGGTGATGACGTCGCCGTCCTGGATCAGGCCGATCGGGCCGCCGATCGCCGCCTCGGGACCGACATGGCCGACGCAGAAGCCGCGGGTGGCGCCCGAGAAGCGTCCGTCGGTGATCAGCGCGACCTTGTCGCCCATCCCCTGCCCGTAGAGGGCGGCGGTGGTGGACAGCATCTCGCGCATGCCGGGGCCGCCCTTCGGACCCTCGTAGCGGATGACCAGCACCTCGCCTTCCCGGTAGGTGCGCTTCTGGACCGCCTCGAAGCAGGCCTCCTCGCCGTCGAAGACGCGGGCCGGGCCGGTGAAGACCTGCTTGTCCTCCGACATGCCCGCCACCTTCACGATGGCGCCCTCGGGGGCGAGGTTGCCGCGCAGGCCGACGACGCCGCCGGTCGGCGTCAGGGGCGTGGCGGCGGAGCGGACCACGTCCTGGTCCGGGTTCCAATGCACCTTCTCCATGTTCTCCGCCATGGTGCGGCCGGTCACGGTCATGCAGTCGCCGTGCAGGAAGCCGTGATCCAGCAGCGTCTTGAGCAGGAGCGGGATGCCGCCGACCTCGAACATGTCCTTGGCGACGTAGCGCCCGCCCGGCTTCAGGTCGGCGATGTAGGGCGTCCGCTTGAACACCTCGGCGACGTCGAACAGGTCGAACTTGATGCCGCATTCGTGGGCGATCGCCGGCAGGTGCAGGGCGGCGTTGGTGGAGCCGCCCGAGGCCGCGACGGCGGCCGCCGCGTTCTCCAGGCTCTTGCGGGTGACGATGTCGCGCGGGCGGATGTTCTTGGCGATGAGCTCCATCACCTTCTCGCCCGCGGTCATGCAGAATCTGTCGCGGATCTCGTAGGGCGCCGGGGCGCCGGCCGAATAGGGCAGCGCCAGGCCGATGGCCTCGGAGACGGTCGCCATGGTGTTGGCGGTGAACTGCGCGCCGCAGGCTCCGGCCGAGGGACAGGCGACCTGCTCCAGCTCGTCGAGATCGTCGAGGGACATGTCGCCGACCGCGACCTTGCCGACGGCCTCGAACAGGTCCTGCACCGTCACCGGGCGACCCCGGAAGGAGCCGGGCAGGATCGAGCCGCCATAGATGAAGATCGCCGGCACGTTGAGGCGCACCATCGACATCATCATGCCGGGCAGGGACTTGTCGCAGCCGGCCAGCCCCACGAGGGCGTCGTAGGCGTGGCCCCGCATGGTCAGCTCGACCGAATCGGCGATGACCTCGCGGGAGGGCAGCGAGGCGCGCATGCCGGCATGGCCCATGGCGATGCCGTCCGTCACCGTGATGGTGCAGAACTCGCGCGGGGTGCCGTTGGCGGCCGAGACGCCCTTCTTGACCGCCTGCGCCTGGCGCATCAGCGAGATGTTGCAGGGCGCGGCCTCGTTCCAGCACGAGGCGACGCCCACCAGCGGCTGGTGAATCTGCTCGCGGGTGAGGCCCATGGCGTAGAGGTACGAGCGGTGGGGGGCGCGCTCGGGCCCCTCCGTGACATGGCGGCTCGGAAGCTTCGACTTGTCGGTTTTACGCGCGTCCATCGTGGTGTCTCGCCGCCCCGGCCTGATCCGCATGGGTGAGCTCGGGGCGACCGCGGACAGGTGGGTGCGTTCCGGGGAAACCCACGGCGCGCGGTCCCACCGGACCGTTTCTCGGAAAGCGTCTGAACTCCGCGGTAAAGCGTTGGGGGGACTATCGTTTACCGCGCTTGCTGAGGTGGTCCCGGTTTATGGCGGGATCGCGGCGGCGAAAGGGGTCTCCCAAGGCAAAGTCGGGATGCTTTCAGGGTGTTGCGACCCCGCCACAGCCACGCTTTGGTGCGGAAAACCTTCCGAACAACCTGCGCCCGCAGCGGTTTTCGCGCTCCGGCGTCTTGGCGGAGCTTGGCCGGGCCTTCAGGCGGGCGGCTGCCCCGTCGGGCCGGGCCCGAGCTTCGTCGGGTCCGGCGCCGCCTCCAGGGCCGGCCCGCTGCCGTCCTTCAGGGACACGCCCGAGATCCCCAGGGCGAAGGCCTGGGTCAGCAGCCAGTCGAGCTTGAAGGCGGCCAGTTCGTGCGAGAGCCCGGCCGGGCGCACGTTCGAGATGCAGTTGCGCTCGGCATCCGAGCGCCCCACCCGCGGGTCGAAGGTGAGGTAGAGCCCGAGGCTGTCCGGCGAGGACAGGCCGGGCCGTTCGCCGATGATCACCACCACGGCGCGGGCCTCAAGCGCGGCGCCGATGCCGTCGCCGAGGGCGACCCGGGCTTGCGTCGCCACCACGACGGGGGCGAGGCGCCAGCTGGCGCGCGCGATGTGCGGCTGGAAGGCGGCGAGGAAGCCGGCCGCGCCCTCGTGCACCGCCCGCGCCGAGAGCCCGTCCGCGACCACCAGGGCGAGGTCGACCGGCCCGTCGCCCCGGGCCGCGAGGGCGGCCTGCGCCTCGTCCCCGAGGGCACGGCCGAGGTCGGGGCGGCGCAGGTAGGTCGCCCGGTCCGGCGCGGCGGAGGCCAGCGCCAGGGTGTCGAAGCCGAGCGCCGCGATGCCGGCCCTGACCGTCTCCCCGTCGAGAGGCGTGTGCACGGCGTCGCGGGCCTGGGCGTGGGCGAGGCCGAAGCGCAGCACCTCGCGGGTCGGCAGGCCGGAGCCGACCCGTCCGAGTCCGATGCGGGCGGGGGTAAGCCGCGCGAGGCGGGCCCAGGGATCGGCGTCCGTCGTGGTGTGATCGTCGCTCATGCGGCCATCCCCCGATCGTCCAGGCCGGGGGCGGCGGCGATGAGGCGGGCGCTCGGCCCCTCCGGCAGCAGGGTGCCGTCCGCGTCGGTGAGCCCGATCTGCGCGAGCCAGGCCTCGAATTCCGGGGCGCGCTTCAGGCCCAGCACCTCGCGCAGGTAGAGCGAGTCGTGGAACGAGGTCGACTGGTAGTTCAGCATCACGTCGTCGGCCCCCGGAATGCCCATGACGAAGTTGCAGCCCGCCGTCCCCAGCAGGGTCAGCAGGGTGTCCATGTCGTTCTGGTCGGCCTCGGCGTGGTTGGTGTAGCAGACGTCCACTCCCAGCGGCACGCCCATGAGCTTGCCGCAGAAATGGTCCTCCAGCCCGGCCCGGATGATCTCCTTGCCGTCGTAGAGGTATTCCGGCCCGATGAAGCCCACCACGGTGTTGACGAGCAGCGGCCGGAACGGGCGCGCCACCGCGTAGGCCCGCGCCTCCAGGGTCTGCTGATCGATGCCGTGGTGCTGGCCGGCCGAGAGGGCCGAGCCCTGCCCGGTCTCGAAATACATGCAGTTGTCGCCGATTGTGCCGCGCTTGAGGGCCAGCGCCGCCTCGTGCGCCTCCCGGAGGATCGGCAGGGTCACGCCGAAGCTGGCATTGGCCCCTTGCGTGCCGGCGATCGACTGGAACACCAGATCGACCGGCAGGCCCCGGTTCATCGCCTCGATCGTGGTGGTGACGTGGGTGAGGATGCAGCCCTGCGTCGGGATCTCCAGGCGGCGGATCAGGTCGTCGAAGAGGCGGAGCAGCCCGCTCAGGGTCGAGACCGAATCGGAGGCCGGGTTCAGGCCGATCACCGCGTCGCCGCAGCCGTAGGACAGGCCGTCGAGGATCGAGGCGGTGATGCCGGCGGCATCGTCGGTGGGGTGGTTCGGCTGCAGCCGCACCGCGAGGCGCCCCGGCAGCCCGATGGTGTTGCGAAAGCGCGTGACCACCCGGCACTTGCGCGCCACCAGGATCAGGTCCTGATTGCGCATGATCTTGCTGACCGCCGCCGCGATTTCCGGGGTGATGCCCGGCGCGATCCGCGCCAGGGTCTCGGACGTGGCCGTGAGCAGGAATTCGCGAAAGTCGCCGACCGTGAGATGGGCGATGTCCGCGAAGGCCGGCACGTCGTGGGTGTCGAGGATCAGCCGGGTGACGTCGTCGTCCTCGTAGGGAATCAGCGGCCGGGCCAGGATCTCGCGCAGGGGCACCTCGGCGAGGCACCAGCGCGCCGCCATCTCCTCCTCGGCCGATTCCGCCGCCACGCCGGCGAGCCGGTCGCCGGAGCGCACCGGCGTCGCCTTGGCCATCAGGGTCGCGAGATCGGCGAAGACGTGGGTGCGTGGACCGACGATGTGACGATAGGCCATGGCTCGACCCTCTCCTGAAGGACAGACATTCGCATCCTCGAACGCAGCCGCGAATGGGCCGCGCCGCGCCGCTCGCCACAAGGGGTACGGTACGCCCGCCGGCAGGGGAACCGGGGATCACCGCATCCTGTGACGCCTCAGGCCGCGCCCGCGTGCGGGGCCGGCTCCTCCGTGGAGATCGCGTCGACGGTGCGCTGGGGCGGGCTGCCCTGCCCGTCCGAGCGGCTGATCCGGATCTGCTGGTTGACCGGCTGCATGTTGCCCCAGGGGGTCGAGAACGCGATCTCGGCGGCATCGCGGCCGACGCCGATGCGCACCAGCCCGTCGAGGTCGGCCTGCCGTGTGGCGTCGAACAGCCACCAGCGCCCGTCGAGATAGGCCTCGAACACCGCGTGGAAATCGCTCGGCACGAGGCCGTGGGCGTAGCAGCTGACGAAGCGGGCCGGGATGCCGAGCGCCCGGCAGAAGGCGGCGCCGATATGCGCGAAGTCGCGGCAGACGCCGGCCCGCTTCAGCAGGCTCTCATGCGCCGTGGTCTCGCCGTCGCTGGAACCCGGCTGATAGGTCAGGTGGTCGTGAATCCAGTTGCAGATCGCGTTGACGCGCTGGTGGCCCTTCGGCAGCGCGCCGAACTCGGCCAGCGCGAACGGCGTCAGCCGGTCGGACGAGACGAAGCGGCTCGGCAGCAGGAACGGCAGGATGTCGAGGGGCAGTTGCGCGATCGGGGTCTCGTTCACCGTCGCCGGGTCGGCCCGGTGCACGGTCAGATCGACCTCGGCGTTGTATTCCAACGCGAACTGCCCGACCGGGACGTTGACGCCGAGATAGCGGTTCTGAAGGTCGGGCGTGATGTAGATGTCGCGCTTGAGGTCGGGGCTCAGCGTCAAGCTTTCACTGAGAATCTCGACGCTGCGCAGGCGCGCCACTTCAAGATTGAAGATGAAGGTCGTGTCCGAGAGGATGTTGTAGGATAAATTGCAGCCCAGTTGATAGCGCACCATCCGCTCCTTCGGCGACGTTTCCTATCTCTCAGCATAGCAAGGTTCGGGCCTGCGGGAGCGCCCGAGCGGGTTGGATTCTGAGATCGGACCGGGAGCGAGTGCCGATATCTCGATCGTTTCTGGGACGTTTTTTAGAAACTGTAAATCTCAAGTTGCGAAACAACGCGAATAAATAAAACTTGAGGTGTCATCCAATGCATTCGCGGGAACCTCCCTTCCTGGCTGACACGAATGAGGAAACGTCGTGCTGCACCGGCAGTGGCCTGACGCCGATCACTGCTGCCGCGAGGAATCGTCCATGAGCGTTTCATTCAGTGTCGTCGGTGTTTTCTACCGCACCGAAGTCGATCTTGCGAACACGAAGGGAAACACTGTCGCCAACATCATGCAGTACCTGTATCAAGCCGATCCGAATTTTTTTTATACCCAGATCACGTTCGATCAGAACGAGATCGTCAATTCGATCGCCCAATACCACCCTGCCCCATTCACGGGCCGGACCGGAATTCCCTATCCGGCGGGGTTCTATCGCCTCGCCCAGAGCTTCACTGAGCCGACGCCGAATCCCTACTCGGTTTGGCAGTACTATCTCAGCGACCAGAACGGCGTCCGGCAGCCGACGCAGGCGAATTTCTCCTTCACCAAGGCGATGGTCGAGGACGGATGGTCGATTGTCTGGCGTCTGGTTACGATCTGCAACGCGCCAACCAATCTGGCCAAGCGGATGCGTAAGCTCGTTCCGTCCCCATTGCAGACGGCGATGGCGATGGCCTGACGCGACAAATCGAGCCTCGCCGCACGCAAAGCGACGAGGCTTCAGTCCCGGCGCGGCACCAGGATCACCGTGAGCGAGCGCACGCCCTGCGCGCCGTGGATCAGCACGCCCTCGATGTCGGCGGTGGCCGAGGGGCCGGTGTGGAGCACGGCGTAATCGGCGCGGGCGAAATCCGGGCGGCGGTAGGCCGCCTGGATGTTCACCAGGATGTCGGCGGGGTCGAGGAGCACGATCAGGTGCTGGGCGAGGTAGGCGACCGCATTCACCTGCAGCTCGGCTTGCGTGAACAGCACCGAGCCGGTCTCGGCGACCCCGAACACCGCCCGCACGATGGCGACGTCGACGTCGGCGAGGTCCTGCGGCCGGGCCACGGCGCGCAGGTCCCGGTTGCCCGCGATCTCCGGGACGGCCGAGGCGATGACCGCCGCGCCGTCGAGGCGCTCGCGCACGCTGGCGAAGGGATCGGCGCCCGGGACCACCTCGGCCAGCCGGCCGCCCATGCGCTTCAGGCGCTCGCCGAACTCGGCCACGTGGTCGTCGCCGACGAGCGGCGCGAACAGCGGCACGTCCGGCAGCGGATAGTCGCCCGCCGGCCGGTTCTGGCGGATGCGCGCGAGGGTGGCTTCGCGGACGCTCATTTCACACCGTCCGAAATTTTGCTGCCCGAACTCTTGCTGCCGACGCTCTTGGGGTCGGCCTTGCCCATGCGGTTCTGCTTGTACCAGGCATGGAAGGTCTGGCGCGGGGCCTCGGGCATCTCGCGGCCCTTCCCCCAGGTGTTGAGCGGGTTGTAGACGGCGAAGCGCGGCAGCACCTTGAGGGCGGAATCGGCGGCGCCGATGGCGGCCCGGTAGGTGGCGGGGCGGCTCAGCACCTGGCCCGCCGCCTTCATCATGCCCTGCTTCAGGAGCGGGATCTGGTGCTCCTCGGCCAGGACCTTGCGCCAGGCGAAGATCTGCTCGTGGATGTTGATCTTCACCGGGCAGACATTGGTGCAGCTGCCGTTCATCGTCGAGGAGAACGGCAGGGTCGAGTATTTCCGCTTGTTGAAGGTCGGGTCGATGATCAGCCCGATCGGCCCCGAATAGGTGGCGCCGTAGGAAAGGCCGCCCGAGCGCCGGTAGACCGGACAGGTGTTCATGCAGGCGCCGCAGCGGATGCATTTCAGCGAGGTCCAGAACTCCTCCATGCCGAGGCGCTCGGAGCGGCCGTTATCGACCAGCACCATGTGCATCTCGGTGCCCTTGCGGGGCGCGCGGAAATGCGAGGTGTACTGGGTGATCGGCGAGCCCAGAGCCGAGCGCGAGAGCAGGCGCAGGAACACCCCGAGATGCTCGATGCGCGGGATCAGCTTCTCGATGCCGATGGAGTGGATCTGGAGCTTCGGGACGTTACCCGAGAGATCGGCATTGCCCTCGTTGGTGCAGGTCACCACCGTGCCGGTCTCCGCGATGGCGAAGTTGCAGCCGGTCAGCCCCGCATCCGCCTCCAGGATGAGCGGGCGCGTGTGCATGCGCTGGCTCTCGGCGAGGTAGTGGGCGTCGTCGTTCTCGGGGTCGGTCCCCATGGTGCGGGAGAAGACCTCGGCCACGTCGAAGCGGGTCTTGTGCACGGCCGGCACCACCACGTGACTCGGCTCCTCGTTGTCGAGCTGCTGGATGCGCTCGCCGAGGTCGGTCTCGATCACCTCGATGCCGGTGCCGGCCATGTAGTGCCGGAAGCCGCATTCCTCGGTGAGCATCGACTTCGACTTGATCAGCGATTTCGCTCCGTGATCCTTGAGGATGCCGTGGACGATGCGGTTGTGCTCGGCCCCGTCGGCGGCCCAGTGCACGTGAACGCCGTTGGCCTTGGCCTGGGCCTCGAACTGCTCGAGGTAGCGGTCGAGGTTCGCCAGGGTGTGCGTCTTGATCTGCGAGGCCAGCTCGCGCAGCTCCTCCCATTCGGGGATGCCGAAGGCGGCGGTGTCGCGCTTGGTGCGCAGATCCCAGAGCCGGGCGTCGTGCGCCTTCTGGTGCAGCGGTGCGGCGAGGAAGCGCTCGGCCGCCTCGGCCTGGTCGATCGGCCGGTCGCCCCGGATCTTGGCGCCGCGGGGCTGGGGCTCGCGGGGGGCCTTCGGGGAGATGGCCTTGGCCGAGATCGGCCGCGAGGCGCCCTCGGCGTGCTGGAGGCGCTGGCCGTCCTGGCCCCGCTCGCTCTCGTCGCTGCCGGCCAGCACCTCGGGATGGATCACGCCGTCGCGGCGCGCATCGTCACGGGGACGGAGTTCGTCTGACGCGCTCATGCGGTCGCTCCATTGAGGATGCGGGCGATGTGGATGTACTTGAGCGGCACGCCGAGGCGTTCGGCGCAGCCCTTCTGGTGCATCATGCAGGAGGAATCGGCCGAGACCACGTATTCGGCTCCGGCCTGGGCGTGGTCCGCCACCTTGTCGTAGCCCATCTTGGCCGAGACGGCGGGCTCGAACACCGAGAAGGTGCCGCCGAAGCCGCAGCATTCATCGGGCCGGGCCGGGGCCACGATCTCGATGCCCTTGACCTTCTTGAGGAGGTCGAGGGGCTTGGAAAAGAACGGCGCGTTCAGCTCGGACGGGCGGGCGTGGTGGATACCCCGGAGCGCGTTGCAATTGCCGTGGTAGCCGACCTTGTGGGGGAACTCGGCCCAGGGGAATTCCTCGACCTTGAGGATGTCGTGCAGGAACTCGACCAGCTCGAAGGTCTTGGCCCGCACCGCCTTGACCGCGTCGGTCTGCGGAATCGCCGTCAGATGCTCGCGCACCTGATGCACGCAGGAGCCGGAGGGGGCCACCACGTAGTCGAACCCGGAGAAATTCTTGACGAACAGGGCCTCGGTGGCGGCCGCCTCGGCGTGGCAGCCGGTGTTGGTCATCGGCTGGCCGCAGCAGGTCTGGTCGAAGGGATACTGGACGTCGAGGCCGAAGCGCTCGAGCAGCTCCAGGGTGGCGATGCCCACCTCCGGCTCGAAGGCGTCGACGTAGCACGGCACGAACAGTCCGATGCGCATGATGTGTCCTGGATGAATCCTGGCCCCGCGCGCCCGGCATTGCCTGCCGCCGACCGCCTTGGAAATGTTCTACTCTGGGTCCCGGTTTAGACCATCCCGCGCCACGGGGGAAAGCGCATTCGGCCGTTCCGGGCTGCGTTGTGGAGACGCCCGTCCCGGCCACGGAGCTTCGGCGCCTGCGCACGGTGGGGATGGACAGCTTCCGGTCGTACGGCCTCGTCCGAGATCAAGTCCGTCGCAAGTCGTGCTCCCGGAAACTCAGATGTCGATATCGGTCGCGTGTCTTCGGACACGGGTCCTAGCCCGCTGAACAGGAACTGTATCAAAGGTGGCGATACGTTTTTGTATGAGCTGCAGTAAGCCGCGACAGAGGGTCGGATTTCAGAAGCCTCTTTGTCATAGATCAAAGTATGTCCATCCCCGGTTCCGGGAATTGTCCGACATATGTTATACAAAAAAAATTGAGGCCACTCGAATACAAAATGAAAGACCGCGAAAGCTGGCCGGCTTCATGAACCCTTAATTCCTGGCCGGGATAAATGCTCCAGGTTGCAGGTGTCCACCTGCCGGGAGGGGTCTGGATGGCGGCACGTTTGGCAGCAATCCCCATGCGCTGCGCGGGGCGGGACGACCGCCCGAGCGCGCGCCGACGTCAACGATGAATTCGGCCAGAAACCCGACGAGGACATCGGCATGACCGGCAGGGTCCTGAGTTTTGCAGGCGAGCGCGACGACGACAGCGACCGCGGGAGGGCGCCGAACATGAGCACGGCCTGGTCCCTGGCGCCGCGGCTGTCGGCGTGGCTGCTCGGGCGCGAGGCGGAGGCGGCCCCGCGCGTCGGGGAAGGTCCGATGCGGCCGGGCCAGGACGGGCTCGCCCTCGCCCTCGACAGCGGCGTCGAGGGGATCTGGGACTGGGATTTCGTCACCGGGCGGATCTGGGTGTCGCGCGCCTGGCTCGCCCGGCTCGGCTATGCCGGCGACACCGTCGAGACGCGCCAGCCGATGGAGCACATCATCCATCCGGACGATCGCGACCGCCTGAGCGCGGTGATGATCGAGCACATCCGGGGCGCCACCCTCGCCTTCGAGTGCGAGCACCGCGTGGTGTGCAGCGACGGCAGCGCGGTCTGGGTGCTCACCCGCGGGCGGGTGGTCGATCACGATCCGCAGGGGCTCGCCCTGCGGGCGGTCGGCACCCAGATCGACATCACCCATCGGCGCGAGGCCGAGGCGCGGGTCGCCCACATGGCCCTGCACGACGACCTCACCGGGCTGCCGAACCGCCGCCTGTTCCGCCAGCGCCTCGAACAGGCGGTGGCGCAGGCCGAGCACGGCCCGCATCCGGCGGTGGTGCTGGCCTGCGATCTCGACGGCTTCAAGGTGGTCAACGACACCCTCGGCCACGAGGGCGGCGACCGCCTGCTTTGCGTGGTGGCCGAACGGCTGCGCCGGGCGGCGGGCGCGTCCAACACCGTGGCGCGCCTCGGCGGCGACGAGTTCGCGGTGGTGCTGCAGGCTTCCGCCGGTCTGGAACAGAGTCCCGCCGGTTTGGAACAGGCTGCCGCCGGTTTCGGAGAGGAGGCCGCCGGTTTCGCGGAAGCCGACGCGGTGGCGGCCCGCATCATCGCGGCCCTCGGCGAGCCGATCGAGATCGACGGCATGAGCGTCGCGGTCGGCGTCGGCATCGGGTCGGCCCTGGCCTGGCGCGAGCGCATCAGCGCCGATGCCCTGCTGCGCCGGGCCGACATCGCGCTCTACGAGGCCAAGACCCTCGGGCGCGATACCTATCGGCGCTTCGCCCCGGCCCTGGCCGCGCGCCATTCGCGGCGCCAGGGCCTGGCCTTCGAGATGAAAGAGGCGATCCGGCGCGGCGACTTCTTCCTGGCCTACCAGCCGGTCGTCGACGTCGCCACCGACACGGTCACGGGCTGCGAGGCGCTGATGCGCTGGCGCCATCCCGAGCACGGGGTGATCGCGCCCGCCGAGTTCATTCCGGTGGCCGAGGAGACCGGCCTGATCGTGGCGCTCGGTAGCTGGGCCCTGACCGAGGCCTGCCGCGAGGCGATGGCCTGGCCCGAGGCGATCCGGGTCGCCGTCAACGTGTCGCCGGTGCAGGTGCGCGACGGCCTCGAACAGGCGGTGCGGCAGGCGCTGGACGCGGCCGGGCTGTCGGCCAGCCGGCTCAGGCTCGAAGTCACCGAAAGCGCCCTGATGAAGGACCCGGAGGCCGCGGTGGCGACGCTGCACCGCCTGCGGGCGCAGGGCGTGAAGATCGCCCTCGATGATTTCGGCACCGGATACGCGTCGCTGAGCTACCTGCGCCACTTCCCGTTCGACGAGATCAAGATCGACCGCACCTTCATCCGCGACATCGCCGAGCCGGACGCCGCCGCCATCGTGCGCGCGGTGGTCGGCCTCGGCGACCGCCTCGGCATGGCCATCGTGGCCGAGGGGGTGGAGACGCCGGAGCAGCTCGAACGCGTCCGCGGTGAGGGTTGCAGCGAAGTGCAGGGCTTCCTGTTCAGCCAGCCCCTCACCCCCGAGGCCGCCCGGGACTTCCTCCGGGCCGACCGCGCCCGGGCCGCAGCGTGACCGGGGCTACACCCCTGACCGGGACCAGAATCGTGACCGGTCGGACGACCCGCCTGATGAGCGCCGGCCCAAGAACAGGAAACCCGGTTCGAAAATAGGACCGCCGGCAAGATTTCGGCTAGATTTTCGGTTTCCGCACGCGTCTCATTTCCCCCAGAAATCCCGGCCGGTGCGGCCGAGCCCTGCCCCTCCCCTCTGGCGACATCCGATCCATGGACGCACCCACGATCCTGTCCGGCCGCATCATGGTCGCCGACGGCCCCGAATTCACCTGCACGGCGCAGTTCACCGAGCTGAAAGCCGACGATCCGCAGCCGAATGATCCGCAGGCCAACGATCTGCAAACCCTGACCGTGTTCACCCAGGCCCCGGGCCAGCTGCTCGCCGAGGCGGTGTGCTATCTCGACGGCATCGGCGCCGTCCCCGGCCGGATCACCGCGCGGAACCCGAACGGCCTGACCCTGCACCCGACGCTCAACGAGGAGCGCCGCAAGCGCATCACCGCACGGCTGGCCTGGAAGACCACCCGGGCCGGATGGACCACCGAGCAGCGCGAGGCCCTGCGCCTGGTGCCGGAACACCGCGAGGTGCAGGTGCGCTTCGCCGACGACGCGATCACAACCGGTGAAATGCTGCACGGCGAAATCCTGGACCTGTCCAGGACCGGCGCCAAGATCCAACTCTTCCGCGCCACCCCCGCCGCCATCGTCGGCGCCGCCGTGACGGCCGGCAAGCGCTTCGCCACCGTGGTCCGCGTCGAGGACACCGTCATCGCGATTCGCTTCCGCCTGCCGTTCAGCGACGAAACGTTCAATGCGAGCTTGGTGCTTTGACCGACATTGACTTTGAAGAGGTTGGTACAGTTGATCGGGTACAGGATCATCCAAGATATGAATGACTTGCCTCAATAATTCAGGCCGCCGAACGGTCAAGGAGGCGCAGTTCGTCATCGAAGGCTGGGGACGTCGACACATCACCCTGCGCGCGCTTGCTTTGCCCCCCAGATGTCGACACCGCTCAGTGCCGATATCGAGTCCTGCCAGAACTCGAAGGCACGGTCCGGCTCGGCCTCTGCCGTGCTTTGCAAAAGCGTTTCGACAAAGAACGGGCTGGTCAAAACAATCGCTCTCCTGACCGGGCTCGCATCCTGTGATCCGACGGCAACTCCTTATGCGACCGTCTCAAAAGCGGACTGAGGCTTTCCACCCGGCCCGGTCTTCGCGCGGATGGCGGGCCGATCTTTGGCAAACCCTGTGTCGATCCACTTTCAAATCACTGAGGGCGCAGAGAGTCCGACAAGGTCGGGTGGTTCTTGCTGATCCACTTTTGAGCGGGTGATTGGCGAAGTGGACGTTGCTGTTCTGCGTCCGGGTGCTCCAAAGTAAGGGACCCGGACCAAGCCGGGTCCCTTCCGAGGTTCAGGCGAAGGCGTAGTCGCTCGTGGTGAGCACCTGACCCAGCGTACCACCTGCGCTGATCAGAAGCTGTCCCTCGGACACACCCGCACCGTCCTGCACTTCGTACACCCGCGCGTTGCCCGAGGTGCCAACCAGTTCCAGGGTCGAGTCTGCAGCAAAGCCGCTGAAGCGGATCACATCGCCCCCGGCTTGGCCTGCGCCCTGGAAGTCCACGATCAGATCGGTAGCGCCCCGTATGGCCAAGTCGCCAAAATCGATGACGAAGGTATCATCCCCTGCACCGCCACCCTGGCGGTCAGCACCAAGACCACCTGTGATGACGTCGTTTCCAGCATCACCCGCAATGATGTCGTTGCCGGAGCCGCCGCTCAGGGAGTCATTGCCTGTGCCGCCACGTAGGGTGTCGTCACCGCCAGCCCCAATCAGCTGATCATTTCCGCCGCCACCAACGAGCACGTTTGCAGCGTCGTTTCCAAGGACCCGATTGTCGAGTTCGTTCCCGGTGCCGTTGATGGCACCCATGCCGATGAGGGACATATTCTCGACGTTGGTACCAAGCGTGTAGCTCACTGAGCTGCCGACGCTGTCGATGCCCGTCGCGCCTGTCTCGTCGACGACGTCTCCAACATTGTCGACGATGTAGGCGTCGTTACCGGCACCCCCGACCATCGTGTCGATACCTGTACCTCCGTCGAGGGTATCGTCACCACCGTTGCCGATGATCGTATCGCTGCCGGCGCCACTGCGGATGATGTCATTGCCGCCGCCGCCGGTTACGCGGTTGTCCAGGTCGTTGCCGACGGCGGTGAAGTTCCCCTGACCGGTGTAGGTCAGGTTCTCGACATTCGCTGCAAGTACATACCGACCCAAGCCTGTCAGGATGGTATCGGTACCCCCACTGTCTGCTTCAGTCACGACATCGCGCAAAGAGTCGACGATGTAGGTGTCGTTACCACCGCCGCCAAACATCTGGTCGTTTCCGAGACCACCGACCAGGAAGTCGTTGCCAGCCCCGGCGGTGATCGTGTCATCGCCCTGCCCTGCGTTGTAGTAGAAGTCCTGCCCAGCGCGGAAAGGCGGGAAGAACGTCAGTGCGTCGTTCCCGTTGGTTCCGAGTACGACGCCCTCGAAGGTGTTGCCGCGCGCCGCACCTGATACGAGGTCACGGACATCGAAGGTGACCCCCTGCGTTCCGGCAACGAAGGTCATGCCCTCATCATCGTAGCGGGAAACCGCTCCAGTAAGGTTGCCGTCCGCATCTTCGGCTTGGACACGGACAGCAAGGCCCCCATCCTGGTTTGCCGCGCTTCCACCGTCATTGGTGTTGCCGTTACCAACTTCAGCCGAAGTGAAGGTCAGCCGGACGTTGCCGGTGCCGCCATCGAAGCGATCGAAACGGACCGTGTCATTTCCCGCCCCAAGGTTCACCTGGTCGCTGCCGTCGGTGTAAACGTTGACGCCGAAGGTGTCGTCGCCATCACCGCCGAGCACCGTGTCATTCCCCGAGCCGGCACTGATCGTATCATTGCCGCTACCGGTCGAGATGATGTTGTTGCCGCCGCCCCCGAATACGAAGTCGTCCGAGGATCCCGTTGTGAGCGTGTCGTTCCCGTTTCCACCCGTGATCTGAGCCTGGACGTTGCCGGTGTTCACGACGTTGTTGCCGATATCGGACAGGTTGAAGTTCACTGACTCAAAGCCGGTGATGAAGGTGCCGTCAGATGCCGTGCCAGTTCCATCTGCATCGAGGGTCAACGATATTGGTTGAGCCGAGCCGGCAACTGGACCATTGAAATTGAAATTGAGAAGTAAGAAGTCGTTGCCTTCTCCGCCATCAAGCTGATCCAGCTTGCCGCCGGTCACGAAGTCGTCTCCCGTGCCAGCGTTGACGAGGTCGCGCCTCGGATTGATTGATCCCGCGAAGATATTTTCCGGACGATCAATCGAGTCGATCGTGTCGTTGCCGCCCAGGCCGTTGATCACATCTTCTTCTTCGGTGCCATTCAGGAAGTTGTTGCCGCCATCGCCATTGATCGTAGCCATTACGTCTTCTCCCTTGCTCGCAGCCTGAGATGCACGTGCGGCTCGCAGGTCGGCAGCTTGGAGGTTACGTATCGTTAACCAAGAAAGTTTCAGGCCTCAAAAGTCAGAATATGGAATTCGTTGATCTCACGTTCTTTCCAGCAGAAATAATTGGATGGCTTTGCAAAAACAAAGTTCGAATTTCAATATTTTTGCGGATTAAAACGATGTTTGGCCCTGTTGCATGCTTTGGGCGAATTTAAACAAGGCTGTTCATTGCTTAAAAGCAGGCGGTCCGGAAACCGGTGGGTGTGGATGTGCTTGGAGACACCCATCCGATTTCTCCTACGGCTCGGCAGCCCCTGCCCTCACCGCCAAAGGTTCGTCTTCGCCAGATCCAGCACCGAATCCCCGCGCCCACTCATCACGGCGCGGAGCACGTAGAGGCTGAAGCCCTTCACCTGCTGGCCGTCGATCTTGGGGGGCATCGAGAGTTCCTGGCGGGCCACGACGCAGTCGAGGAGGGCCGGGCCGGGATGGGCCAGGACGTCGTGGACGGCCGCCTCCAGCTCGGCCGGGTCCTCGACCCGGACGGCGTGGAGGCCGGCGCCGCGGGCCATGGCGGCGAAGTCCGGGTTGTCCAGGGTGACGCCGGTCTCGAGGTAGCCGGCGGCCTTCATCTCCATCTCGACGAAGCCGAGGGTGCCGTTGTTGTAGACCACGATCTTCAGCGGCAATTTTTGCTGGCGCAGGGTCAGGAGGTCGCCCATCAGCATCGCGAAGCCTCCGTCGCCCGAAAGCGACACCACCTGCCGGTCGGGATAGGCCGATTGCGCGCCGATGCCCTGCGCCATGGCGTTGGCCATCGAGCCGTGGACCCAGGAGCCGATGAGCCGGCGCCGGCCGTTCATCTTGAGGTAGCGCGCCGCCCAGATCGTCGGGGTGCCGACATCGGCGGTGAACACCGCATCGTCGGCGGCCGCCTCGCTGACGAGCTTGGTCAGGTATTGCGGGTGGATCGGCTGAGGGCCGGTCTTGCGTCCGAACCAGCCCTTGGCGGGTGCGCCGGTGGCGAGGTCGTCGAGATCTTCCCGCGCCTTGGCGTAATGCTTCAGGGCGGCGTCGAGATGCTTGCGCTCGGTCTTCGGGGTCAGCTTCGGCAGCAGCGCCCGCAGGGTGTCGTCGACATGGCCGACGAGGCCGAGATCGAGCTTGCACCGTCGCCCGAGCTGGCCCGGGCGGATGTCGACCTGGGCGATGCGGGCGTCCTTCGGGTAGAACTGCCGGTAGGGGAAGTCGGTCCCGAGCATCAGCAGGGTGTCGCAGGACATCATCGCGGCGTAGCCGGAGGCGAAGCCGATCAGCCCGGTCATGCCGACGTCGTAGGGGTTGTCGTACTCGACCACGTCCTTGCCGCCGAGGGCGTGGACGATCGGACTCTTCAGGGCCTCGGCCAGCTGGAGCAGCTCGGCATGGGCCCCGGCGCAGCCTCGCCCGCACAGCAGGGTGATCCGCTCCGAGCCGTTCAGCAGGTCGGCCAGGGCGTTCAGCTCGGGCTCGGCCGGACGCACCATGGGCCGGGGCGGGATCAGCCCGGCATTGGGCGCGACGCCGCGGGTCGGCGCGTCCATCAGCGCGACGTCGCCCGGGATGATCACCACGGCGACGCCGCTCATCCCGATCGCCGCCCGCATGGCGTTCTCCAGCACCTGCGGCAGTTGCGAGGCGTCGCCCACCATCTCGCAGTAATGGCTGCACTCGCGAAAGAGCTCGCCCGGATGCGTCTCCTGGAAATACCCGGAGCCGATCTCGGCGGTGGGGACATGCGCCGCGATCGCCAGAACCGGGGTGCGGGTCCGGTGGCAATCGTACAGGCCGTTGATCAGGTGGACGTGGCCCGGTCCACACGACCCGGCGCAGACCGCGAGCTTGCCCGAGAGCTGACTGTCCGCCCCCGCCGCGAAGGCCGCCACCTCCTCGTGCCGGACATGGACCCAATCGATGGTCCCGCGCGCCCGCAGCGATTCGGTCAGGGCGTTCAGGCTGTCGCCGACGATGCCGTAGATGCGCTGGATACCGGCCTGGTCGAGGGTGTCGACGATCAGGTCCGCGACGGTCACGATCTTGGTGGGGGCACTCGTCATGGCGCTCGGCTCCGGTTCACCCGAGCCGAACCCGACGCCGCGCCCCGGGGTTCCGCCCCAGGGTTGTAGTGGGCGCGGATCTGTCATCCCCCACGCCTCGTGACCGCGACGAAACGCATACCCCCGCGTTTCGCGACGTCGACGAAACGGTGTTGGTATACGAGAGACTGGTTTGGGGGGAGAATCTGCGGCGTCGCCGGGCGGGGAAATGGTCGGAGCGAGAGGATTCGAACCTCCGACCCCTAGTCCCCCAGACTAGTGCGCTAACCGGGCTGCGCTACGCTCCGACGGCCCTTTCGGGCTGAGGGGTCTTTAGCTTTCCGGTCTGCGGGGCGCAACCCCTAACGTGAAGCCCGGGCGCGGTATCCGCGTCCGGGCTGTCGGGTCGTATCAGGCGTGGGAGGGCGCCGTGTGCGGATCGTGCTTGTCCGGCGTGGTGTTGTGCGGATCCTTCCCGCGCTTTTTCGCGATCCAGATCAGGAGCTTACGGATCACCACGTAGAAGACCGGGGTCAGGAAGAGGCCGAACACCGTGGCGCCGATCATGCCGAAGCACACGGCGGTTCCGAGCGCCTGACGCATCTCGGCGCCCGGGCCCGTGGCGATCACCAGCGGCACCGTGCCGAGGATGAAGGCGAAGGCGGTCATCAGGATCGGGCGCAGGCGCAGGCGGCAAGCTTCCACGGCGGCGGCCACCGGCCCCTTGCGCTCGGTTTCCTCGAGTTGGTGCGCGAACTCCACGATCAGGATGGCGTTCTTGGCGGCCAGACCGATCAGCACGATCAGACCGATCTGGGTGAGGATGTTGTTGTCCTGCCCCCGCAACTGCACCCCGAACAAAGCTGCGAGCACACCTGTCGGTACCACCAGCAAGATCGCGAGAGGCAACGCCCAGGATTCATACTGTGCCGCGAGCACCAGGAACACCAGGAGAACACCGAGGGCGAAGACATAGATCGCGGTGTTGCCTGCGGCTTTCTGCTGATAGGCGATTTCGGTCCAGTCATAGGAGTAGCCATCGGGCAGCGTGTCCTTGGCGATGGCCTCCATGGCGTCGAGGGCCTGACCGGTCGAGATGCCGGGCTTGGCCGTCCCCTGGACCGGGACCGAGTAGTACAGATTGAAGCGCTGGACGATCTGCGGACCCGTGATCTCCCGGATCGTGGCCAGCGTCCCCATGGGCACCAGGGCGCCGGTGGAGGAGCGGACCTTCAGCTGCTCGATGTCCTGCTTCGAGACGCGGAACTGCGCATCGCCCTGAACGCGAACCTGATAGATGCGGCCCAGCGTATTGAAGTCGTTGACGTAGGCGCCTCCCAATGCCGTCTGCACGGTCGAGAAGACGTTGGACAGCGGCACGTTGAGCATTCGCGCCACGGTGCGATCGATATCGAGATAGAGCTGCGGAGTATCATTGCCGAAGGTGGTGAACACCCGCTGGACGTCGTTGCTCTGGTTTGCTTTGCCGAGGACTTCGCCGACGGCGCCGAGCAACGGACCGATGGCCGAACTCTGTCGGCTCTCGATCTGCATCTTGAAGCCGCCGCCCTGACCGAGGCCGCGCACCGGCGGAGGCGGGATGACGATGACGCGGGCCTCCTGGATGTCGGCGGTGGCCTTGATCACCTCGTTGGTGATCACCGCCGCGCTCCGTCCTTGCGTCGCGCGCTCCTTGGCGCCCGCCAGGGTGATGAACATCACGCCCGAGTTCGTCGTGTTGGTGAAGGTCGCGCCATCGAAGCCCGCGATGATGACGGTGTTGGTCACGCCTTCGATCTTGCGTGCCGCCGCCGCCGCCCGGTTCACCACAGCGGTGGTACGGTCGAGGGAGGCGCCCGAGGGCAACTGCACCACGCCGATGAGGTAACCCTGGTCCTGGTCGGGAATGAAGCCAGTGGGCGTGGTCTGAACGAGATGCAGGGTCGCGGCGATGACCCCTGCATAGACGATCATCATGGCGATCAACCCGATCGCGTAATTCGTCAGACCGTAGATGATCCGGCCATAGGTGTTGGAAAGCCAGTCGAAGCCTTTGTTGAACATGTCCGCCAGCCAGGCGACGAAGCGGAAGAGGAAGAACTTCGGCTTCGCGTGCTCGTGGTGGGGCTTCAGCAGAAGCTTACACAACGCGGGCGAGAGCGTCAGCGAGTTGAACATCGAGATGATGGTCGACGCCGCGATCGTCAGCGCGAACTGCTTGTAGAACTGGCCGGTAATACCGGGGATGAAGGCGGTGGGAATGAACACCGCCGACAGCACGAGCGCGATGGCGATGACCGCGCCGCCGACCTCATCCATCGTCTTGTGGGCGGCGTCGCCAGGCGACAAGCCTTCCGCCATGTTGCGCTCGACGTTCTCCACCACCACGATCGCGTCGTCGACGACGATGCCGATAGCAAGCACGAGGCCGAACAGGGTCAGATTGTTCAGCGAGAACCCGAAGGCCGACATGGCGGCGAAGGTGCCGACCAGTGAGACCGGAATGGCGATGACCGGGATCAGCGCCGTGCGCCAGCTCTGGAGGAACACCAGCACCACGATGACCACGAGCCCTACAGCCTCGAAGAGTGTCTTGTAGACCTCGTGGATCGACTCCTCGATGAACTCGGTCGGATTGTACGCGATGCGGTACTCAATATCCGGTGGGAAGTTCTTCTTGAGGCTGTCCATCACCTTGCGCACGGATGCCGCTGCATCCAACGCGTTGGTCCCGGGTCGCTGGAAAGCACCGATGCCGATGGCCGGCGTGTCGTTCAGGAACGAATTGGTCGTGTAGTCCTTCTGGCCCATCTCGACGCGCGCCACGTCCTTCACGCGAACGAGTCGACCATCGGAGGCCTTGACGATGACGTCGGCGAATTCCTCAGGGCTCTGGAAGCGGCCCTGAGACTGCACGATGAGCTGAAAGGCCTGGCCCGTGGCGGCCGGCGGCGAGTTCAGGGCGCCGGCTGCCACCTGCACGTTCTGCTCGGACAAGGATGTGATGACGTCCGAGGTGGTCAGGCCGTAGGCAGCGAGCTTGTTCGGGTCGAGCCAGACGCGCTCGGCGTACTCGTTGCCGCCGAAGATCGTGATGTCGCCGACGCCGTCGAGGCGAAGGAGTTCGTCGCGAATGTTCAGGTAGATGTAGTTGGCAAGGTAGTTCTGGTCGTAGGTCTTTTTCGGTGACAGCAGGTGTACCACCAGCATCAGGTCGGGCGACGCCTTGCGCACGGTGACGCCGAGGTTGCGTACGTCTGGCGGCAGACGCGGCTGAGCGACGGAGAGCCGATTCTGGACGAGGACGTTGGCGATATCGAGGTTGGTGCCGACCTTGAAGGTCACCGTCAGCAGCATGTTGCCGTCATTGGTCGACAGCGACGTCATGTAGAGCATGTTGTCGACGCCGTTGACCTCCTGCTCGATCGGCGTCGCGATGGTCGCCGCAACCGTCTCGGCATTGGCGCCCGGGAAGCTCGCGCGCACCGTCACCGTCGGCGGCACGATCTCCGGATACTGCGCCACCGGCAGGGCCAGGTAGGCGACGTAACCGAGGATCAGGAAGACGATCGACGTGACCGACGCGAAGATCGGCCGATCGACGAAGAAGTGGGCAAAACGCATCGCTTGAACCTCTCGCCGCAAGCGGACCGCACGCGCGGGTCCGAGGCGGCACCGTTTCTTCGTCCGCGGTCTGTTGGCCGCTCCCCGGCCGCGGACGGCCGGGGCCTATCGCATTGGGATGCGTATCAGGTCTTGCTCGGCGGCAGAGTTGACGCTTCAGCCGTGACTTTCGCGCCAGGACGAACGCGGCTCACGCCGTTTACCACCACGTTCTCGTCGCCCTTGAGGCCGTCGCGGATGACTCGGTAGCCATCGACTTTCGGACCGAGCTTGACCTCGCGCAGCGATACCGTGCCGTCATCGGCAACCACATAGACGATGCGCTTATCCTGGTTGGCTGAAACTGCCTCGTCGGGCAGCAAGATGCCCTGATAGGGCTTCGTTGCCGGCAGGGAGACCACGCCGAAAAGACCCGGCTTGATGAAGCCATCCGGGTTCTCGACCGTAGCGCGCAGCAGTACCGTGCCTGTGGCATTGTCCACGCGGTTGTCCACGAAGTCGAGCGTGCCCTTGCGAGTCGGCTTCTCATCGCCCGTCAGCGCCACAAGGATCGGTACGCCCTTGCCCTTCTGCGTCTGGCCCATGCCGATACCGAGGCTACCCTGATATTTCAGGAACGAGCGCTCATCGACCGTGAAGCCAAAATAGATCGGATCGAGGGAGACAATCGTCGTCAGCTGGGTCTGATCAGTGATGACGATATTGCCTTCGGTGACCAGGCGCCGGCTGATGCGGCCCGAGATCGGTGCCTTCACCTCGGTGAAGTCGTAGTTGAGCTGGGCTTGGCGCAACTGCGCATCGGCGCTGTCGACATCGGCCTGCGCGGTCTGCGAGGCCTGACGGCGCTGATCGGTGACCTGTTCAGAGATGTTGCCGGATTTGCTCAGGGTCTGCGCACGGTCGAGGTCGGTCTGCGAGAAATTCAGGCGCGCTTTCGCCGAGACGAGTGCAGCCTGCGCCTGATCCAGCGCAGCCTTGTAGGGGCGACGGTCGATGACGAAGAGCAGGTCGCCCTTCTTGACCGTGGCACCGTCCGTGAAATTCACCTTATCGAGGTAACCAGTGACCCGGGCACGGACATCGACGATGTCCACCGGGTCGAAGCGGCCTGTATAGGTGTCGGTCTCGACGATCTCACGCACGACCGGCTTGGCGGTGGTGACCTTCGGCGGCGGCCCTCCCGGCGCCTGTGCCAGGGCTGGTCCGGCGCCGGTGGTCGCGACGAGGCCGAGGAGCGGAAGCAGTCGGAAGAGCGAGCGCATGCGCATATGGTTATTCCCTACGATGCGCCAGCTAGAGGTACGGCGCGTGGCATGTCGTGCGCTGCCACACATGATCAGCGGAATGCAGATGTTCGGCTGGACGATCTTTCGGCTCGAACTGATTCTGATCAGATCTCGATTGGCTCGCCTGAGCTGGCCCAATCCTTGAAACCGCCGGCATAATGTTCCTCGATGGACAGACCGGCTTGCTGCGCCGCGGACAGAGCGTGGACGGAGCGCACGCCCGACATGCAGGAAAAAACCGGACGCCGGCCGTCGCGTACGACCAAGTCAGCGATTTCTGCGGCGTCGAAAGTCGAGAGGGGATGCGTGATCGATCCAGGGATATGTCCCTGATCGAACTCGTGTTGTTCCCGTACATCGATCAACAGGAGCGATCGGTCGGCTAAGCCGGCCTTGATCGTATCCCGGTCCAAGCCGACAACCTTCATCCGTTCGGTCCCTGTCTGATGCCTGCCAGTGCCGGCGACCCCGGGTGACGCCTGTTCTTATTCGTCAGACGTCAGGACCGCAAACGACCCGCGCCAACACATCCTCGACCGTTGCGAAGTGATTTGTCCAGGTGGGCAGAGACCGGCCCGCCATCCGTTCGACCAAGGTACGACGCATTGCCGAATTCGGCTGCGCGAGGTTCTCCACGGTTTGTCTCCAGCCGAGACCATCGAGGGGATCCAGGAAGTGTGCAAATTCGCCGCCGATCTCGCGATGCACCGCAAGGTTCGACGCGACCACGGGAAGTCCACTGGCTGCCGCCTCCACGATGGGAAGCCCATACCCCTCGGCGAAGGACGGCATCAGCAGCGCCGTGCAAGAGCGCAGGAGTGCCGCGAGACCGTGGGTCGACAGGCCACTCACTTCGGTGACGCGCATCGCCATCGCGGGACAGCGCTCCAGCATGTCGATGATGTTCTCTGCTTCCCAACCCCGTCGGCCGACGAGCACCAAGCGTGGCGTGTTCGCGCCGTGGCGTTCGTGAAGGTCGCGCCAAAGATGCAGCAGCAAGAGATGATTCTTACGCGGCTCGATCGTGCCGCAGACGACGAAAGTCGGTCGATGGGGAATTCCGTAGGTCCCCTCTCCGAGGGGCTGGAACACTGGCTCAACGCCGAGCAGGGCCGTCGTGACGGACCGTTTTGGTAAGCCACGTGCCTCACAGTATCGGGAGAAGCGGTCACCGACATCCCGCGAATTGACCAGCACATGCGAGGCGTGGCGCGCGATGGTGTCCATCCGGATCCGGTGCCGCTCCGCTTCCCCCGGCCGACCGTATTCCGGGTAGTCGATCGGGATCAGGTCGTGGACGAAGAAGACCGCACGGATATCGCGGCGGTCGTAGAGCCAGTCGAAACGCTCGGGCTTGTCGAGGCGCAGGTGCGAGGTGTGCAGATAGATCGTGCCCTGGGGCAGTATGTCGGGTCCGCAAGCGGGCAACACGGTCGCTGCCGTTTCAGCCTGGATGCGGCGCCGTGTCGTGCTGCTCTGCCTGCGCGCCGTCTGCTTCGTACCAATTTCCGTCGGGCTGTCACTCAGCTCGGAAGCCAATCGGCGATAGATCGGGTCCTGCAACGCATTGAGATCCTCGACCCAGCCCTCTGTCACCGCATCGACGATGCGGATCGCATCCTCCCTGTTGAGGACCTTTGGTCCGAGAACGGTCGAGACCAACCCGAAGCGTTCACCGGCCTGCCCCAAAAAATGGCGTGCATAGGCCAGATCCACCCGGTCGATCCCGCTCGGGCTCGCGTGCCGCAGACGCGTGATCAGGCGCGTCAGGTCGAAGGCAAGGCTCGGAACGGGTCGATGCGCGAGCTGCAAATTGGGAACAGGCATGATCCTCCGGTCGAGTTCAGGCGGACGGCCGTATGGCCACGGTCCGACTTTGGCCTATATGCCGATGCCTCAGCCTGAGGCTACCCGCGGCCTTTGCCGCCAACGAGAGCGACGGTCCCGTGTCTCCCGGATATCTGCCCTTCGCCGGCGCCCTCGATCTGCCAGCTTACACCTGCGACAATTGTGGATTTTGGCAGCGCCACTTCGAGAAGCCACCGGCTTGCCCGATGTGCCTCGACGCGCGCCACGTGGTGCCACAGAAAGGCTGGCAGTTCTGGAGTGAACGCGAGGCCCAGGACCGATTCCCTTGTCACTGGGAAGAACTCGAGGCTGGGATCTGGCGCTTTTGGAATGATCCCGTCTCCGGGATCGGTCCCAGCGCCTACCTGATCCAAACGCCAACCGGGAACATGGGATTCGAGGCCTGTCCGGTCTTCAGCGAGGCGGCACTCCAGCACATCGCTGCCCTCGGAGGAATGCAGGTGTTGTCCTCATCCCATCCGCATGCGTACGGGGCGCTTGTGCAATTACAGGATCGCTTTGATCCCGAACTCTGCCTGCCTGCTTCGGATTTCGTCTGGAGTGCCGCCCTGCAGGTCTCCTGGCCCTACGATGATTTCCTGGAGCCCCTCCCCGGCCTAGAACTGCACCGGACCGCCGGCCATTTCGACGGCCATGCGATCCTCTTCGATCGAGCACGAAAAATCGTGTTCTGCGGCGACGCGCTGAAGTTCGAACTCGATCCGCAAGATCTTCGCAAGGCACTCACCATTTCCGCGCACAAGGCTTTCGTACGCGGAGTGCCACTGACCACGAAAGAGTTACGACGCTATCGGGACGTTTTTGCGCAACTTGACTTCACCCAGACCTGGACACCTTTCGAACCGACTGCGAATTGCGGCCGGGCCGAGGTCCTGGCTCTTCTGGACGGTATGTTGGCAACGCGTCCGCATGCCGCCCCCGTGCCGCTCGACAGCCTCAAGCGTTGACGCCTCTTATCCTCGCGTCGCCGCCGTCTGGCCGAACATGACCTTCTTGGCATCCTCACTCAGCGCTTTACCGAAGTCAGGATTGATCTCCGGGGCCCGAGCGTAGGCAGTCTTGGTTGCCGGCCGCTCGGCGATGGCATGGAACCAGCGCTTGAGATTCGGGAAATCTTCCAGGGACTGCCTCTGTTTCTCGTGCGGTACGATCCACGGATAACATGCCATGTCGGCGATGGTGTAATCCGCCCCGGTGACGAAGGAGCGGTCCGCAAGGCGCCGATCAAGGACGCCGTAAAGTCGGTTGGTCTCCTTGACGTATCGTTCGATGGCGTAGGGCACGGTCTCCGGCGCGTACTGGGTGAAGTGGTGGTTCTGACCGAGCATTGGTCCGAGACCGCCCATTTGCCAGAATAGCCATTGCAGGACCTCTGCGCGGCTTGAAATATCACTGGCAATGAAGCGCTCAGTCTTTTCGGCCAAATAAAGCAAAATCGCGCCAGATTCAAAGAGCGAGATCGGTGGTCCGCCACCGGTTGGCTCACGATCGACGATCGCCGGCATTCGGTTGTTTGGCGAAATATTCAGGAAGTCCGGCTTAAATTGATCACCTTTGCCGATATTTACAGGATGAAGAGTGTAGGAAAGGCCCGCTTCCTCAAGGAACATCGTCACTTTGTGGCCGTTCGGGGTCGGCCAGTAATACAGATCGATCATTGCGCTCTCCGTGGCAGGCGCACGACGGGCGGGACCGATCGCGCCCGTTGGTGACGTGGTGCTCCTACAGCGTTAGGTCAAGCTTCTCGCATGGCAGTGGGTACCAGCGCTCGGTCTATCCAATGCGATGTATTTGCAAAACGATAAATTGAGAGCTGTCATGCTTGCCTTACTTGTGATGCGAGGAGGAAGCAATGGTCAGCGCAATTTCGGCCAGCAGCGGCGGTCTCCTGGCGGCGACACAGCGCTACGCCACGGCGGCCGAGGGGATATCCACTTTTGGTACCAGCCTGCCAAGTGCAACCCAGGTCGATCTTTCGACAACGGCTGTTCAGCTCATTCAAGAACAAGCGAATATCGGTCTAAATACGGCAGTTCTAAAGTCAACTATCGATTCGGAGCGCCAAGTTCTCGATATCCTGGCGTAACGAAGCGGAGACCATCGAAATGTTTCGAAGGATCGACGCCTATGGCAATCACCATTCCCATCACGCAAGTGGGTCTCATCCGAGCCATCGAGATCCTGCACGATGTCCGAAATACCGCGGCTCTCCGCCACGAGACCGAGCCGCGAACTGTTTCAGTTGTCGTTGAGCCGTTTCAGCAGAGCCTGGATGCGAGAGGTGGCGATGAAGTTCCGGGGCAGAGTCGCCTTGTCGATGTGCGCGTCTGACCTTCGAGGCCAGTAGGTGCTTTTCCGCGGTCTCGACGAAGGATCGTTAACGTCCACCGCGTCTACTGCCTTTAGACACTAAGCCGGGAGACGTAGGGTGGAGCAGAATCGTCGGGCGGCCCGGCGCTCGGATGCTTTCCGTATAGGTTCGTTGGCACTGGACGTTGGTACCTCTGCAATTGACTGCCTTGTTTGGAATCAGTCGGAGACCGGTGCGCAGATTGAGGTCGAGTCACCTGCAGCCGTGCCGGATCAGTTCACCCTGATGATGTCCGCCTATGCTAAGCCGCGCCGCTGCCACGTCGTTTGGCGCGATGGACGGAAGCTCGGGATCACCTTCGTGATCTGATGGCGGGCGAAGGCGGACAACCGTCATTCGTTCAGGGTTTAGAACGTCCAAGCCAGGCAGCAACTCAACGGAAAATTCGAGAACGACACGGATCCGACCAAGCCGAGAGCTCGGTGGGATCCGTGTCGTTCTCGAGTTATTTACGTCCAATTTCCACCGCCCAAGGCTGCCTGTTATGCTGCCTTGGAATCTTTCCCGCCCGCGGTAGTCGCCTGTTGCATCATCTCACCAGAAACCCGACCCTTCGTGGCGATGTCACGCAGAGATTTGACCATCGCGTCGGTCTGGTCGCTGCTGCTCTGGTCGAAGCCGGTTCCGGTAGCCCAATCCTCGCCACGCCGCGCCATGAGCACGAAGGCTGCCAAGCCACCAAAGAGGCTTCCCATCAAAGGAGCACAGATTAGTGCAGTCCAGATGCCTTGCGGCAGCAAGATCGCCATCGTCAACACGCTTCCACTGATGGCTGCTAGTAGGATCAAAATCATCGCTATGCCCTCGCTAGAGATTCTATAGCATGCTCCGACCTCAATTGGTCCTTCGACTGCGATTATCGTGACCAGTGAGTTAAGGTGCGTTTTTCTGGTTATTGAATCCTGGCTGGTAACGGGCAGTCTTACCGGAGCATTCAGCAAAATCTCGGGTCGGTACTTGGTCCCGCGGTTGCCCGCAGCATTAATCGCCAAAGGGGTATCATGCGGGGGGGGGGGGCGGCGTTTTTCGGTTCTTCCATGGAACGGGTCAGTTGGAGAGCCTCATCGGCGACATCCCGTTCGGCACCTGTTGCCATTTCCGTCTCGAAACCGTACGTCCCCTCTACGCGCAAGCGTGTCGGGGTGTAGCGCAGTCTGGTAGCGCATCTGGTTTGGGACCAGAGGGTCGTAGGTTCGAATCCTATCGCCCCGACCATTCGTTTGCCGCGGCTTTCCGGAGTTGGACCATCCGATGTCGAGCGCCCGCATTTATCAACCCGCGAAGGATCCGACGCAGTCCGGAACTGCGCGTGCGAAGGTTTGGGTGATCGAGTTCGATCAGACCTTGCCACGCGAAACGGACCCACTCATGGGCTGGACCGGCTCGTCAGATATGCTGCAACAGGTTCATCTCGAATTCGAAAGCAAGGAAGAGGCGGTAGCGTACGCAACCCGCTCAGGTCTCTCCTACCGGGTCGAGGAGCCGCAGAAACCGATTTTGCGTAAAGGATTGTCCTATTCGGACAACTTCAAGTTCAACAGAACGGCGCCCTGGACCCATTAAGACGAAGGGTTGCGCTCGTCAAAGCTGGATCAGAACCGTAACTGCCCCGAAGATCAGGACTGAGCCGACGGCCGCGGCGAGGAGGATCAAAGCGGCACGCGATTCGCGTAGATCGTTATTCATCATGGGAATAGACTATCTCGCCTCGTCGGCTTCGCCAATCTACCTTGGGCAAAACGCTGTCGCCCGAGTCGAAAAATCGCTTCTCGTTTGTTAGTGGCATGAGCTTAGAAGAAGATCGGCCTTGCGGTGGCGTGATGCTCCACAAGGACCGTATCGTTGGCTGGATCGATTTCTTTCAGAACCGCATCGTAGCCCCAGAGATCGGCCAAGTGCTGCAGCACCCGCTTGGCATCGTCTTTTTGAAGCGTGATGCGGTTCAGAGCGCGGTGATGCACGATGAGGCGCCGATCGCCTTCGAGATCGACGTCCACCACTTCGATGTCCGGATCTAGCCAAGCCACATCGTATTGCCGGGCGAAGGAGCGACGCATCCTGCGGTAGCCGCGCTCGTCGTGAATCGCCTCGACGTAGAGCTCCGACGCGTCCGGATCGTCAACAACGTGGAATAGGCGCATGTCGCGCATGAGCTTAGGCGACAGGAACTGGGCGATGAAGCTCTCGTCGCGATAGTTCGCCCAGATGTCGCGTAGGGTCGCCATCGCGTCGCCTGTGCCGGCGATCTCTGGGAACCACTCCCGATCCTCCTCGGTCGGCTGCTCCACGATACGGGCGATGTCCTGCATCATGGCGAAGCCGATGGCGTAAGGATTGTGGCCGTTATAGCCGCGCTCATTGTAATTTGGCTGACGCACGACGTTGGTGTGAGACTGCAGGAACTCAAGATAAGCTGCCTCCCCAATCAGACCTTTCTCGGAAAGGGAGTTCATGATCCGGTAATGGCAATAGGTGGCGCAGCCCTCATTCATCACTTTGGTTTGGCGCTGCGGATAGAAATATTGAGCCACGAGGCGCACGATGCGCAGAATCTCACGCTGCCAAGGGCGCAGTCGGGGCGCGGCCTTCTCGAGAAAGTAGAGGATGTTTTCCTGCGGGAGTTCGAGCAAGGCCTTGCGCCGCTCCGCTGCCGCATCCGGTCGCCCGGTCGACACCTTCTGCGGCAGGGTGCGCCAAAGGTCGTTGTAGATTTGCTCGCCGTGTTCAGCGCGCTCGCGCTCGCGGCGCTGCTCGGAAGCGAGATCGGGTCGCTTCTTTCGCGGGTAGCGGTGGACCCCCTGGCTCATCAGCGCATGAGCGGCATCAAGCACGGCTTCCACTGCCGCATGGCCGTAGCGCTCCTCGCAGCGCGAGATGAAACCCTTGGCGAAGTCGAGATAGTCGAGGATGCCTTCAGCATCAGTCCATTGCTTGAACAAGTAGTTGTTCTTGAAGAAGTGGTTATGGCCGAAGGCTGCGTGGGCGATAACCAGAGTCTGCATCGTCGCCGTGTTCTCCTCCATAATGTAGGAGATGCACGGGTCCGAGTTGATGACGATTTCGTAGGCAAGTCCCATCATCCCACGCCGGTAGCCGGCCTCGTGCTGGGCGAAGTGCTTGCCGAACGACCAGTGCTTGTAGAACAGCGGCATGCCGATCGACGCGTAGGCGTCGAGCATCTGCTCGGCAGTGATGATCTCGATCTGGTTCGGATACCAGGACAAGCCGAGGTCCCGCGCCTCGGCTTCGCAGGCGTCATGGATGCGCCGAATCGTGTCGAAGTCCCAATCGTTCCCGGTGAAGAGCGGATCCTGCCCGCCGGAGATAATCTGGGGCGTGGGACGGATAATGCTGCCGACCATGCGATTTACGCCTTCCTGGAGGGTGACTGTCCCGCGCGGCCAGTGTGGCGATACGCGGTCGCCTAAGCCTCGGCTTCGGCCCGGGTGTCCTTGCGCCCGAACAGTTCGCGGAACACCGGGTAGATGTCGCGGCGGTGATTGACCTTGCGCATGGCGATGGGCGCGCCCGTCTTCGCCAAGCCCTCGTAGGTGCGCCACAGGGTGGTGCGGTGCTCGACGAATCCGGCCCGAGGGCCGTTCTCGTCGCCGACCTCCAGGTAGGCAAAGTGCTGGCAGTCCGGCAGGATATGGGCGCGCAAGAGTTCGGTCGAGGTCGGGCCGTCGCTGGAGACGTTGTCGCCGTCGGAGGCCTGCGCGGCGTAGATGTTCCAGTCGTTCGGGTCGTAGCGCTCGGCGATAACGCGCTTCATCTCAATCAGCGCCGAGGACACCAGGGTTCCGCCGGTTTCGCGCGATCCGAAGAACGTTTCCTCGTCCACCTCGGTCGCCTTGTCGGTGTGGCGGATGAAAACGATCTCCACGTGCCGGTAGCGCCGGGTCAGGAAGATATGAAGCAGGATGTAAAACCGCTTGGCCAAGTCCTTCATATGCTCGGTCATCGAACCCGACACATCCATCAGGCAGAACATCACTGCCTGCGCTACCGGTCGGGGATATGGCTCGAAGCGGCGGTAGCGGAGGTCGAGCGGGTCGACGTAAGGAATGCGCTTCGTACGCTCCCTCAGACCCGATAGGGCCAGCAACATGTCAGGCAGGTCGGGATCGCTTGACGACGCGGCGGCAATCCGCGCTTCGAGGGCCGCGATCTCGTCGGGCTTCGGCCGCTTCAGGGCGATGCGGCGCGACATCGAGTTGCGGAGGGTGCGTGTCAGCGCGAGGTTGGCGGGGGAGCCCGAGGTTGTGTAGCCAGCGCGGCGCAGCCCTTCCGTCTCCACCACCGAGAGCCGGCGCTTGGCCAGATCCGGCAGTTCGAGGTCCTCAAGGAAGAGTTCGAGGAACTCGTCTCGGGTGAGCACGAAGCGGAAGGCATCCTCGCTGTTCTCGGAGCCCTCCCCGCCCTCCCCCGACCCCTTGCCGCTGCCACCCGAGGGCGGACGCTCGATTCGGTCGCCCTCAACGTAGGTCTTGTTGCCAGGCAGGATATGGTCGTGAAGGCCGGTGCCGGGTTGGCGTGCGAAGCGCGGCTCCCGAACCCCATCGACCGGGACCGAGACGCGGCCGTCCTTACCGAGGTCCTTGATGTCCTTTTCCCGCGCGGATTCCCGCACGGCCCGCTGGGCCACATCCTTCACTCGGCGCAGGAAGCGCTGGCGGTTTGCGAGGCTCTTGCCCCCGGGATTCAGGCGACGATCGACGATGTGCATCCGGTGTGTGTGCCTTCGCCCTCGGAATCAATGTGGGATCGACTGGCCGGAGCGGCCATTGGAGTGGCCGCCCCTTCACCTGTAGGACGGGACGTATTGCGCGCCCTAGCCTGCCTGCTTCACCCGCATGTACCATTCGACCAGACGGCGCACCTGCCGCTCGGTGTAGCCGCGCGACACCATTCGGTCGACGAACTCGCCGTGCTTCTTCTCCGTCTCGCCGTCCTTCTTCGAGCCGAAGGAGATAACGGGCAGGAGTTCCTCGACCTGACTGAACATGCGTCGCTCGATGACCTCACGCAGTTTCTCGTAGGACGTCCATGATGGGTTGCGGCCGCCGTGTTGCGCTCGAGAGCGCAGCGCGAATTTGACCACCTCGTTTCGAAAGTCCTTCGGATTGGCGATGCCCGCCGGTTTCTCGATCTTGGTCAGCTCCTGGTTGAGGAGTTCGCGGTTGAGGAGCTGGCCCGTCTCGGAATCCTTGAAGTCCTGGTCCTCGATCCATGCATCGGCGTAGTCGATGTAACGGTCAAACAGGTTTTGTCCGTAGTCGTGGTAAGATTCGAGGTAAGCTTTCTGGATCTCGTGTCCGATGAACTCCGCGTAGCGCGGAGCCAGCTCCGTCTTGATAAACTCCAAGTAGCGCTTCTCGGTTTCCGGAGGCAGCTGTTCGCGCCGCAGGGATTGCTCCAGCACGTACATGAGGTGGACCGGATCGGCCGAAACTTCCGTGGTATCGTGGTTGAAGGTCGCTGCCATCACCTTAAAGGCGAAGCGGGTAGAGATCCCGTCCATGCCCTCGTCAACGCCAGCAGCGTCCTTGTATTCCTGCATCGAACGGGCGCGAGGATCGACCTCGCGGAGGGATTCACCGTCGTAGACCCGCATCTTCGAGAAAGCATTGGAGTTGGCGTGCTCGCGTAGGCGCGAGAGCACCGAGAAGCGTGCCAGCATCTCCAGGGTACCCGGCGCGCAGGCAGCGTCGGATAGTTCGGATCCGGAGACCAGCTTCTCGTAAATCCGCTGTTCCTCGGTTACCCGAAGGCAGTACGGCACCTTGATCACGTAAATGCGATCGATAAAAGCTTCGTTGTTCTTGTTGGTCTTGAAGGTCTGCCACTCGGACTCGTTCGAGTGAGCCAGGATGATGCCTGTGAATGGGATCGCCCCGATGTTTTCGGTACCGACGTAGTTGCCCTCCTGCGTGGCGGTCAGGAGAGGGTGCAGCATCTTGATCGGGGCTTTGAACATCTCGACAAATTCGAGAACGCCCTGGTTCGCCCGGTTCAAGCCACCCGAGTACGAGTAAGCATCAGGGTCGGCTTGCGAGAGGGTCTCGAGGCGACGGATATCGACCTTGCCGACGAGACTGGAGATGTCCTGATTGTTCTCATCGCCGGGCTCGGTCTTGGCGATAGCGATCTGGCGAAGGCGCGACGGCCGAACCTTGATCACTTTGAATTTCGAGATGTCGCCGTTGAACTCGTCGAGCCGCTTCAGGGCCCAGGGGCTCATCAGTCCGGTCAGGCGGCGCTTGGGGATGCCGTAGCGCTCTAGGATTTCGGTTCCCATCGCCTCGGGGTCGAACAGCCCAAGGGGACTCTCGAAGACCGGGGAGACCTCGTTGCCGGCCTTCAGAACGTAGATGGGGTGGGTCTCCATCAACGCCTTGAGGCGTTCGGCTAGAGAGGACTTACCGCCGCCGACGGGCCCAAGCAGATAGAGAATCTGCTTGCGCTCTTCCAATCCCTGCGCCGCATGGCGGAAGAACGACACGATGCGCTCGATCGTCTCCTCCATTCCGTAGAACTCGGCGAAGGCGGGATAGATGCGGATGGTGCGGTTCATGAACACGCGCCCGAGGCGCGGGTCCTTCGCGGTGTCTACGAATTCCGGCTTGCCGATGGCTTCCAGGATGCGCTCGGCTGCGGAGGCGTACATCAGCGGCTCGTCGCGGCACGCCTCGAGATACTCGGAGAGGCTCATCTCCGTATCGCGACGCGCCTCGTAGCCACGGGCGAAGCTCTGAAACAGGTCGTTCGTCGACGGCATAGGCTTTCCGATCCCCTCACGACAGCGACAGCTTCATCCTGTCTCGCCTTGGATGCAACTGACAGGCCCAGTTTTGTCGCAGCGCATTCACGGCGGAATTTGACCGCACGATGCGTGCGACAGGGCAACACTCCGGCCTGCCCCTTGGGTTCGGTGTGGGGGCACGCGGACAACGCCACGCCGCGGCCCCGACTGCGGCTCAAAGGTCGGTGGCATCCTTCTTCGCCGTCGAATCAGGTTTTGCTGCGCCAACCGTAATCTTGATGTTCTGGGTCTGGACGTTCCCGTCAGAATCCTTGACGTCCACCGTCACTTCGTCGGCGCCGGTGAAGCCGTCCTTACTCTGGTAGAACACGGCCTGCACTGCGGCCTCCTTGCCCGGGCAACGATATTTCGCCGGCGTCTTGAGCTTGCCGACCTTCGTGATGAGCGAGCCGTTCTTGGGCGCACCGCTGACCCGGATTTCCGGCATCGGACCTGTCGAACAATCCTTCTTGAGGTTTGGCACGATGGCAAGGCGTACGCTTTTGCCGCTGGCGGCGGTCTCGCTGCGGGTGACCGTGGTCTGCGCCAGTGCCGGTCCGGCTAGAACGACGCTGACGGCCAGGAAGGTGAAGGAACGGGCAAGCAGCATGCGGACGAACTCCGATCACGCCGGACGATCCGCGCGGGACGCGGTGGATTCGGTCCGGTTGTTGAGAATGTGGTGATCGTGAGCGCGACCGTCGAGTGGGCGATGGGTCGATCCCTCAGTAGCAGGCTTTACTCTCGGGTAGCCTCCGCAGGTGGGCGATGGCTTCGCGGCACGCTTGTAGATCACCGAGGACGCCGACCAGGACTGCCCGCTGCTTTGGGCTCAGGGGCTCGGCCGCGGGGAGCTCGACATGTTGAACATCCACGTCGGCATCCTGAATCGACGGTGCGGCCACGACGGCTTCGCCGCGTCCCACCGACTGAACGAAGCGGAGGCCGCGTTCACGCAGCACCCGCTGGGCGCCCTTGATGGTGTAGCCCTGCCCATGGAGGAGGCGCTTGATGCCCTTCAGCAGGGCAACGTCTTCGGGCCGATAGTAGCGCCGCCCGCCCGCCCGCTTGATGGGACGAATCTGAGCAAAGCGCGTTTCCCAGAAGCGTAGGACATGCTGAGGCACGTCCAATTCGTCGGCGGCCTCCTTGATGGTGCGGAACGCCCCAGCGCTCTTCTCGAGCGCTTCCCGCACAGCAGGGGCTCCCTCGCAATGGGACTCGTTGATGTCGTCGATCCGCGTGGCGAGGGACATGGCAGGCCTACTCGTCGTCGTGTTCGCCCGCGCCGTTGATGCCGTTGATGCGGGCCTTCAGCACATTTGAGGGCTTGAAGACCATGACTTGGCGCGGTTCGATTGCAACTTCGACACCGGTTTTGGGATTGCGGCCGACCCGGCGGCCCTTGCTTCGAACAACGAAGGATCCAAACGAGGATAACTTCACCGTTTCGCCGCTGGCGAGGCAGGTACAAATCTCGGATAGAACCGTCTCGACCAAGGCTGAAGACTCAGTGCGTGACAGGCCAACCTGCTGATAGACGGCCTCGCTCAAATCGGCGCGTGTGACCGTCTTTCCCGTCATGAAACATTCCCCGAAGCGATTCGTGTTTTCTTAGTATCTCTATGATTGCGCACGCTAATCGGCGTTCAGTCTGGGGTCAACAGTGCGTGAGGCACCCCGTGGCAAGCGGTGACGCGCTTACCAGCGGATCAGGGCTGCGCCCCAGGTGAACCCACCGCCAATCGCCTCGATCATCACGAGGTCGCCGCGCCGGATTCGGCCATCCTTACATGCGACGTCGAGGGCCAATGGAATCGAGGCCGCCGATGTGTTGCCGTGTCGGTCGACCGTGAGCACCACCTTCTCGCGCGCAATCCCAAGTTTATCGGCCGAAGCTTCGATGATCCGTCGATTGGCTTGGTGGGGTACGAACCAGGACAGGTCCTCCGCGGTGGTGCCGGATCCGCGAAAGGCATCGTCGATGACATCCGTGACCGAGCCCACCGCGAACCGGAACACCTCCTTGCCGGTCATGCGCAGGTGGCCCGTGGTACCAGTGGAGCCAGGGCCGCCATCGACGTAGAGCTTGTCCCGGTGTCGGCCATCTGAGCGCAGGCTTGCACTCAGGACGCCACGATCGGCGTTGGTGCCCTCGCCTTCGCGCGCTTCCAAGACGATGGCGCCAGCGCCGTCGCCGAAGAGAACGCAGGTCGTACGATCCTCCCAGTCGAGGATTCGCGAAAACGTTTCGGCCCCGATGACCAGTGCGCGCTTGACGCTTCCGGTGCTCAGGAACTTGTCGGCGGTGGTCACAGCATAGACGAAGCCGGCGCAGACTGCCTGGACGTCGAAAGCGAATCCACCTCTCAGACCGAGTGCCGCCTGAATCTCGGTTGCGGTGGATGGAAAGGTATGATCGGGCGTGGAGGTGGCGCAGATGATGAGATCGATGTCGTTGGCGGTCAGTCCAGCTTGGTCGAGCGCTGCTTGCGCGGCTCGGGTGCCCAAGACGGCTGTCGTTTCCGAGACATCCGCGAGGTAGCGCTGCCGTATTCCCGTGCGCTGCACGATCCATTCGTCGGAGGTATCGACGGTACGGCTAAGTTCCTCGTTGGTGACGCAACGGGCCGGTAGGGCGGAGCCGCAGCCGACCACGACGGACCGCAAGAATTTCCCAGCGGTAACCGTCATGGTTCCGTCCTTTTGTTCGCTGCTCCCGTCATGACGTTGCCGCGGCTGGTGTCAGATCGAGCATATCGCGGATCGTGCGCATCAAGTCGTGCCGAGCCATATCGTGGGCGAGGTCGACGGCCGCCGCGAAGCCGTTCGCGTCCTCGGAGCCGTGGCTCTTGATGACAATGCCCTCGAGCCCGAGGAACACGCCACCATTGGCTCGGCTCGGATTCATCTTTTCCCTTAGGGCTTTGAAAGCTTGGCGGGCGAAGAAGTAGCCGATCTTGGCTGAGAGCGTCCGGCTCATCGCGCTGCGCAGGTAGCTGGCGATCTGCTTGGCAGTCCCTTCCGCGGTCTTCAAAGCGATGTTGCCGGTGAATCCTTCCGTGACGACGACGTCGACCGTGCCCTTGCCGAGATCGTTGCCTTCGACGAATCCATGATAGCTGAGGTTCGGTAGATCGGTCTCGCGCAGGTAGCGGGCGGCTTCTTTGACCGCCTCGTTGCCCTTCATCTCCTCGGTGCCGACATTGAGCAGTCCGACCGTGGGCCGGTCGAGGTCGAACACGATCCGGGCCATGGCCGAGCCCATGACGGCCATTTCGACGAGATGCTCGGCATCGGTGCCGATGGTCGCACCAACGTCGAGGACGACGCTCTCGCCTCGGACCGTCGGCCAGAGACAGGCAATGGCCGGACGCTCGATTCCCGCCAACGTTTTCAAACAAATCTTCGACATCGCCATCAAGGCGCCGGTGTTGCCGGCCGAGACGGCCGCGTCGGCCTCGCCATCCTTCACGGCCTGAATGGCGCGCCACATCGAGGATTTCCCGCGTCCAGAGCGCACCGCCTGGCTTGGCTTCTCGTCCATCGCGATCGCGATCGTCGTGTGGCGGATCTCCACGGCGCCTTTCAGGCGCGGTTCGGCAGCCACCAAGGGTGTGAGGATTGCCTCATCCCCAAACATCAGGAACGTCATCTCGGGATGGCGCTCGCGGGCGATGGCAGCGCCGGGCACCACGGTGGTGGGGCCATGGTCGCCGCCCATGGCGTCGAGCGAGATGCACACTCTCTGGGACATATCGGGTGGCCGGTGGCCTCTGATCGTGGAAACGGAATGCCTCTCTGCGAAGAGACAGCGAGGCGGACGGGCGAGATGGCGGGGTGGTTTCGAAAAACCGGCCCCCTCCCCGGCGCGCCGGAAAATAGCGATTGATGACCGCCGGGCAAACGAAATCTGAGCCTTCGTTCGCATGCCGACCCATCGAGGCGGCTCATGGACTCAGTCTTTGGCGGACTTCAGACCGCGCAGGGCTGCGAGCGGCCCCTCGTCCGCGTCCTCGATATGGGGTTCAAAGGCCACGCCCGGCTTGCGCGGATAAGGATCCAGGCCGAGCGCCAGAAACTCGGCCGTGATCGTTCCGAAATCGATCTTGCCGCCGACGATGGGGTCGGGGATGTCGGCATCCTCCGCATCAGTCCCTTCAAGGCGGTCGGTACCCGTGAACAGCAGGTCTACGGACTCCGAAACCGGGCCTTCGAATGGCTCCAGGGTCACGGTACAGACCTGGGTCACCAGAGCGGCGACGGTTCCACGCACTCGGAAGGCCGACAGCTGCCCACTCGTCTCGAAAGTCCCCACCAGGTCTTGGATGGACGGAATCCCGAAATCCGCTGCAAGAGCCGCGCATTCCTCCGGGCTCGCCGTCACGATCAATCTGCCGTCGCTACGCTTGAGGCGATCGACGCTGACAATGCGTGAAAGTGGCCCGGCTTCTTCGTAACGTGTCATGATGCTGTCCGTGTCGGATCGGCGTTCGACTTCGCGAAGGGCATCGCAAAGGATCGAGGCGGTGGGAACTGTGGGCCGATGCCGATCAGCCCGTCGAGATCGGAGCGCGCCAGAGCGGCATCGCTGGCGAGGACGTAATTCGCCAAACCTGCAGCCGCCGCAGGCGTATCCTGTCCGAGTACGTTGCGGGCCAGGACCGCTTTCAGGCCTTCTGCGTCTCCGGCATCGAGTGCGGTCTCGTAGCTCTCTGCACGCCCATAGAAGGCGGAGCCGAGCTTTTTCATGCGCTTCGGCACGCCAAAATCGCCGATGCCGGATTCACGCAGCGACGAGTCGAGTTGCAGGAAGACCGAGTTGACTAGGTCCTGAGCCACGTCCGCCGCCGGCTCAGGCATATGGTTCAGACGTCGCAGCACCAGGATGACGTGGAGGATCAGGCATTCGAACCGTCCTTCCAGCGAGTCCGGCACGCCGATATCGGTGTACAATTCCGGGCGCCGCGCCGCATCATTGATCCGCCTGTGCAGCATCTCGATCAAACGCTGGCGCGGACTTGGCTGTCCCCAAGCGCGCAAGCGCTGTAGCAGTCCCGCCATCATGCGTATGTCCTCCCGACGGTTGGCTGATGACCGACAGAGACGATCGGCGCATGTGGCTGGGCTTGCCTTGTCAAAACCATAACCCCGCGTTACGGCAGCGGACGGTCAAGGTGCAACCTCCATCGGGATTCTTCAGCTCGGTGCTGAGCCGCCACCGAAGCCGGTAGACGCGTCCAGTTTTTCACTGTCAGCAAGGGTGGCCGATGTCGCGCCGTCTCGTTTCATCGCTCGCTCGCCTCGCCGTCCTCGGCGTGATCGCAACGGGTGTGTCCGGCTGCATCGGCGAGGACATTCGTCACGGCTATCAGATCGATCAAGCGGCCCTGGCTACCGTCAAGCCCGGCATGAGCGCCGAGCAGGTGCTTCAGGCTCTGGGCACACCCTCCACCGTGTCTACCGTCGGCAACAAGTCCTGGTACTACATCAGCCAGAACACGCGCCGCACCGTCCTGTTCCTTGGCGAGCAGGTTGAGGATCAGAAGGTCACAGCGGTTTATTTCAATTCCGCTTTCAAGGTCGAGCGGGTAGCCCTCTACGGCCTTCAGGATGGGCGCGTCTTCGACTTCATTCAGCGTACGACCCCCACCAGCGGGGCCGACCGCGCCTTCATCAGCCAACTCTTCCGAGGCCTGACCAAGTATGAGCCGTTCGGAAGCGGTTCCGGTACGAGCGTGGTTCCCGGCGCCAATCGCGGTCAGTAATCGGACTCGTCCAGCGGCGAGTGCATGACGCGCCTCGCCGTATCGTGAGGCAAACTTCCCAAACGCGGGGAGATTTGCACAATGCGAATGACCTCGGTGCACGATCGGCTCTCCCGGGCTCAGACCCGTGCGGGCAGAGGATATAGAGGATGCCGTTTCGCGAGGCCTTTCTCGTAGAGGGTGGCGAGGCCGGCGCGCTCTTGCGCAATCACGATTGGTTGGCGACCTCGCTTGGGGCGCCAGCCGAATGGCCCCAGGCCCTCAAGACCCTGGTCGGAGTGATGCTCGGCTCGCAGCAGCCGATGCTCATCGTGTGGGGGCCGGACTACATCACCCTCTACAACGACGGTTACGCCGCAATGTGTGGCGCTCGGCATCCCAAAGCCCTCGGCGGTTCATTTCGCGAATTGTGGCACGACATCTGGGATCGCGTGGAGCCGATCCTGTCCCGTGCCTACGCGGGCGAGGCGACGCATATGGATGGCATCGCCTTCATCATGCATCGTAACGGGTATCCGGAAGAGACCTACTTTTCGTTCGGCTATACGCCTGTTCGCGACGAGACCGGACAAGTCGTCGGTATGTTCTGCGCCTGTGCGGAGACCACCGGGCGAGTGCATGCCGAGCGCAAGGCTAGTGCCGAGCGAGAGCGGCTCGAAACACTCTTTGCCCAGGCCCCGAGTTTCATGGCGGTCCTACGCGGGCCCGAGCACCGATTTGAGCTCGCCAACCCTGCTTATCGGCGCCTTGTCGGCGACCGCTCTGTGGTCGGCCGTACGGTCGCCGAGGCGCTTCCGGACGCCGTGGCACAGGGGTATCTCGATCTCCTCGACACTGTCTATCGCACCGGGGAAGCTTTCACGGCGACCGCGTCGAGGATCGCCCTGCAGACCAAAGCGAGCGGCCCGGCGATCGAGTGCTACCTCGACTTTGTCTATCAGCCAATTTTCGATGACGATGGCGTCGTGACCGGGATCTTCGTCGAGGGCGTCGATGTGACCGATCGGGCTCTTGCCGAGATCGCTCTCCGTCGGAACGAAGCGGAACTTCGCAATCTCAATGCTGATCTCGAGCGTCAGGTCATCCTGCGGTCCGACGAGCGCGGTCTGACGTGGCAGGTCAGCCCCGACCTCCTCGGTGTCTTTCATCCTGATGGGTACTTCGAGCGCGTGAACCCAGCGTGGGAGGTGGTCTTAGGATGGACGGATACGGAAATTTCAGGGCGTCCCGTACTCGAACTCATCCATCCGGATGATGTCCTCCGGACCGCCGAAGCCATCCGGAATTTGGCACAGGCAATACCGGTCTTCCGTTTTGAGAATCGGTATCGGACGCGCGACGGAAACTATCGCTGGCTCTCTTGGACGGCCGTCCCGGAGAGGGGGCGATCTTATTGCAGCGCCCGCGATGTTACGGATGAGAAGGCGCGGGAGGCTGCCCTCGATCAGGCCCAGGAGGCTCTCCGCCAAGCACAGAAGATGGAGGCGGTCGGCCAACTCACCGGAGGTGTGGCGCATGACTTCAACAACCTGCTTACCGTGATCAAGTCCTCGACCGACCTCCTGAAGCGGCCTGGCTTGGCTGAGGATCGGCGCCGCCGCTACGTCGACGCAATCTCCGACACGGTGGCGCGGGCCGCCAAGCTCACGGGCCAACTCCTCGCCTTTGCACGCCGGCAGGCGCTGAAGCCGGAAACTTTCAACGTCGGGACCGGAGTGTCGGCCATCAGCGAGATGATCGGGACCCTGACGGGCGCACGCATCGAGATCGTCGTCCAGGTGCCTCAGACCCCCTGTTTCGTAAACGCCGATCCGAGCCAGTTCGACACTGCACTCGTGAACATGGCGGTCAATGCGCGAGATGCCATGGGTGGCCAGGGCCGGCTGACAATCGAGGTCAGCCCAGTTGTCGGGATTCTACCACTGGACATCCGAAAGGGCGCGTTCGTAGCCGTTGCCCTCACGGATACCGGTACCGGGATCGCTCCGGGTGATCTGCATCGAATTTTCGAGCCGTTCTATACGACGAAGGGGGTCGGCCAGGGGACGGGCCTCGGACTTAGCCAAGTGTTCGGGTTCGCGAAACAGTCGGGCGGCGAGGTTGTTGTCCAGAGTCTTCCCGGCCGCGGCGCAACCTTCACGCTCTATCTTCCGCGCGTCTCGAAAGGGGCAGAGATCCCTGCAGTGCTCGAAGAGATCGAGCCTCTGACGGACGGGCACGGCACCTGTGTGCTTGTGGTGGAGGACAATCCGGAAGTTGGAGGGTTCGCGACCCAGACACTGGCGGAACTCGGATACCACACGGTCTGGGCCACCTCGGCCGCGGAAGCGTTGCATCAGCTCGAGAAAATTCCGTTTCGTTTCGAGGTGGTGTTCTCCGACATCGTCATGCACGGCATGAACGGGATCGAACTCGCGAAAGAGATCTCACGACGGCGGCCGGATCTGCCGGTGGTGCTTGCCAGCGGCTATAGCCATATCCTTGCAAAAGAGGGGACGCATGGATTTGAGTTGCTACACAAGCCGTACTCGGTCGAGCAGTTGTCCCGCGTCCTAAGGAAAGCTGTGTCGCGGAGCCGACGTGTGCGAAGCGGCAGAGACTGAAGGACTTTCTGGTTTCGCCTGCTTCGGTTCGTTCGGTTCAGTTATGCGATGCAGAAACTATCCGGTGTTTGCGAAGGCCTGAGAGGAGGCCTTGCCTCCCTGGGACGCGTGGTCAGCGATCCTCCAGTCCGCGAACGGCACGAGCCGGCGTGATTGCGACACAATCTCGAATGCTCGCCGGATTTGAAAAGATATGCGTCGGAGCCAACGCCGCGAGGGCTTCGACCCTTGTATACCCCCAAGAGACGGCTCCGAAGGCGCAGCCGACTTCACCCGCAGCGGACCAATCGCGAATTTCATCGCCGACATACAGTGTGTCGGCGGGAACGACGCCCGCCTCCCGGATCAGCGACCGCAGCCGCTTGGCCTTACCGAAGAGGGAAGCTCCGCAGGCGTAGTGCGTGAAACGCCGAGCATCGGCTGGTCCGAGGACCTGTCTGATGATGGTTTCGCGATTGGAACTTGCGATTCCAAGGCGGAGACCTGCGCGCTCGAGATCGATCAAAAGCTCAGAAATCTCGGGGAAGAGCGAGATTGCGTCGATGTCGCGGGCTGCGAGCCGATGTATGTGCCGGGTAATCAGCGGTAGCTTCCAGCCGGGAATCCCAAGGTGCCGAACGATGCCCCGGGCATCCATTCGCCGCAGGGTCTCGGTCTCATGCTCGGCGATGCGGGCAAACCCGTAGCGGTCGGCCACATCGTTGATGACCTTGGCAAACCAGGGAAAGCTATCGGCAAGGGTCCCGTCGAAATCGAACACAACGAGACGATAGAGGGGCAGGGTCAAGATCCAAGATTACCCACAGGAACCAAGAGCCGCATCACCAGGCCGCTCGGAGCCCAGTCCTGCTGAAGGGTCCCATCGAGCTGTCCCGCCACGCTGCGCTGTGCCAAGACCGTCCCGAAACCTTGTCGGCTCGGCGGTCCCGCGACGGCCGGTCCGCCGCTCTCGGCCCAGGTCAGAGTATAGGCTTCCCCCTCGCGCCGGCCGGACAGGTGGACGCTCCCGGCCTCGGTCGATAAGCCCCCGTACTTCATCGCATTGGTGGCCTGCTCATGCATGACGAGAGCAAGAGCTGTGGCTGCACGCTCGCCCACGGCCACGTCATCGCCGGCAATGGTGATCCGCTCCCGGCCGTCCTGAACATAGGCGGCCATGATCAGCCGCATCAGGCCGAACAGGGTCTGGCCCTCCACCGGAGGCGCACTCGCGGGCGAGTGCGGTCTAACGTATTCGTGCGCCTGAGCGAGGGCGCTGAGGCGCTGCCGGAAGGCCGAAACGAAGGGGCGGGCAGCCGGGTCGGTGCGGGCCGAGAGGCCAGCAAGTCCACCCACCACGGCGAAGATGTTCTTGATCCGGTGCGAAAGCTCTTTGATCAAGAGGTCCTGTGCCTCCTCCGCCCGCTTGCGCTCGCGCAGGTCGCGGGTGACGGTGGCGTATCCGACGAAGCGGCCTTCGTCGTTGCGCAGCGGAAAGATGTTGTAGAGGACCGAGATCCCCTCCCCTGTCACGAAATGACGGAAGGCCAACTCGCCCTCCCACCAGCCCTGCCTCTCGACGGCAGGGAGAACCGTTCCGGTGATCAGCGACTGACTCCCGGGCATGAAGTAGTCCACGATCCGCGTTCCTGCCACGGCCGAGATGTCCGATAGTCCAACGAGCCGGCGCCCTGCCTCGTTGATGTGCTGTACACCGCCATCTCTGTCTGCGATGCCGATGAAGTCCTGCGACTGTTCCACGATGGCGGCGAGCTTGCGCGTTTCAGTCTCGGCTTGCTTCAGGTCCTCAATGTCGGTGCACGTTCCGAACCAGCGCTCGATTCGCCCCTCGGCATCGATCAGCGGCATAGCCCGGCCCAAGGTCCAGCGATGGGTTCCAGAATGGTGGCGCAGGCGGTAGGCGACTTCGTAAGGTTCACCTGTGGCAAGGCTGTGCCGCCACCGGCCGAGGGCTCTCGCTCGATCATCCGCATGGACGATATGGTTCCAGGCGTCGCCGTCGGTTGAGCCGGCGGGTACGCCGGTGAACTCGTACCAGCGATCATTGTAGAAGTCGTGGTAGCCGTCCGGCTGGGTGGTCCACACCATCTGGGGCATCGCGCTCGTCATGACCCGGAACCGACGCTCGCTCGCCTGCAATTCCGCTTCCCGTGCGCTGACTTCGCTGCGCGTCCGTGTCAGTTCGATCAGCGTCGAGGCCTGCCGCGCCAAAGCCTCCAGCATCTCGACCTGCATCGGCGTGATCCCGTCTGGCCGGGCGACTTGGTCGAGGACGCACAGCGTGCCGAGGGGTAATCCCGAAGGCGAGCGGATCACCGCGCCAGCATAGAAGCGAAGCTTCCGCTCTCCGCTGACGAGGGGGTTGTCGCAAGTGCGGGGATCGAGAGCCAGGTCCGGGATCACCAGGAGGGCGTTTGATTCGATCGCATGTGAGCAGATCGACATTTGGCGCGGTGTCTCAGGCAAGTCGAACCCGACCCGGGCCTTGAACCACTGACGCTCCCCCTCGACCAGGCTCACCAGCGAAATGGGCGCGTGGCACACCAGAGCGGCGATACGGGTCAGATCGTCATAGACCGCTTCCTGCCCATTCACAGTCAGATCAAGGCTTTCGAGCTCCGCCAGTCGATCGGACTCGGTCCACCCGGTCGGTGCGACTGAACAGAATTTGGCTGAAGGCAAAAGCAGCTATCCTCGACGGTCGCAACACATAGGATGTCTTCCCTCCGGCGGATAGCGCCAAGGTTGGTATTTCATCCCCAAAAGTACGCACCAGCTCTTGTGCCCAACACTGCAAGAGCTGGTGCGGTGATCAGGGTGACGTGAGGGATCAGGCCGCCTTGGCCGCGTCCCGTTCAGGATAATCGATGTACCCTTCGGGACCCTGGCTGTACCAAGTTTTCGCTTCGTCCTTGTTCAGCGGCGAGCCATCGAAGAGGCGTGCCGGCAGATCCGGGTTGGCGATGAAGGGACGTCCGAAGGCGATGGCATCCGCATGTCCCTCGTCCAGGGCAGCCTGCGCACGGACACCATCGTAATCCGAGTTGAGGATCAGGGGACCGTTAAACGCGGCCTTCATCGTCGGGGCAACCGGCGGATGATTGGCGGTGCCGAAGGTGCCATTCGGGCCGGGCTCGCGCAGTTCGAGGAATGCGATGCCAATCTTCGACAGAGCGGCAGCCGCTGCGCCGAAGAGGGCATCGGGGTTCGAGTCGTCGACACCCTGGATCACGCCGTTGGGAGACAGGCGGACGCCGGTGCGATCCTTGCCGATGGCGTCGGCCACCGTCTGCGTCACCTCGGTCAGCAGGCGGATCCGGTTCTCGACCGATCCACCATAGGCATCGGTCCGAAGATTTGACCCGTCGCGCAGGAATTGGTCGATCAGATAGCCGTTCGCCGCATGAATCTGCACGCCGTCGAACCCAGCCTTGATGGCGTTGCGGGCGGCGCGCTCGTAATCGGCGCGCAGGCGCGGGATCTCGTCGATCGCGAGCGGCCGGGCCTCCCCGTAAGGCTTCTTGCCGTCGTAGGTATGGGCTGCATCCGGGGCCGTGGTGGCCGAGGCCGAAACAGGCTTCTGTCCGCCGAGAAAATCCGGGTGCACGATGCGGCCCATGTGCCAGAGCTGGCAGACGATCTTGCCGCCGGCTTCGTGTACGGCCTGGACGATCGGCTTCCACGCCTCGACCTGCTCGTCAGACCAGATGCCCGGAGCGAAGGGCCAGCCGAGGCCCTCCTGCGAGATGCCGGTTGCCTCCGTGAGAATCAGCCCCGCACTGGCGCGCTGACGGTAATATTCCACCATGATCGGTGTCGGCACGTGCGCGCGGGTGGCGCGTCCGCGGGTGAGTGGCGCCATGAAGACGCGGTTCTTGGCTTCGATCGCGCCGATACGGATCGGGTCGGACAGAGAGGGCATGCGGGAAGCTCACGTTGTTTCAAGGACAAACGGACGACTTGCAGCGTGCGCGGCGGTCGCCGCCGCAACATGTGGATGCTGCGCCGATGATGGCCAGCCACCTGGCCGGCGGGGATGATGCATTTGTGCGGGTGCGCACGCGACGGTGAATGGCGGGACGGCTGCCATGCCGGAACGGTGGGTTGCCGGGCACGGTTTGTCGGTGAAACCTCCCGCGCTCTCACCTTAAGGGCTGCCCATGCCGGTTCCGTCGCCTGTCCGTTACACCCCCGATCTCGAGCGTATTGAGTCGAACGAGACCGACGTCCAGAACGGCATGATCGCCCAATTCGCGAAGATCCAGGGAACGACCCTCAAGGATTACGGGCACGCCGTCCGCGGTGTCCATGCGAAGGCCCATGGATTGCTGACCGGGAGTTTGGAGGTGTTTGCCGATCTTCCCGCGCCTCTGGCCCAGGGGCTGTGTGCGCAACCGGCCGATCACCCGGTGGTCATGCGTTTCTCGACCAATCCGGGCGACATCCTCGATGACAGCATCTCGACACCGCGCGGGTTGGGCCTGAAAATTCTCGGAGTCCCGGGTGAGCGGCTGCCGGACGTGGAGGGTGACACGCAGGACTTCGTCATGGCGAATTCCCCCGCTTTTGTGGCACCGGACGCGGCGACATTTCTGAAAAGTCTCAAGCTGCTGGCTGCTACGACCGACACGCCGCAGATCTTCAAAAAGGCGTTCTCCGCCACACTGCGCGGCGTCGAAACAGTTCTGGAATCAATCGGGACCAAGAGCCCGACAGTGGTCAGCCTCGGCGGTCATCCCGAAACCCATATCCTCGGTGAGACGTTCTTTAGCCAGGTGCCAGTGCGCTGGGGGGACTATGTGGCCAAGGTCTCCGTGGCGCCGGTCTCCCCCGAACTGACGGCGCTGACCAACGCTGCGCTCAACGTGCATGGAAAGCCCGACGGCTTGCGCGAGGCGGTGACGGCCTTCTGCGCCGAGCACGACGCCACTTGGGAATTACGAGTGCAACTCCTCACCAACAGTGAGACGATGCCGGTGGAAGATGCTTCCGTGTCCTGGCCGGAGGCGGAGAGCCCCTACGTTGCGGTGGCTTGCATCCGGATTCCAAGACAGGAGAGTTGGAGTGCTGCCAAGGTGAAGGCTCTCGATGATGGGCTCGCCTTCAATCCCTGGCACGGCCTCGAGGCGCACCGGCCGCTCGGATCGATCATGCGGGCGCGCCGCGCCGTCTATCCAAAATCCGCCGGGTTCCGGGCGGAGCATAACGGCTGTCCGATCCACGAGCCACGGACCCTGCCGTGAATCGGTGAAGGGCATGTTCGGATCACATGCCCTTCACACGGGTTTCACCGGTCCCGTGCCGTCGCCCCGAGGTCAGCTATGCGCCAGTACGGCCAGAAGCAGTAACGCGATGATGTTGGTGATCTTGATCGCTGGGTTCACTGCAGGACCGGCAGTATCCTTGTAGGGATCGCCGACGGTGTCGCCCGTCACGGCCGCCTTGTGGGCTTCCGAGCCCTTGCCGCCGTGATGCCCGTCCTCGATGTACTTCTTGGCATTGTCCCAGGCACCTCCGCCTGACGTCATCGAGACCGCGACGTAGAGCCCGGTGATGATCACGCCGAGAAGCATCGCTCCGACGGTGGCGAAGGCCTGCGACTTTCCTGCGATCGGCTGGATCACGAAGAACAGGACGATCGGCGACAGCACCGGCAGCAATGACGGCAGGATCATCTCCTTGATCGCCGCCCGGGTCAGCATGTCGACGGCACGCCCATAATCCGGCCGGTCGGTGCCTTGCATGATGCCGGGCTTCTCTCGGAATTGCCGGCGAACCTCCTCCACGACGGCGCCGGCTGCGCGACCCACCGCTGTCATCGCCATGCCGCCGAACAGGAATGGGATAAGCCCACCGAGGAGCAGGCCGACCACGACGTAGGGGTTCGAGAGCGAGAAATCGACGCTCACGCCCTGGAAGAAGCGGTACTGCGTCGGACTGGCGTTCGCGATGAAGTAGTTCAGGTCCGAGGTATAGGCGGCGAACAGTACCAACGCACCGAGACCGGCCGAGCCGATGGCGTAGCCCTTGGTCACCGCCTTGGTGGTGTTGCCGACGGCGTCGAGGGCGTCGGTGGACCTGCGCACATCCGGCGGCAGGCCGGCCATCTCGGCGATGCCGCCGGCATTGTCGGTGACCGGACCGAAGGCATCGAGCGCCACGATGAAGCCGGCCAGCGCCAACATGGCGGTGACCGCAATAGCGATGCCGAACAGGCCTGCCAGCGAGTAGGTACTGATGATCCCAGCCACGATCACCAGGGCGGGAAGCGCGGTGGATTCCAGCGAGATCGCGAGACCCTGGATCACGTTCGTGCCGTGGCCCGTGACCGAGGCGTCCGCGATGGACTTCACCGGCCGAAAGTTGGTGCCGGTGTAATACTCCGTGATGACGACGATCAGCGCCGTGATGACGAGGCCGATCACCGCGCAACCCAGAAGGCCACCGGAGGTGAAGGTGATCCCAGCGTTCGTGGTGAAGGCTGTGTTGAAGCCGCCGAACAGGGCGTAGTTGACGCCGGCAATCGCCACGATCGACAGGGCTCCGGCGGTGACCAGCCCTTTGTAGAGCGCGCCCATGATCGATTGATTGGCCCCGAGCCGCACTGCATAGGTGCCGGCGATAGAGGTCAGGATGCAGGCCGAGCCGATGGCGAGCGGGTAGAGCAGCATCGCTTCCAGGACGTTGCGCCCGGCAATATCGGTCTGGCCGGAGAAGAAGATCGCAGCGAGTACCATCGTGGCGACGACCGTCACCGCGTAAGTCTCGAACAGGTCGGCCGCCATGCCTGCGCAGTCGCCGACATTGTCGCCGACATTGTCCGCGATAGTGGCGGGATTGCGCGGATCGTCCTCCGGAATTCCGGCCTCGACCTTGCCGACGAGATCGCCGCCGACATCGGCGCCCTTCGTGAAGATACCCCCGCCAAGGCGCGCGAAGATCGAAATCAGCGAGGCGCCGAAGCCTAGCGCCACCAGAGCGTCGATGACATCACGGCTGGCCGGCGACAGGCCGGCGACGCGGGTGAGATAGCCGTAGTAGAGCGCGACCCCGAGAAGCGCGAGGCCGGCCACGAACATGCCGGTCACTGCCCCCGACTTGAAGGCCACGTCGAGTCCGCCACCGAGCGAGGTCGAGGCCGCCTGTGCGGTGCGGACATTGGCCCTTACAGAGACGTTCATGCCGATGAAGCCGGCGGCCCCCGACAGGATCGCACCGATGAGGAAGCCGACGGCGACCTTGAGACCGAGGAAGTAGGCGAGCGCCACGAACAGTACGAGCCCGACCACGGCGATGGTGGCGTATTGGCGCCGAAGATAGGCTTGCGCACCCTCCGCGATCGCCCCCGCAATCTCCTGCATGCGCTGGGTGCCGGCGTCGCGCTTCATCACGTCATTGATGGTGACGATGCCATAGGCGACGGCGCACAGCCCGCCCAGGATGATAAGCAACAAAGCTGTCATTCGACGGTCCTTGATTGGCGATGCCCGTGCGGGTCGGACGTGGCGTTCCTGGACTTTGGGCCGTACTTTCGGTGCGTGCGCAGCTTTTCAGGCGTGCGATGGTCATCGTTCGCGCGTGCGTCTCGGCCACGCGCGGCGTTTCTGTTTTTGTGCATCTCCTTACAAGGAATGCCTGCTCTGAGTGCCAAAATTTACCGACGCTTGCAAATGCGGCTTAGCTTTTTCATCCGTGAATATTTGTGCACCGCAGCATCAAGCGAGCTTACCGCAAGTTCTTACAAGCTCCCGGCCGTATCATGTGGGTTCAGACCTGGCACCCCGCGAAGCGGCCGGCATCTCAGAAGTGGCTGAAGGAGCCGGTACCGAGAGCGCGTGGCGTGCCATCCGCATCCTGGAAGGCCGGAGGCCCGAAACCGGCTGTGACTGTGCCGATGCAGGCCAGCGCCGTACCGGCTGCGACAGCTTCGGCGAGGCAGGCGTCCAGGTTCTCGGGCGCCACGGCACAAAGGATCTCGTAATCGTCGCCACCGGTCACGATCAGGGGCAGCAGGGCTGGCTCCAGCGCCAGGGCATTAGCGGCGGCAGGGGAGAGCGGGACGCGGCTGAGTTCAATGTCGGCGGAGCGCCCCTCCCCTTTGATCATCTTGGTCAAATCGCCGGCGAGACCGTCTGAGACGTCCATAGCGGCTCGGGCGTGGCGGCGCAGGATCGGAGCCAAGGCGATGCGCGGGCGGGGATGCCAGTAGCGGTCGACGAGGGCATCGCAATCCGCCGCGGCCATCGCCCGAGCCCAGTCCGGGGGACGAGGTCCGCGCAGCAGCAAGCCCAGAGCAGCATCGCCGATGCTCCCGCTGACGCAGATCCGGTCGCCGATCTGCGCAGTCCGGCGCCTGACGATGCCGCCTGTAGGCACCTCGCCAATCGCGGTCACGCCGATCACCGCCGGTCCGGCGGCCCGCACGGTATCACCGCCAAGGAGGTCGAGTCCAAAATCGGCGAGGCCGTCGCCGAGGCCGGCCGCGAAGGCGGCGAGCCATGCTTCGGTCCAGTCATCGGGTAGAGCGAGCGTCAGCAGGATGCCGCGCGGGCGCGCACCTTTGGCGGCGAGATCCGAGACGTTCACGCCGAGCGCCTTGCGGGCGATCGAACCGGGGGGATCGTCCGAGAAGTAGTGGACGCCCGCCACGATGGCGTCGGCTGTGAGAACGAGGTCGCAGCCGGGGCTCGGCGACAGCGTGGCGGCGTCGTCGCGCAGACCATCCGCTCCCGGGCCGGCCAGAGGCGCGAAGTAGCGCGCGATCAGCCCGTCCTCATCGGGCCGGGCCATGCGGGTTCAGGCCCGACCGGAGGCCGGGAGGCCGGCGAACTCGCTGCCGCGCACATCCCGCGCCACCTTGTCCAGCACGCCGTTGACCATGCCCGGCTCGTCCCCGCCGTAGAAGCTGTGGGCGACGTCGACATATTCGGAAATGACGACCCGGGCCGGTACGTCGCGACGAGACATCAGTTCGTAGGCGCCGGCCCGCAGGATGGCCCGAAGCACCGCCTCTATGCGCTTGAGGGGCCAGCCTGTGGCGAGTGCCCCGTCCAGGAGGGGGTCGATGGCGCGCTGCTCGTCGACGACCCCGCGCAGGAGATCGCGGAAGAAGGCGATCTCGGCGGTCGGATGCGCGATGCCGTCGACCTCACGGCCAATCCAAAAGGTTTCGAACTCGGCAAGCGCCTCGATCACGCCCTTGCCCGAGATCTCCATGTCGTAGAGCGCCTGAACCACCGAGAGGCGCGCGCCGCTGCGCTCGGCGGTCTTCATCCCGGAGTCCTTAGCCATGATGCTCAATCCTCTCCGACCGACGCCGCCGACGCGTCGCGCTTGAGCGACAGCACCGCGAGCGCAGCCTCGGCGGCTCCGCCGCCCTTGTTGAGTTCTGCGACCCGGGCCCGGGCCTGGGCTTGGGCCTCGGTTTCCACCGTCAGGATGCCATTGCCTAGCGGCAGGCGCAGGGTGACGGACAGGTCCATCAGCGCCCGCGCGCTCTCGCCCGCGACGATGTCATAGTGACCGGTCTCGCCGCGGATGACGCAGCCGAGCGCCACCACGGCGTCGTAGGGCTGGCCTGCGCGGGCAGCGGCCTCGACCAGAATCGCGATGGCGGACGGAATTTCAAGGGCACCCGGCACCGTCACCACAGTAGCGACGGCCTCGGCCGCCACCAGTGCGGCTTCCGCGCCTGCCAGAAGCTCGTCCGCAAGATCCTCGTAGTAGCGGGCCTCGACCACGAGGACGCGCGCGCCCCTGACGTTGGCGGGAGCAGTGCGGGCAGCGTAGGCGAGGGATACCATCGAGGGGCCTTCACGGGTGCGGTCGATGATCGGCACGCAGGATCCGACCGCTGGGCGAGCCCCTTCGATCGCAGGCGCGAGCGATAGACCGAAGGCGACGCTCCCACAAGCGCGATGCCTGTTTCCCAGGTCGCTGGGCGTGGCGGCGTCCTGCTCAGGCTTCTGCGGCGGCCCGGCTCTCGGACAGGCGCGCGGCGTAGCGGGCGATCAGGTCGACTTCGAGGTTGAGGTGGTCCCCGGCTCGGCGCTCGCCCCAGGTGGTGACCGCGAGCGTGTGCGGGATGAGCAGCACCGAAAACAGGTCGCCGTCCACCATGTTCACGGTGAGCGAGGTTCCGTCGAGGCAAACGGAGCCCTTCTCGGCGATGAATCGCGCGAGTAGCGCCGGCGCCCGCAGGGTGAAGCGGTCGGAGGGCGCCCATTGCGGATCGCCCGCGCCGCCTGTGACCGGATCGCGGGCGATCAGTTCGGCGAGGCCATCCACATGCCCCGTCACGAGGTGGCCGCCGAGTTCGTCCCCGATCTTCAGGGAGCGCTCCAGATTCAGGCGTCGTCCCTCGCGCCATTGGCCCACATGGGTGCGGGCCAGCGTCTCTGCCGCGGCATCGACGGCGAAGATGCAGCCGCCTTCGACCGCTTCGACCGCGACCGCTGTCAGGCAGGGACCTGAGCAGGCAATGGAGGCTCCCAGCGCGATCGTCGCCGGATCATAATGCGAGCGGATGCGAATGTGACGCAGGCGGTCGTCGCCCGCGACGGACACGACCTCTCCGACGTCCGTAACGAGACCCGTGAACATCTCAGGCGCTCCGCTCGTAGGTGACGACCCGGTCAGGGCCGAGAATCCGGGTGTCGATGACCCTGAGGCGGCCACCGTCGAGGATCCCCTGCAGGACCGGGCCGATGGCCGGCAGGCCGCCGGAGCCGTCTAGGCTGACCGGGCCTGTGATAAGGGTGAAGACGTCGACGAGGTCGGCCTCCGCCAGCGCCTCGGCGAGGTGTGGGCCGCCCTCGCAGCAGAGCCGCGTTACGCCCCGCTCAGCCAGAGTTCGGAGCGCGGCATGAAGGTCGACCTGTCCGGCGCCGTCCGCATCGATGCCGATCACCTCCACACCGAAGGAGGCCAGCATGCGTTTGGCATGGACCGGCGCGCGGCGGGTGGTGAGGACAAGGGTTGGGACGTCGCGGGCACTGCGGACCAGGGTGGTCGAGGGCAGCAGGCGCAGGCTCGAATCGAGCACGACGCGTAAGGGTGAGCGGTCGGACAGGCCCGGCAGTCGGACGGTCAGCGAGGGGTCATCGGCACGTGCGGTGCCGATGCCGACAAGGATCGCGTCCGCATGAGCCCGCCAGAGATGCACCGCTCCGTCGGAGATGGGGCCGGTGATCCGCAGGCGCTCGTTGGGCGCACCGGCGAAGCCGTCCTGGGTCTGGGCAAGTTTGAGGTGAACGCTCGGCCGCCCTTTTGTCACCCGGGTGACGTGGCCGCGATGGTCGCGGGCGGCCTCCTCCGCCAGAAGACCCGTGGTCACGGCGACGCCGGCATCAGCGAGGAGGCGGTGCCCCCGCCCTGCCACGCGCGGATCGGGATCTTCCAGGGCTGTGACGACGCGAGCAATGCCGGCGGCGATGATGGCGTCGGTGCAGGGTGGTGTGCGGCCATAGTGTGAGCACGGCTCTAGGCTGACGTAGAGCGTGGCGCCGCGTGCCGCCGTGCCCGCCATGGCAAGAGCGATCGGTTCCGCGTGCGGCCGGCCTCCGGGGGCGGTGACGCCCTGCCCCACGATCCGCTCCGCACCGGGCGCACCCGCCACGACCACCGCGCCGACGGACGGGTTCGGCCAGGTCCGACCGAGGTTGCGGTGCCCGAGGGCGAGGGACAGACGCAGGAAGCGGAGGTCGGTTTCGCTCATCCCGGTGCTCCTCATGCCCGCGACTTCGGCTGCCGCTTCGACCGCAGGTCCGTGACCTTGGAGGACAGGGTGTCGATGGACCGATCCCCGGCGGCCGGACCCTCGGAGGTGGAATCACCCTCAATGGCCGCGTTGGCTGGGAGCACGGCCGGCTCGGCAAGCGTCCCGAGTAGCGCCTTGAAATCGCTGGCCTCACGGAAGTTCTTATAGACCGACGCGAAACGCACGTAGGCGACATCGTCGAGCCCCTTCAGGCCCTCCATCACCAACTCGCCGATGGCCTCGCTGCCGATCTCCGCTTCGCCGCTGCTCTCGAGCTGCCGGGTGATGCCGCTGACGAGGCGCTCGATCCGCTCAGGGTCCACGGGCCGCTTGCGGACCGCGACGTCGATCGAGCGCTGGAGCTTGTCCCGATCGAATGGTACGCGCTTGCCCGATCGCTTGAGGACGGTGAGTTCGCGCAGTTGTACCCGTTCGAACGTGGTGAAGCGGCCGCCGCAATCCGGGCACACCCGGCGGCGGCGGATCGCCGCCGCATCGTCGCTCGGCCGCGAATCCTTCACCTGGGTGTCGGGACCGCCGCAATAGGGACACCGCATCGGACGGACACCTGAAGAGGAACGGCCGCCGGGAAAACGGAACGGCCGCGAACCCGATGGTTCACGGCCGCTGAATGGCATGGTGAGGGGCGCCGGTTCAAGCGCCCCTCGTCGGGGCGTTGCGCCTCAGCCGTAGATTGGGAACCGATCGGTCAGCGCGTGCACACGCTGCTTCACGCTGGCCTCGACGGCCGAATCACCCTCGTCGCCCTTGGCCACCAAGCCATCGAGTACCTCGACGATGAGACCGCCGATCTGCTTGAATTCGGCGACGCCGAAGCCGCGCGAGGTGCCGGCCGGGGTGCCGAGGCGGATACCCGACGTAATGGTGGGCTTCTGCGTGTCGAAGGGCACACCGTTCTTGTTGCAGGTGATGTCGGCGCGGCTGAGAGCGGCTTCCGCCGCCTTGCCGGTCAAGCCCTTGCTGGTGAGGTCGACCAGCATCAGGTGGTTGTCGGTGCCGCCCGAGGTGATGTTGTAGCCGCTCGACATGAGCGTGTCGGCCAGAGCCTTGGCGTTCTCGATCACCTGCTTGGCGTAGATCTTGAACTCGGGCTTGAGAGCCTCGCCGAAGGCGACCGCCTTGCCCGCGATGACATGCATCAGCGGGCCGCCCTGGATACCGGGGAAGATGGCCGAATTGAACTTCTTGGCGAGCGCCTCGTCGTTCGTCAGGATCATGCCACCGCGCGGTCCGCGAAGGGTCTTGTGGGTCGTCGTGGTGACGACATGGGCATGCGGGAACGGCGACGGATGGACGCCTGCCGCGATCAGACCCGCGAAGTGCGCGGCGTCGACGAAGAAGTAGGCACCGACGGCGTCGGCGATCTCACGGAACTTGGCGAAGTCCCAATGACGCGGGTAGCCCGAGCCACCGGCGATGATCACCTTGGGCTTGTGCTCATGCGCAAGGGCCTCGACCTGCTCCATGTCGATGCGCTGGTCGTCCCGGCGCACGGTGTAGGAGACCGGCTTGAACCACTTGCCCGAAACGTTCGGGGGGGCGCCGTGGGTGAGATGGCCGCCGGCAGCGAGGTCGAGACCCAGGAAGGTGTCGCCCGGCTGCATCAGGGCCAGGAACACGCCCTGGTTCGCCTGGCTGCCGGAATTGGGCTGCACGTTGGCGAAGCCGCAATTGAACAGGCGCTTGGCCCGGTCGATGGCCAAGTTCTCGGCGATGTCGACGAACTGGCAGCCGCCGTAATAGCGGCGGCCCGGGTAGCCCTCAGCGTACTTGTTGGTCAGCACCGAGCCCTGCGCTTCCAGGACGGCGCGGGAAACGATGTTCTCCGAGGCGATCAGCTCGATCTCGTGCTGCTGGCGGCCGAGTTCTTGGGCCACCGCCTGCGCGATCTCCGGATCCGCGTCCGCGAGGGGAGCAGCGAAGAACGAGTTGGAGAAGTGCTTGTCGGCAGCAGTACCGGCGCTCATGGAAAGCCTCGATTGTTGAACGGGCGGACGCACCCGTAATCCGCTGGCGTTGGGCGGGCGGGCGTTCGAAGGCTGGATTACTACACGCGACCGGTTCCAAGGCCAAGCACAGGCATTTTTTTGCGTCTCACTAAAAAAATTCAGCACAGAGCGCGGGGCGCGGAGTCGAGGTATCAACAGCCCGTGTCGTGGCGTCGCATCCGCCATGCAAAAGGCCCACGCTGTGAAGCGCGGGCCTGAGATTTCGAACATCGTTGCGGTGAGACGTGAGGCTTAATTCTCCTCGTCGCCCGGCTCGAAGCTCTGGACCGGCTCGGCGCTGGCGACCGGGGTCGGAGCGGAGAGGGTCGAGGGCACGTTCACGCCGTCGCGCTTGTAGATGTCGTCACGGAACTGAACGAGGCCGTCCGGGGTCGACCAGGCGGTGATGTAGGTCCAGTAGACCGGCACCGGGCTTGCCAGCGTGGCGTCGACGCGCTTGCCGCTCTCGATCGCCTGCTCGACCTGATCTCGGCCCCAGCCGGGCGTGTCCTTGAGCAACCAGGTGATGTATTCGCGCACGTTCTGGACGCGGACGCAGCCTGAAGAGATGAATCGGAAGTCGTCGCCGTAGACGCCCTTCGAGTTCGTGTCGTGCATGAACACGCCGTAGGGATTCGGGATGTTGATGCGCACGATGCCCATCGAATTGAAGTCGGCGCCTGAATCCTGGCGGTAACGGTAGCGGGTGCCCTCGTCCGAGTTCCAGTTCACCGAGGCCGGGGAGATCTCGTTCTCTCCTGCGAAGATGCGGATCTTGTTCTCGGTGAGATAGGTCGGGTCCTTCTGCATCTTGGGGATGAGGTCCTTCTTCACGATGGAAGCCGGGACCGTCCAGAAGGGGTTGAAATTGATCTGCGTCGCCTTGGTGTTCATGATCGGCGACTGGCGGTCGATCTTGCCGACACCGGCGGCGTGCAGGGTGACGACTTGGCCGTTCTCCACCGTCTGAACCAGGGCGGCGGGGATGTTGGTGATGACGAAGCGGTTGCCGAGGTTGCCGGCATAAGAGCGCAGCCGCACCACGTTGATTTCGAGCTGGTGAAGGCGGACATCGGCCGGGACATTCATGGCCGCCTGGGTGGTCTGGCTCATGGCGCCGGTCTGGCTCAGGCCATGCCGCGCCTGGAAGCGCTTCACGCCGGCCGCCACGTAGGAATCGTACACCCCTGAGCCGCCGGAGGCCGGGTCGAGGTCGCCGGTGATGATCAGGCGCTGACGCAGGGCCGCCACCGCCGGACCCTTCGCGCCGACGCGCAGGCGATCGGCGCCCGAGACCGATTTCCAGCCACCCCGATTGACGATGTCGCGGTAGCGTTCGATCATCTGCTCGGTGGCCGCGACGGTCTGCGGCGACAGGATCGGCGTCGACGAACGCTGCACCTGCATGGTGGCAGGCGAGGCATAGTCCTGCGCCCACTCGGCTTGTGCGAAGCCGCCCGCTTCACGCGCCGTCGCCGATTGCCCGACAAGGGCCGCCGACGCGAGCAGTGTGAAGCCGAACGCGCGGGTGTGGAAAGCCTGTTTCAGCATCGGACGGAAACTCTGATCTGATTGACGAAGCGACATGCGGTGTTGTCGATCTCGGCGCGACGCGCCGAGGTTCTGAACGCCCCTGTCGCGAACGTGTCGGGGTAGCGTTAAGAACTCATGGGGACCCGGCCACATTGTGGCATGGTCCGGTTTATCCCCGCGATCCCCGCATACATCCTCGTGACTGCGACCTGTGTGCCACAGCACCGTGGTCCGCTATGCAACCGGCATAGCGCAACGATAGCCAATGGCGTAAGCGGGATCACGATGACGCTCCCGGCAAAACAGCTCGGCCACGGGAATTGGGGCCCTTTGCGTGCGATCACTGCAGTGATCGCACTCTACGCTTTCGTCTTGCACGCAGTCCTGAGCGGTCTGGTTCCGCTTCCGTCGGCGGCTTCACATGGTCTCCTCTGTCTCGGTCAAACGGATGACTCAGATTCGGGAACGCCCAATGGCGCTCACACGCATCATCTACCCTGCTGCACCGTCGCCGGGTCGATGCTGCACGCCGCTCTGCCCGAGATCATGCCCCGCTCGATCACATGGCCGACGCCGGTCGTGTGCAGACATGCCTGGCAGCGCGAATCTTCAGCCTCCGCGCGCGGGCCGCCCGGCTCAATTCCCCATCCGCGAGGTCCCCCCTTCGTCTGATGTGATCAGTTCTCTGCGATCCCCTCAGACACGGACCATCCCCATGTACAGACTTCCCCGAGCCCAATTCATCGCGGGTCTCGTCCTCACGCTTTCGACGACCGCCGCGCTGGCCCACGCCACCCTGGAGCGCAAAGAGGCGAGCCCGAATGCCAGCTATCGTGGCGTTGTGCAGATCACGCACGGCTGCGACGGGCAGCCGACCAACCGCGTCAGTGTTACAATTCCGGAGGGCATTATCGGCGCCAAGCCGATGCCGAAGCCCGGCTGGACCCTGAGCACCGAGAAGGGAGCCTACGCTCGCGCCTATCCGTACTATCACGGCGACATCCGCGAGGGGGTGAAGACCATCACTTGGACCGGCGGTCGCCTTCCAGACGATCAGGTCGATGAATTCACCTTCCTGGCGCGGGTCAGCGATGCTTACGCGCCCGGTAGCACTGTCTACTTCCCCGTCGAGCAGGATTGCGCCACAGGGCAGTATCGCTGGACCGAGATCCCGGCAGCGGGCCAGGACGCACATGCACTGAAATCCCCGGCACCCGGCGTGCGGATCGCCGCCGCCGTGTCAGCATCTGCCGGAGTTGATCACACCACGGCGAGTTCCGGCAAGGCCGAAGCGGCGAGCCTCAAGGCCGGGGATCTCAGCATCGAAACGCCGTGGATGCGCGCGACACCCGGCGGCGCCAAGGTCGCCGGCGGCTACGTCCGCGTCACCAACACGGGCACGCAGGCAGACCGCCTGATCGGCGCAGCAATCCCATTGGCGGGACGCGCTTCAATCCACTCCATGAGCATGGAGGGGGCCGTGATGCGCATGGCCCCGGTTGAGGGCGGCCTGGTCATCAAGCCGGGCGAGACTGTGGAACTGAAGCCCGGCGGATTCCACCTGATGTTCGAGGACCTCACGGGGGCGCCGAAAGCCGGCGAAGCGATTCAGGGAACGCTCCGCTTCGAGAAGGCCGGCACCGTTCCGGTCAGCTTCAGCGTGGCGCCGATCGGTGCGATGAAGCCGGGCGCGCCCGCAGCCGCGCCATCTGCGCCGGGTCCGCACGACCACTGACGCCGCTCCCCTCGCATGCGGGGCAACGGGGCCGACCTGATCCCGTCGCTCCCGCGTGGGGCGGTGCGGGCGGTGATCCCCATTGCAGCCTTCCCGTTCGAGTCTCCACTGCGCGATCCGTCGTGCGGCGTTCGCTCTCCTGTCCTCACCCCTCACCGGGATCATGCAGGCCCCTTCGCGCCATTGCGAAGTGTGGGCCCATGATCCGGAGCCTCACCGATGTCCGGTCCCCTGCCCTGCCGCCCCAGATTTTCCGTTGGTGCCCTCCTAGGCGGCGTCTCACTTCTGACTCTCTGCCTCGCCGGGACGCCCTCTCGCGCCGAAGAAACGGGCGCCGCAACGCTCTCCGAGCTCAGCATCGAGGGTGCCTCAGCGGGTTCCCTGACGGTTCCCAGCGTCGCGGCCCAACGCGCGGCCGTGAGTGCCACGATCGGGTCCGTCGCTTTCGTGGATGCCAAGGATTTCCAGGACCGCTACGCCAACACCCTGCGCGACACCCTCAAGGACGTACCGGGCGTCTACGTGCAGGAGCGCTATGGCCAGGAACTCAGGTTGTCGGTGCGTGGCTCCGGCATCGCGCGGGGTTTCCACCTCCGTGGTCTCGAGCTGTTGCAGGACGGCATTCCGCTCAACCTCGCCGACGGCAGCGGCGACTTCTACCAGATCGATCCTCTCGGCCTCCGCTCGATCGAGGTCTACAAGGGCGGCAACGCCCTGACCTTTGGGGCAACGACACTTGGCGGCGCCATCAACGTCGTGACGCCGACGGCCCAGACCGCCTTCGCGCCCAACATCCTGCGGATCGATGGCGGCGCGTTCAACACGATCCGCGAGAACGTCCAGGTTTCCCGCATCTCCGGCCCGGTCGATGTGCTGATCAACGGGACGATTACGAATTCCGATGGCTACCGGGACCACGAGACCCAACGGACCCAGAACTTCAACGCCAACCTCGGCTACCAATTGGCCCCGGGGATCGAGACGCGCTTCTATGCTGGCGTCTACCTGACCGATCAGAAGCTCCCCGGTACGCTCAGTCTCTTCAACGCCCTCAACAATCCGACGCTGGCCAACCCCTCGGCGATCACCGGCAACCAGTCGCGCAAGGTCGAGACCGAGCGGATCGCCAATCGCACCTCGTTCCTGCTTGATGTCGGCAAGCTCGATATCGACACGTGGGCGATCCACAAATCGCTGTATCACCCGATCTTTCAGGTGATCGACCAGGACGGCTGGACCTATGGGATCGCCCCGCATTGGTCCGGGACCTTCGACGTCGCCGGCTATCGCAACGACCTGATCCTGGGCCTGCGTGCTTTCGCCGGCCAGAACTCGGCCCTGCAGTTCGTCAACATCGCGGGTCAGCGTGGCGCCCAGACGCTGCGCTCGCTCCAGAGTGCCTCGAATTACGAGGCCTACGGCGAAAATCGCTTCTGGTTCCTGCCGGACGTGGCCTTGATGGCGGGGGCCAAGGCCTTCTCGTCGAATCGCACCTACAGCAACAAGGGCGGGTTCACGGGTGGCAATGCCGTTCCATCCTCAGCCAACGAGACCTATTCCGGCATCAACCCGAAGGTGGGACTGCTGTGGCAGCCGCTGTCCGACATTCAGGTCTTCGGCGACATCACGGGATCGCGCGATGTGCCCGATTTCTCCGACCTCGTGCAGCAGAATTCGCTCAACACCACTTTCGTGCCTCTGCGTGCACAGAACGCGGTGACGTACGAGGCGGGGACGCGCGGCCGGATCGATCGGTTGTTCTGGGACCTGACCCTCTATCGCTCCGAGGTCCGCGACGAACTCATCAACTTCTCGATCAATCCCGGCCTCGGCATCCCGGCTGCGACCTTCAACGCGCCACGCACCCGGCACCAGGGCGTGGAGGCCGCGGTGTCCCTCGATGTGGCGCGCGACCTGATCGCTCCCGGTGACGGGCTCGTCGTTGCGCAGGTCTGGACCCACAACGACTTCCGCTTCATCGCCGATCCGGTCTTCTCCAACAACCAGATCGCCGGCATTCCGCGCGACGTGCTGCGGACGGTGCTCACCTACCGGAACCGGCAAGGCTTCCACATCAGCCCCTCGGTCGACTGGGTGCCGCAGGGGGCCTTCGCCGACCACGCCAATACCCTGAAGGTGCCGGGCTACGCACTGTTGAACATCGGTGCCGGAATCGATTTTCAGAACGGAGTCTCGCTATTCGTCGATGCCCGCAATCTGACCGACGCCCGCTACATCTCGGACATCTCGGTCGTCACGAATGCCCGGACCGTCGCGGGTGGCCCGGTGGCGTTCTACCCGGGCGTGGGGCGCAGCATCTTCGGCGGCGTCCGCGCCGGGTTCTGACCCGGCCTGGGGATACGGATGATCCAAAAGGGTGCACCGTCGCTGCACGGCCGATACAAGGGCGCGATGACCGAGGGTATCTCCATCGCGCCTGTGTCCGCCGTATCGGGACCAAAGCGGCTAGGCCACTCCGACGTGCATGTCGGGCGGGATGGCTGGCTCTTCCTCACCGGCGGTAGCAATGCCGTGCTCGACCAGTACGCCGACCCCGGTTTTCCACGCGCGAAGCTCTGGCGCTGGCGCCGAATTCTCGAAACACGGGTCCGGCGTTGCGTGGAACTCGGCACTCGCTATGCCCATGTGGTGGCACCGGAGAAGCTCGCGATCTACCCGCAGACCTGCAATGGACTCCCCTTCGATCCAGACCGGGCCCCGGTCCTTCGAATGGAGCGCTGGCTGCGCTTCTCATCCGCGCGGCGCCATTGGATCGATCTCGTTCGTCCGTTCCGCGCCCGCGCCGCTGAAATCCCGCTCTATCGTCGTACCGACAGCCACTGGAGCTTCTCGGGATATCTCCTCGCCTATGGGGAGATCTGCCGCCATCTCGGCCTCCGGCCCCGCGAGGATATCGCGCGGCGCCGTATCGGCTCGGCTGGGGCTTATGCGGGCGATCTCGGACTGAAGTTCGATCCCGCCCGCACAGAGATGGCGGAGCCGTGCCTGTTCGACAGCGCAGCACGCCGCATCTACGCCAACAGCCTCGTGACTACCTTGGAGTCCCAGGGACGCGGCCGCGATGCGCATATCGGGGCCCACGTCATCTTCCGGAATGACTCACCGCAGGCCGATCCACGCCGTTTGGTGCTGTTCGCCGATTCTTATGGGCATCATACGGTCACGCCACACACGGCAAGCCTGACACCGATGCTCGCCGACACGTTTCGCGAGGTCCACGTTCTGTGGTCCACCAGCATCGATTGGGGCTACGTCGCCCGAACGAAGCCGGACTTCGTGGTCGCGGAGATCGCGGAGCGCTTCATGATCGACGTCCCGCAGACCGGGTTCAACATCGAGAAACTTGCGGATCTCGCTTTGGCACGGAAGTCCGGCTGAAACGGCGAGAGCCCGGGAGACAGCTCTGGGGCTCTGTTCCGCATGAGGGGGCCTTTAGTAAAGGCCACCGGCCTGAGCGGCGCGGTCGGCATCCGGCGGCACCGCTGCCGGACCGCTGGACTGCTGGGCCGGTGCTGCGACGTAGGCGTCTGGAGGCGCGGTTCCGGGCTTGAACGCCTCGAGGATCGTGCCACCGCCTTCACCCGAGCCGGCACGCATTCCGGATGAGGCGGAGACGCGGATCAGCTTGATGCCCGGGGGCACGCGAAACGGCGTCGGCGGTTTATCCTTGAGGGCCAGTTTGAGGAAGTCGAGGGCGATGGGAGCCGCGAGGCCGCCGCCGGTGGCCCGATCGCCGAGTGAGCGCGGCTTGTCGAAGCCGATATAGACGCCCACCGCGAGGTCAGGTGAGAATCCCACGAACCAGGCATCCTTTGCGTCGTTCGTCGTCCCGGTCTTGCCGGCAAGCGGTTTGCCGATCTGCTTCAGGATGGTGGCGGTGCCACGCTGGACGACGCCTTCCATGATCGAGACCATCTGATAGGCGGTCAGCGGATCGAGCACCTGCTCGGAATCGTCGACGAGCTTGGGTTCGTCCTGGCCGGACCATTTATCCGCGTCGCAGCCCAGGCACTTGCGGTTGTCGTGCTTGTAGATGGTTTCGCCGACGCGATCCTGGATGCGATCGATCAGGGTCGGGCGGATGCGCCGCCCGCCATTGGCGAGCATCGAGTAGGCGGTGACCATGCGCATGACGGTGGTCTCGCCGGCACCCAGAGCCATCGGCAGCACGGGTAGCATGTCGTCGTAGACACCGAAGCGGCGGGCGTACTCGGCGATGAGCGGCATGCCGACATCCTTGGCCAGCCGCACCGTCATCAGGTTCTTCGAGTGCTCGATGCCATAGCGCAGGGTGTGCGGCCCGCCGGACTTGCCGTCGTAGTTCGACGGTGTCCAGGCTTCCTGGCCGGGGCCCGCCTCGATGGTGATCGGAGAGTCCTGCACGATGGAGGACGGGGTATAGCCGTTGTCCAGCGCCGCCGAGTAGACGATCGGCTTGAACGACGAGCCGGGCTGACGCATCGCCTGGGTGGCGCGGTTGAACTGGCTCTCGTCATAGGAGAAGCCGCCGACCATCGCGTGGACGCGACCGGTATAGGGGTCCATCGCCACGATGGCGCCCGAGACCTCGGGACGCTGACGCAGGCGGTACTGGTTGCGGCTGGTATCGGTCGCCTCGACGTAGACGACGTCGCCCGCGTTCAGAGCCGCAGCGGGCGAGCGCCCGGTCCAGCGGGTGCCCTCTGCCGTGATCGTGCCGGTCTCGCGATCCTTCGAGACGTGGCCCGAAGCTTCACGGCGCGGCTGGAGTCCGATCTGTGCGGCTCCCCCGGTGGTGCTCAACACCACAGCGAGGCGCCAGGGCTGCACGTCGCCGAGACCCGGAACCTCTGCGACGGCGAGGCCCCAGTCACGACCCACGAGATCGACCTTGGCCTGCGCGCCGCGCCAGCCATGCGACTGGTCGTAACGGATCAGGCCGTCCACGAGTGACTTGCGTGCCCAGGCCTGCATCTTCGGATCGAGCGTGGCACGCACGGAGAGACCACCCTCGTAGAGCTTCTTCTCACCGTAGCGCTCGGCGATCTCGCGGCGCACCTCCTCGGTGAAGTAGTTGGCGTTGGCGGCATTGGCGAAGGCGACGCGCGGGTTGACGCCGAGTGGCATCTTGCGGGCGGCTTCGGCCTCCTCCTTGGTGATGTACCCGTTCTGGGCCATCAGCCCGATAATCTCGTTGCGCCGGTCCAGCGCCTTCTGGGTCTGGCGATAGGGGTGATAGTTGTTCGGCCCCTTCGGCAGCGCGGCCAGGTAAGCCGCTTCGTTGATCGTCAGTTCGTGCACCGACTTGCCGAAGTAGTCGAGCGCTGCCGCTGCGACGCCATGCAGGTTGCGGCCGGGCACGATGGTGCCGAGGAAGATTTCGTTGAGATAGAGTTCGAGGATCTTATCCTTCGAGTAAGCCGCCTCGATCCGGAAGGCGATGAGCGCCTCCTTGGCCTTGCGCTCGAAGGTCTGCTCCGGCGACAGGAGGAAGTTCTTGGCGACCTGCTGGGTGATGGTCGAAGCACCCTGCTTCTTGCCGCTCTTGAAGTTCGTCAGCGCTGCGCGCACCAGCCCTTCGGGGTCGACGCCGCCATGCTTGTAGAAGTTCTTGTCTTCAGCGGACAGGAAGGCCGCGACGACGATTTTCGGCATCGCTTGGATCGGCAGGTAGAGGCGGCGCTCCGTGGCGTATTCCGCTAGCAACGAACCATCCGCCGCATGAACGCGGCTCATCACCGGCGGCTCGTAATTGGCGAGCGCGGCGTGGTCGGGCAGGTCCTGGCTGAACTTCCAGTAGAAGAACGCTCCCGCGCCCGCGGCCAGCACGAAGATCATCGCACCGACGCTGAACAGGAAGCCGAAGAAACGAAGGATGAAGCGCATCCGGGTCCCGTCCGTCGATGATCCACCGCCGCCGGTCGGCCGTGTCAGCGCGCGCCAGCATGGCGTGCGCTTCCTCGGACCGTGTCCCATCCCGAAATGCAAGGGTCCCGCCGCGGATTTGCGGTCGAGGCCACGATGTCGGCGGCGTTCGCTCATGAGCGCCGCGATCCATCCCGCCGAGACGATCGGCGTCGGTGTGACCGGGGCGCTGTGAGCCCCGGTTTCACACGTATTCTATGGTGAAACTGGGGCGATTGCCGCCGACCGGCGTGCCGGCTGCGGCCGCGTCAGAGAGGTCCGACTTCCGAAGAACGCATCGATGGCCTTGGCCATGCCTCCGGTCACCTCGGCGCGCCAAGCCTCCGATTGCAGAAGGTCGAGATCGCGCTTGCTGGAGAGATAGCCGAGTTCGACCAGGACCGATGGGACATCCGGCGAGCGCAGGACCTGGAATCCCGCCTCGCGGTGCGGCTTCGTGCTCATTTCCATCACGGGTCCGAGATGGGTCATCAGTCCCTTGGCGAAGCCCGAAGAGAAGGTGCGGGTTTCGCGCAGGGTCAATTCCTGGAGGATATCTGCGACGTGGCCGGGGCCTTCATTCGATTCGGTGCCCGCTGCCGCGTCGGCACGGTTCTCGCGCTCGGCAAGCTTGGCTGATTCGGCGTCGGTAGCCTTCTCGGAGCCAGTGTAGATCGTGGCGCCGCGCACTTGAGGCGCCGATGAGATCGAATCCGCATGGATCGAAACGAAGAGGTCGGCCTTCGCCTCGCGGGCGAGGCGGACGCGTTCGGAGAGGGGAACGAAGACGTCGCGGTCCCGCGTCATCCGCACCCTGTAGCGTCCGCTGGACTCGAGTCGGGCCACCAAGGCTTGGGCGAAGCCGAAAACGATATCTTTCTCGAATACGCCGGTTGCCGCGATGGCCCCCGGATCGGTTCCGCCATGGCCGGCATCGACCATGATGAGCGGGCGCGCGTCCGTGGGCTCCGGTAAGATCGCCGCTTTGCGCTGGGCGGGCGCGGGATCGCTTGAGACGGCGGCACGCCGAAAGCCCTCACGATCGCTGCGCTGGAAGTCGATGCTGAGCAGCACGGCGCCGTCGCGGGCCCGCGTGACCGTTTCGATCCGGCCCACCGTGGCGGGCTGGGCAAGGTCGACCACGATGCGCGACCGGCCGGGTGCGAACAATCCGTAGCGGAAGGAGGAGACGACGCCCTCGCGCTTCCGTCCGGTCTCCGGACCCAGTTGAAAGTTCACTTCCGCGAGATCGATCACCGCCCGGTCGGGACGCTCCATCACGAAGGCCTTGGCGTCGATGGCTTTCGAGAGCGTCAGGGTCAGCTTCGTCGTCGCATTGCTGGTGGAGAGATCTGCTGCGATGGCGACGGCGGCCTGAGAGCTGGCCCCGCGCAACTTTTCATTGTCCTGAGCCTGCGCGCTCGGGCAGACGAACGGGATCGCGCCGGCAAAGACGAGGGCGACGAGGGCGGAGCGGAGAAGGCGTAAGCGTCTCTGCATCGTTCCGGCATTCATCCTCGGGAGGACAAGCACGCCCCGGTTGGGCATGCTGTTAGCGAACTGCGATATGAAGCAGCCTCTACGAGATACGGACCGGATGGTTAACCGTTCCTCAAGCGGTGCCCCCACTTCCGCGGAGCTTGTGTCTCCACGGCGACAGGCTCGCGCAACACGGGAATCCAGGCAGGACGCCGGGGGCCGAGCCCAGGATACGGGCCGATTCAAGCGGAAGACCGCGACCCGGAACAGGAAGGTCCTTGCCAAAACGTCGCGACGCTCTGTAATGATACGGTCCCCTTCCCGGCGCCGTGCGGTTTGCTCCGCGGCCCGCGGGTGCGATCCGGCTTCTTGCTGGATAGCCTTCGCAGTCGGTTCCCCGCGTCAGACAATGCGGCATGGCGAGGCTGGGTGGGAGTCGGTTCATTCGGTGGCTTTTTCGGCCGTCGCACCGTTCTTGGAATGCACGCCTGTCCTCGGACGGGCCCACACAGTCTTCGCGAGGTCAGGGAGAGAATGAGCGGACACACAGCATCGGTTGCCGTTGCTCGTGTTCAACGCCTGCGCGTTTCGCGTGGCGCCGCCGTCTCGTCGACCCTGGCCAGGATCAACCCCACGCGCGCCGAGATCCGGCGCCCAACGGCGGTTGACGGCAATCCCTTCCCCACAGCTTCCGCGACCCCCTTCCCCGGGTCGTCACGTGCACCGATCCGCCAGGCCAGTGAGCCTGGACCGAACGGCGCACCATCGGGACCGAGCGGTTCGAGGAGAACGACGTCGACCGCCATGTCGAAAGTTCGTCATGGCCAACAACAACAAGATGCTCATCGACGCGATGCACCCGGAGGAGACTCGGGTCGTCACGGTCCACGGGTCACGGGTTGAGGAATTCGACTTCGAGGCCGCCAATCGGCGCCAGCTTCGCGGTAACATCTATCTCGCCAAGGTGACGCGCGTGGAGCCCTCGCTCCAGGCGGCCTTCATCGAGTACGGCGGCAACCGCCACGGCTTTCTCGCCTTCAGCGAAATCCACCCGGATTATTACCAAATTCCACTCGCCGACCGGCAGGCGTTGCTGGAAGACGAAGCCCGCGAGGCCGAGGAGCACCGCGAGCGCGAGGAGCGTAAGCCTCGCCGCCGCTCGCGCGGTCGTCGCGATGGGACGTCCGCCAAGCGCGCTCGGACCTCCGATACGGTGACGTCCGAGGATGTCGCCACGTTCGTCGAGAACGATTCCGCGATCGGCGCAACGGACGCGCTCCTCGAGGGCGGCTTCACCGATGGGTCTCAGGAAATCGCTTCGCGTGGCGATGCCTCGGCCGACCTGCCGCAATCCGATCTCGGCAGCCCCGAGACACCCGCCTCTTCATCGGAAGTCTCCGAGGATCAGGCCCTCGTCGGTGCTACGGCCGAGGCGCCGATCGCCCCGGCCGTCGAACTGGCTCTCGAGGCCGCACCGATGGGTGACGGCGCGGCATCTGGTTCCTCTGAGCCCGAGTCTCATCAAGTGGAGCCCTCGGACGCTGAATTTTCGAACGCTGAATCTTCGGAGACCAGGTCGTTCGAAGGCGAGATCTCTGTCGCCAACCTCCATGTCGAGCCTGAATCCGAGGACGACTCCGACGAGGACGATGACGAGGACGAAGAAGAGGACGACTCGGACGACGAGTCCGAGGATGATGACGATTCCGACGAGGATGAGGACGACGACGAGTCCGAGGGCGAGGACGGCGAGCGTCCGCAGAAGATCGCGCAGGTTGGCGGCGACGCTCTCGCTGAAATCCCCGAGCGTCCGCGCACTTACCGCCGGCACTACAAGATCCAGGAGGTGATCAAGCGCCGCCAGATCATCCTGGTGCAGGTCGTCAAGGAGGAGCGCGGCACCAAGGGCGCGGCGCTGACCACCTACCTGTCGCTGGCCGGCCGCTACTCCGTGCTGATGCCCAACACCGGTCGTGGCGGCGGCATCTCCCGCAAGATTACCTCGGCGGCCGACCGCAAGCGCCTCAAGGAAGTCGCGCAGGACCTGGAGGTGCCGGAGGGCATGGGCGTCATCCTGCGCACGGCCGGCGCTTCCCGGACCAAGCCGGAGATCAAGCGTGACTTCGAATACCTGATGCGCTTGTGGGAGAGTGTGCGCGAGTTGACGCTGTCCTCCTCCGCACCGGCGTTGGTCTACGAGGAAGGCTCGCTGATCAAGCGCGCTATCCGCGACCTCTACAATAAGGATATCGACGACATCCTGGTGGCCGGCGACGAGGCCTACCGCGAGGCGCGCGACTTCATGCGCATGTTGATGCCGGGCCAGTCCAAGGTCGTGCAGCCCTATCGCGACCCGACGCCGATTTTCGCGCGCTATGGGGTCGAGCAGCAGCTCGACGCGATGTTCTCCACCCATGTGACCCTCAAGTCGGGCGGATACCTCGTTATCAATCCGACCGAGGCCCTCGTCTCCATCGACGTGAATTCGGGGCGCTCGACCCGCGAACATGACATCGAGGACACTGCCCTGCGCACCAATCTAGAGGCGGCCGAAGAGGTCGCCCGCCAGTTGCGCCTGCGCGACCTCGCGGGCCTCGTCGTCATCGACTTCATCGACATGGAGGAGAAGCGCAACAACCGCGCTGTCGAGAAAAAGCTCAACGAGTGTTTGAAGAACGATCGCGCCCGCATCCAGGTCGGTCGCATCTCGCCCTTCGGTCTGCTGGAGATGAGCCGTCAGCGCATCCGCACCGGCATGCTCGAGAGCTCGTCCCTCCCCTGCGCCCATTGCGGCGGTTCGGGCTATGTTCGTGCCACGTCTTCGGTGGCGCTGCAGATCCTGCGGGCGATCGAGGAGTCGCTGCTCAAGAGCACCAGCCATAACCTCATCCTCAAGACACGCACCGAGGTGGCGCTCTACATCCTCAACCAGAAGCGGGCTCATCTGCGGGAACTCGAAGTCCGCTTTGGAGTCTCGGTGACGATCGCCGCCGATGAGCGCCTGGCCGCCACTTCCGCCTTCCAGCTCGACCGGGGTGAGCTTGCGACGCGGGCCGAGGGGCCGGTCACCGGGGTGCGTGCGGTGGCAATCAATTCCGCCCTGGAGCCCGAGGAAGATTTCGATCCGGAGATCGAGGAGGAGATTGTCGAGGTCGAGGTTGAGGCCGAAGAGGTCGAAACCGGCAGCTCCACCGAGGAAGCACCCGAGAAGACTTCCGAGAGCGGCGATGGCCGTGGTGGGCGTCGGCGTCGGCGTCGGCGTCGTGGTGGCCGCCACGAGACCGGCGATCAGGCTGGTGGCGAGAGCGCTGCCACAGACGGTGACGACGAGGGTGAAACCGAGGAGCCCGAGGAGATCGCTGCGCAGCCCGAGACCGACGAGAGCGTGTCGCCTGCCGAAGCTTCGTCCGCTGGCGAGGATGATGGCAGCGGTCGCCGCCGTCGTCGGGGTCGTCGCGGGGGTCGTGGTCGCGACCGCGATGGCCGTACCCGGGACGGCGAGGGCAATGCCCAGGAGTTCGCTAACAAGGAGCTTCCGAACTCGGATTTCGGTGAGCGTCCGGTTGCTTCGGTCGAGGGAGACGAAGGTGCGAGTGATGCGCCGTCCGCCTTCCTCGGCGGCGAGGAGCCCGTGAGTGCCGAGGCGGTGTCCGAAGCCGTGGCCCCATCCACGCCGGAAGCTTCGGGATCGTTAGCGCTGGAATTGCCGATCGCAGCCGAGAACGATCAGGGCAATGTGGCCGCTCCTGTCGATACCCTGGAGGTCTCCGTCGAGCCGGCGTCAGTCCCGGTGAGGCCTGCTCCTGAGCCGGTGGCGGTGGTTCTCACCCCGCCCTCGGACCCGGATCGTCCGAAGCGTGCCGGCTGGTGGTCGCGCACCAAGGCGGCCCTGACGGGCGAGTGAACGCCGTTACACCGGTATGAACGGAGCGGGGTGGGCATGAAGCCTGCCCCGCTTTGCGTTTCAGCGCAGCCACGCCTTGAGGCGTCGCACCGCATCGACGCAATCGGCGTTGGAGCCGGCGAAGGAGAATCGGACGTGGTGGCTCCCATCCTGTGCGTCGAAATCCAAGCCCGGGGTCGCCGCAACCCCCGCTTCGTCGAGCATGCGCCGGCAGAAGGCGACCGAGTCGTTGGTCAGGTTGGAGACATCGGCATAGAGATAGAAGGCGCCGTCGGCCGGATGTGTCCGCCCGAGTCCGAGACTCGGGAAGGCGTCGAGTAGCAGCGCTCGATTGGCGGCATAGCCCGCCCGCACGGCTTCAACCTCTTCAACCGCGTCGAAGGCAGCCAGTGCAGCCACCTGCGATAAGTATGGCGGTGAGATGTAGAGGTTCTGGGCGAGCCGCTCGACGGGACGGGCGAGCCAGTCCGGTACCACCATCCAGCCGATGCGCCATCCGGTCATGCACCAGGTCTTCGAGAACGAGTTGATGACGATCGCTTCGTCATCGTAGCGCAGGGCGGTCTCCGTCGGCACGCCGTAGGCGAGCCCATGATAGATCTCATCGGAGATGAATCGGAGGTTCAGCGCCCGGGCCGTGGCGCAAAGGTCAGCGAGGCGTTCGGGCTCGATCACCGTGCCGGATGGGTTCGCCGGACTCATCACCAGGATGCCCGACAGTCCTTCGCGTTCGTTCAGTGCCCGCAGGGCGGAGCCGGTCGGAGCGAACCGGTCGGCATCTTGCAGAACCAGGGGCGCCGGGACCAGGTCAAGGGCATGCAGCAGGCTGCGATAGGCCGGATAGCCCGGCTGCGGCACCGCGATGCGGGCGCCGGCATCGAACAGCCCGAGGAAGGCCAGCACGAAGCCCGCCGACGAGCCGGTGGTCACCACGATGCGGCTCGGTGATACCGCGACTCCATAGGTCTCCGTATAGTGGCGCGCGATGCGCTCGCGCAGAGTGGGCAATCCCAGGGCCTGGGTGTAGGGCAAAGCGCCGTTCGCAAGGGCAGCCTGCGCTGCCGCGATCACGGCTCGGGGCGCCGGTGCCGAGGGCTGGCCGACCTCCATATGGACGACGCCCTCCCCGCGCGCCTCGCGCGCTGCGGCGGCCGACATCACGTCCATGGCCAGGAACGGCGCAACGCGGGCTGCGCGCTGCGATGAGAACTTCGGAGCGAGGATCGGAGCTTGTGTCATCCGCCCCGTCATAGCCCCTGCGCAGGACCTGGGACAAACCCGCCATTCCGCGATTGACCGCCCGCCGCGAAAACGCCTAACCCGGCCGCTAACCGCATGTCGAATTGAGATGACCCCCGATGGCCGGCCTACGTCTGACCGGTCCCGCCTCGCGAGGACGTATGCCCCTCTTCCGTTCCCTGCTCTGCGCCACGATTCTTGCCGGCACCCTGGGTGTCGCCTCGGCGCAGACCACTCCGAGCCAAACCGCTCCGGCCGCTGCGTTCACGGACGTTCAGCGCCAAGCGATCGAGGGCATCATCAAGGATTACCTCGTCAAGAACCCCGACGTGCTGCAGGAGGCGATCGCGGAAGGTGAGCGCCGGCAGCAGGAGACGCAGAAGCTTGCGCAGTCCGCCGCACTCAAGGAGGCGCGTGAGGCCCTGATCAATTCGCCCCATGGCGTGGTCGCAGGCAACCCGAATGGCGACGTCACGATGGTCGAATTCTTCGACTACAATTGCGGCTATTGCCGCAAGGCGCTGTCGGACATCCAGGCTCTCATCAAGGGCGACCCGAAGCTGCGCGTCGTCCTGAAGGACTTTCCTGTTCTCGGTGCCGAGTCGCTGGAAGCGAGCAAGATCGCGCTGGCCGCCAAGCAGCAGCTCAAGGGCGATAAGGTCTTTGAATTCCACACCAAGCTCCTGGAATCCAAAGGCCGGGTGAACGGCGAACGCGCGCTGGCCGTTGGCAAGGAGATGGGTCTCGACGTCACCCGCCTGCTCAAGGATGCGCAGGGTCCGGAAGTGAAGGCCGCCCTGTCCGAGAACGTCGGCCTCGGCGACAAGCTCGGGCTTTCGGGAACCCCCGCCTTCATCATTGGCGACGAGGTCATCCCGGGTGCTGTGGGTGTCGAACCGATCCGCAAGACCATTTCCGACGTGCGCCAGTGCGGTCACGCGAGCTGCTGAGCCCAAGCGCCTTCCGCATTCGATCCGTCGCCGCCTTGCGAGTCTCGCCTGGCGGCGTCATTTCCCGTCGATCCTAGCCGCACCCTGCGCCTGACCTGAAGACGACCGAGCCGATGTCCAAGAACGACCCCTTCGATCCGGAGCTCGTCCGCGAGCTCGCCAAGCTGATCAACGAGACCGATCTCAGCGAGATCGAGGTCGAAAAGGGCGATCTGCGCATCCGCGTCGCCCGCCGCATTGAAGCGGTCCAGGTGCAGGTGGCCGCGCCTGCGCCGGCTCCGGCGATGGCAGCCGTCTCGGCTCCCCTCGCCACTCCGGGTCCTGGCGGCGGGGTCGATCGCGGCAAGGCCGGCGCCGGGCATCCGGGGGCCGTACCCTCCCCCATGGTCGGTACCGCCTATCGCCGCCCGTCGCCGGAAGCGAAGCTGTTCGTCGATGTCGGGTCCAAGGTTGAGACGGGCGAGAAACTCCTCCTGATCGAGGCGATGAAGACCTTCAACGAGATCGTCGCTCCTCGTTCCGGCACCGTCACCGCCGTCTTCGTCGAGGACGGGCAACCCGTCGAGTTCGGCGAACCTCTCCTCGTCATCGAGTGAGCCGGGCCGCACCCATGTTCGAAAAGATCCTGATCGCCAACCGGGGCGAAATCGCCCTGCGCATCCTGCGCGCGGCCAAGGAACTCGGAATCGCGACCGTGGCGGTCCATTCCACGGCCGATGCCGATGCGATGCACGTGCGTCTGGCCGATGAGAGCGTCTGCATCGGCCCACCGGCGGCCCGCGACAGCTACCTCAACATTCCGTCGATCATCGCCGCCTGCGAGATCACCGGGGCCGACGCGGTTCATCCCGGATACGGCTTCCTCTCCGAGAACGCCCGCTTCGCCGAAGTGCTCGCCCACCACAATATTGGCTTCATCGGTCCGAAGGCGGAGCATATCCGCATCATGGGCGACAAGATCGAGGCCAAGCGCACCGCAAAACGTCTCGGTATTCCGTGCGTTCCCGGCTCGGAGGGCGGCGTCGAGGAACCCGAGGAAGCCAAGCGGATCGCGGCTGAGATCGGGTACCCCGTCCTGGTCAAGGCCGCATCCGGTGGTGGCGGGCGCGGCATGAAGGTCGCCCGGACCGAGGCCGATCTCGAACAGGCGCTCGGCATGGCCCGGACCGAGGCCAAAGCGGCCTTCGGTGACGATGCGGTCTACCTGGAAAAGTATCTCGAGAAGCCGCGCCACATCGAGGTTCAGGTGCTCGGGGATGGACGCGGCAATGCGGTGCATCTGGCCGAACGCGACTGCTCCCTGCAGCGACGGCATCAGAAAGTCTGGGAGGAAGGCGGATCCCCGGTCCTCGACGCTGAGATGCGGGCCGAGATTGGCGGCATCTGCGCCCGCGCGATGCAGGAACTCAAGTATCTCGGCGCTGGTACGGTGGAATTTCTCTACGAGGATGGCCGGTTCTACTTCATCGAGATGAATACGCGCATCCAGGTCGAGCATCCGGTAACCGAGATGATCACCGGGATTGATCTCGTGAACGAACAGATCCGTGTTGCGGCCGGCCTGCCTCTGTCGGTGACGCAGGATGAGATCAAGGTGGAAGGTCACGCCATCGAGTGCCGGATCAATGCCGAGCATCCAGCGACCTTCCGACCCTCACCCGGTCTGATCACCTACTTTCATCCACCCGGCGGCCTTGGGGTTCGCGTCGATTCGGCTGTCTTCCAAGGCTACCGGATTCCACCGAACTACGATTCCCTGATCGGCAAGCTGATCGTGCATGGCCGCACGCGAAACGAGTGCCTGATGCGCCTACGCCGGGCACTGGACGAGTTCGTGGTCGACGGCGTCGATACCACCTTGCCGCTCTTCCGGACCCTGGTTCGCAACCTGGATGTCCAGAACGGAGATTACGATATCCATTGGCTGGAGGGGTTTCTGGCCGATGGTGGCCTCGATGAGCCCTAGGCAGGCAAGCACATGAAGCGCCGGTGGCGGAGAGCCGCGGAACGCGTTGGCGGGAGGCCGGTTTCTTGTCTATCCGCTACACTGGTGTCTCGTCCCGGGAGGTACCAGCTTCATCACAAGGACGTTCTCCTGTGCGCTTCAATATTTCTTTGATCGTTGGTCTTCTGCTTGCCGGTCCTGCACTGGCGCAGTCTCCCTCTGGAAATGTCGGCCAACCCGAGCGCGCTGTGCCGCAAGCCGGAGGTACGACGAAGGGTCCGATCGACAATCCCTCCACACGCGGCATGGCACCGGCGGAGGGCGCCACCGCACCGGTGGGCGAGCGTGGCATGAGTCCTGGAGCTGGTGCAGTGGACTCGGCGAAGGGCGGCAACGCGAACGACACCAACCGGAGCGTTCCGAACACCGGTAGCACGTCAGGCGGCCCAGCCCGCTGAGGCGTTCTTCGCTCCTCATGCCGCGACCGATCCTCTCTTGAAAGCCGGCTCCTCACGGGGCCGGTTTTTTTGATCTTGGTCATCGGATCGGCTGGGATTGCTGAATCTCGTGTGAGATTGCGCACAACTAGGTTGTGCTTGAACGTCCTTCAAGTGACGCGAAAGATATCGTCGTCATCCGCATCACCGCTGCAAAACGCTGCGAACTGAGCGTTTAAGGCTCGTTTTGCTTCGCCTGGGAATGATTTCGGATTCGTCCATTGCGTGGATCTGCGACACATTGCCAGCGAAACATTCACCGGAACGCATTGAGGGTTCACGGCTTCTCACCCCACGTCAGTCTGGCGGAGACGCTGTGAGCCAAGGGTGCTCAGCGGCAATTCTCCACGTCAGCGACTGAGTATTCCTAACGACCGAAAGACGTCCATGCGCACCTTCAGCCTCAGCTTCGTCGCCGCAACGCTTATCGCCACCGCAGCCCTCGCCCAGTCGCCGTCCGGCAACGTCGGCCAGCCCGAGCGTGCGGTTCCGCAGGCCGGCGGCACCACCCGTGGTCCGATCGACAACCCGTCGACGTATGGCGCCTATCGCAACGTCGATGGCCGCGTCGACATGAACGTGACCGGTTCGGTCGTCGAGGCGCCCTACACCTCGAACCGCGAAGCGATCGTCGATGATTCGGCCAAGGGTGGAAATGCTGAGCAGCCGAACCGCACTGTGCCAAACCTTGGGACCACGTCCGGCGGTCCGAGCAACTGAGACACGCGAACGTTCCTCGTCCAGGTCGGGGCGGAGCCGCAAGGCTTCGCCCTTTGTCCTTATTTGAATCCCTGTCGGACGCACCGCCCCTGGCCTTCCGCGCAGCTCCGTTTCAAAATCATCGCATGTACGATAGCGACCGTGTTGAGATCACGCCCGAGATCCTGCTGAAGGCCTATGCGGCCGGGATCTTCCCGATGGCGGAGGATGCGGACGACCCGGCCATCTACTGGGTCGAGCCGCGCGCGCGGGGGGTTCTGCCCCTCGACGGATTCCATGTCGCGAAGCGGCTTGCCCGGACGGTGCGTTCCGACGTGTTCGAGGTTCGGACCGACCAGGATTTCGATGCGGTGATCGCCGGCTGTGCCGCTCCACGCGGCGATGCCGAGCGAACCTGGATCAATGGTCGAATTCGTGAACTTTATGGCGCTTTGTTCGACTCCGGGCATGCTCACACCGTCGAGGTCTTCCTCGAAGGTCAGCGGGTCGGCGGCCTCTACGGCGTGTCCCTCGGGGCCGCGTTCTTCGGGGAGAGCATGTTTCACACGGTGCGCGATGCCTCGAAGGTTGCGCTTGTCCATCTCGTGGCGCGCCTGCGGGCAGGCGGTTACCGCCTCGCCGACACCCAGTTCGTCACCGATCACCTGACGCAGTTCGGCGCCGAAGAGCTGCCACGCCATATCTACAAGCGGCGACTCGCCGAGGCGATTCTCCAGCCAGCGGATTGGGACGTCTGGCCAGGGGACGGCTCCGTCGGTGGACGGCAGGCCCTGGCCGCGCTCGGAGAGGGCTGAGTGCGCTGCGTTCCGCGGATGTCTTAGCGGAGATGTCTTAGCGGAACAGGGCGTCGAACAGCGATTGCGGCTGTTGCGGCGGCGGCGGAGCGGCCGCCGGACCCTCGTTCGACGGGAAGAACTTCCGTGATGGCTTCTGCTTGGGCTGCACCGGCACACCGCGCGGCGCTTCCACATCCACCTGCCCGTTCGGGTTGACCTGCTGGGCGGTGCGCGTCGCGTCCTGCCCGCCCTTCGGACGCCGGGTCTTCTCCGGCTTGGAAGCCATCGCCGGCACGTCTTCCTGCTCGCGCGCCTCGGCGATCACATCAGCACCGCCCTTACAATCGACGAGCCAGACATCGTAGATCGGATGTTCGATCGCATGGAGCCCCGGGCTCGAGGCGAACATCCAGCCCGTGAAGATGCGACGGTACTTGTTATCGAGCGTCACCTCGTCGACCTCGAGGAATCCCGTGGTCTTCGGACTCTCGGTCGGTGGCCGGCTGTAGCAGACGCGCGGCGTCAATTGCAGGGCGCCGAACTGCACCGTCTCGTCGACAGCCACCTCGAAGGAGACGATACGCCCGGTGATCTTGTCGAGGCCGGAAAACACCGCAGTCGGGTTCTTGATCTTGTCGGCGGAAGCCGGAACGGCGAGCAGGCCCGTCGCGATCGACGCGAGGATAAGGCGCTTGACCACGGGGCGGTACGATCCTGCTGTGCTGCGGCTCACGGGCGCCCCCTCTCGGCTGCGCTCTCATCGGAGCGGCGGTGCGAGGGCGAGGTTAGGCCTGAGAAGATTGGTGGAAAAAGGGCCGCGGCGTCCCGAATGCCGGGCGTTCGGGATCAGTTGCCCGGGCTCCATGGAACGTAATCGCCGGTCGCCGCCGGTCGCTGGCCGACATTGAGCTGCGAACCGCGGGGCCGATAGGCACCGCTCGTGCCCGTGAGATTTTCAACGTGAGGCTTCTGCCACTCGCGTGGCGTGTAAGTCTCCTCGCTCGGGGGCACATCGCCATTGTGGCAGAGCCAGCTGCGCCAGCCGGGAGGGACCTTCGAGGCGTCGGCGTAGCCGTTATAGACGACCCAGCGCCGTTCGGTTCCCACGGAGCGATCGATGAGCGCTCCCTGTGCGCGATAATAGACGTTGCCGTGATCGTCGGAGCCGACCCGTTGCCCGCGCCGGGCCGTGTACAGCGCGAGCGACATGGTCTGCCCGTTCCACCAGGTGAAAATCCGCAGGAGCGTGTCCTTGAGAGCCATTGCGTTCGCCTGATTGGGGCGTGGAAACCCCGCCATCGAGTGTCGGCGGGACTATGGTGAGGTGACCCCCGTAAGTCCAGTCGCGGTGGCCCTCTCCGAGACCGGGTCGGTGGCTGCGAATGCGGCGGAAATCCCACACCCCGGGCGTTAACCATCCCTTCGACGAAGGTGGCGATCCGACAGCCTGTGGGTGGAAAACTTTTCGCAGGCGAATCTCTCAGGCCGAAAGGGCACTTACGAAGGCCTCCGGGATATCCACAGGATTCAGGTCCATCCTACTACATCTAGCCGGGAACACACAGTCGGCACACTAGTTATTGACGTGAGCCCCCTCGGCGGGATACCTTCGGAACATCGCCGAGGCTGTCGCGTCACCGGCGGATCACCGAATTTTCGTTGCTGAGTTCAGCGCTTCGCGAGCGGTCGCGGACGCTTGCCATCTTCCTTCTTGGACACGGTGCCGCGCTCCGATGCGTGGCTCGGGAGACAGGTTACATGCGGTTCGAGCGGCGCCACACCACGGCCGGGCAATCCCCCTACGCGACGATTCCCTTTCGCAAGACGCTGAGCGAGATCCGCAATCCGGACGGCTCAACGGTCTTCCGCTTGGACGGCATCGAGGTGCCGGAGAGCTGGTCCCAGGTGGCGAGTGACGTCCTGGCGCAAAAGTACTTCCGCAAGGCCGGTGTGCCGGCGGCGCTCAGGAAGGTCGAGGAAAACGACGTGCCGTCGTTCCTGTGGCGTTCCGAGGCCGATCTGAACGCCCTTGCCGAACTGCCGGAAGCCGAGCGCTACGTTTCCGAGATTTCGTCCACGCAGGTGTTTGATCGTCTCGCCGGGTGCTGGACCTACTGGGGTTGGAAGGGGGGCTACTTCAGTTCCGAGGAGGATGCGTCGGCATTCCTCGACGAACTGCGCTTCATGCTCGCGCGCCAGATGGTGGCGCCGAATTCCCCGCAATGGTTCAACACCGGCCTGCACTGGGCCTACGGCATCGATGGGCCGGCGCAGGGCCATTATTATGTCGATTACCGCACGGGCGAGTTGACGAAGTCGGCTTCCTCCTACGAGCATCCGCAGCCGCATGCCTGCTTCATCCAGGGCGTGCAGGACGACCTCGTCAACGAGGGGGGCATCATGGACCTGTGGGTCCGCGAGGCGCGCCTGTTCAAGTATGGCTCCGGTACCGGCTCGAACTTCTCGATGCTGCGCGGCGAGAACGAGAAGCTCGGCGGTGGCGGCAAGTCCTCTGGGTTGATGTCCTTCCTCAAGATCGGCGACCGGGCGGCCGGTGCCATCAAGTCGGGCGGGACGACGCGTCGCGCTGCCAAGATGGTCATCGTCGACATCGACCATCCGGATATCGAGCAGTACATCGACTGGAAGGTGAAGGAGGAGCAGAAGGTTGCGGCCCTCGTCACGGGCTCCAAAATCGTCTCCAAGCACCTCACTGCGGTGATGAAGGCCTGCACCCAGTGTGAGGCCGAGGGCGACGCCTGCTTCGACCTGGAGCGTAACCCTGTCCTGAAAAAGGCCGTGAAGGCCGCCCGCAAGGACATGGTGCCGGATTCCTACACCAAGCGGGTGATCCAGTTCGCCCGCCAGGGTTTCACCAAGATCGACTTCCCCGTCTACGACACCGACTGGGATTCCGAAGCCTACCTCACAGTGGCCGGGCAAAATTCGAACAACTCGGTCTCGCTAACCGACGACTTTCTGCGCGCCGTCGAGAACGACTCGCCGTGGGAACTGAAGGCCCGCACTACCGGTAAGACTACGAAGACGCTGCCGGCGCGTGAGTTGTGGGAAAAAATCGGCGAGGCCGCCTGGGCGTCGGCTGATCCGGGCCTGCACTTCAACACGACGATGAACGATTGGCACACCTGCCCGGCGGGCGGGCGGATCCGGGCTTCGAACCCATGCTCCGAGTACATGTTCCTCGACGACACCGCCTGTAACCTTGCCAGCGCCAACCTGCTGACGATGTATGACCGAGCCGCGAACCACTTCGACGTCGCCGCCTTCGAGCATCTGAACCGCCTTTGGACGGTGGTGCTGGAAATCTCGGTGATGATGGCGCAGTTCCCCTCCAAGGAGATCGCCGAACTCTCGTTCCGCTACCGGACGCTGGGCCTCGGCTACGCCAATATCGGTGGCCTGCTGATGAGCATGGGCCTGCCCTACGACTCGGATAAAGGTCGTGCCCTGGCCGGCGCCCTCACGGCCATCATGACTGGTGTCGCCTACGCGACGTCAGCGGAGATGGCCGGTGAACTCGGGTCGTTCCCGGCTTACGAGGAGAACGCGGACGCCATGCTCAAGGTGATCCGCAACCACCGCCGCGCGGCGCATGGCGAGGCGGAGGGCTACGAGTTCCTGTCGATCGCCCCCGTACCCCTCGACCTCGCCAACGTCCCCCAGGCCGACATCGCCGAGCGGGCGAAGCATGCCTGGGACCGCGCCCTGGCGCTGGGCGAAGAGCACGGCTACCGCAACGCGCAGGCGACCGTGATCGCGCCGACCGGCACGATCGGCCTCGTGATGGATTGCGACACCACCGGCATCGAGCCCGACTTCGCCCTGGTGAAGTTCAAAAAGCTCGCGGGCGGCGGCTATTTCAAGATCATCAACCGTGCGGTGCCCGACGCCCTGCGCACGCTCGGCTACCGCGAATCGGAGATCGCCGAGATCGAGGCCTACGCCGTCGGTCACGGGTCGATGGGCCAAGCCCCTGCGATCAATCCGGGCTCGCTCCGCGCCAAGGGCTTCACCGATGACAAGCTCGCCGCCGTCGAGGCTGGCCTGAAGCAGGCCTTCGACATCAAGTTCGTGTTCAATCGCTGGACGCTGGGCGATGATTTCCTCACGGACGTGCTGAAGGTTCCGGCCGAGAAGCTGGCCGACCCGACTTTCGAAATTCTGCCCTTCCTCGGCTATTCGAAGAAAGACATCGAGGCAGCCAACACCCACATCTGCGGCGCGATGACCCTTGAGGGAGCCCCCTTCCTCAAGACCGAGCACTACGCGGTGTTCGATTGCGCCAATCCGTGCGGCCGCATCGGCAAGCGTTATCTCTCGGTCGAGAGCCACATCCGCATGATGGCGGCGGCGCAGCCCTTCATCTCGGGGGCCATCTCCAAGACCATCAACATGCCCAACGACGCCACCGTCGAGGATTGCAAGAACGCCTACAAGCTGTCCTGGACCCTGGCCCTCAAGGCCAACGCCCTCTACCGGGACGGCTCGAAGCTGTCGCAGCCTCTGAATTCGGCCCTGATCGCCGACGAGGAGGACGATGCCGACGAGATGATCGAGGCTCTGGCCGCAGCGCCGGCCGCCGCCAAGGCCGCGCAGGTCGCGGAGAAGATTGTCGAGCGGGTGATTGAGCGCGTCGAACGTATCCGGTCGCGGGAGAAGATGCCCCATCGGCGCAAGGGCTACACCCAGAAGGCGGTCGTGGGCGGGCACAAGGTCTACCTCCGCACCGGTGAGTACGATGACGGTCGCCTCGGTGAAATCTTCATCGACATGCACAAGGAGGGGGCCACCTTCCGCAGCCTGATGAACAACTTCGCCATCGCGATCTCGCTGGGCCTTCAATACGGCGTTCCCCTGGAGGAATATGTCGAGGCCTTCACCTTCACCCGCTTCGAACCCGCGGGCTTCGTGCAGGGCAACGACGCGATCAAGAACGCGACCTCGCTTCTCGACTACGTGTTCCGCGAGTTGGCCGTGTCCTATCTCGGCCGCGCCGACCTCGCCCACGTCAACCCATCCGAGATCGGCGGCACAGTGATCGGCGGCGGCGAGACCGACACCACCCGCGATCCTGCCCGGACCGAAACCACAGCAGCCAGCGTGGTGTCCCGCGGCCTCCTGCGCGGGTCAGCCGACCGTCTCACCTTAATCCAAGGTGGACCGGCCGGCGGAACGGTTGGCGTCGGTGCGGCCTCCACCGGCCAGACGTCGCCGGCTGGTGGCGTAGTCCACGCTTTGCGCGGCGCGACGGCGCTGAAAGCCGAGCCGGTTGCGGCCGGACGCGCCGAAGCGCTGGTCGACGCCCTCCCCTTCGCCAAGCCGGAGCGATCGGTCTCTGACCGCCGTGCCGAAGCAAAGATGAAGGGCTATGTCGGCGAAGCGTGCCCCGAATGCGCAAACTTCACCCTGGTCCGCAACGGCACCTGCCTGAAGTGCGACACCTGCGGCGGAACAACTGGGTGCAGCTGAGCTGGATGCGGGCGGAGTAGCTGTGATCCAAATTTGTGTTTGGTCGTTTCAGCCGATTGGGAAGTTCCTTCAGCACCTAAAGAATGCTCTGGAAGCGCCATTTCCAGGTTTCATGCAAAGGCTACTACTCAAAATGCGAGATCTCTGGGTTCGAAGTTGGGTGGCCGCACGAAGAAGGCATTTCTCTTGTTTGGAACGGAAGGCGAGGGTCGCCTCAATTGAGCTTCGACTTCAGAGATCTGGGGCTTTGTAGATTTTGATAGCTTGGTCGGCCCACTTGGGGCCGGCCAAAAATACTAGGAAGAACAAACCAAGAAAGTTTGGCCTGGAGGAGCATTGCTTTACCCTGATGATTGCATGGAACCTGGCGTGGAACTGCAGACTGTGGGTAAAGTTATCTCTTGCTACCAGAAGTTGAAGTTTGAGCTGCCCAAAAATTTTCAAACGATACGTAATCTGACGGACTAAAGACTCGAGCAGCTGTCGGGCTCGATCATGGCCAAGGTCGCAGTCAACTAACAGCTGCACGCTCAAGCCGCGCTGAACTTCACCGGCTGGCGTGGAATCGCGCGATCGGGGCTTCCGCTACACGGCATCATCTTGCTGATGGGTCTGCCGGATACCCGCGAAACATCTTTGGCGCGGGAATTTGCCAACAAGGTCGCGCGATTTTTCAGGGCGACAGGCATGAGGTTGCTTGAAGTGGACCCTCATATTCTGGGTAACTCAGCTATGGGAACAACCTAGATGGCGGTCTCCGAGCTGTTCGCACCGATGAAGGGGAAGCCGCATCAGCCGGTCCGATCGTCGTTTTTCTCGACGCGATCGAGACGTTGGCAACGGACCGCAGCAAGCTCAGTTTGGATGCAAACCCGATCGACATCCATCGCGCGACGGATACCGGTCTGACCCAGCTCGACGACCTCGCGGAGAAGCATCCGGTCATACTCTTCGAGGCGAAAGCAACTTTCCCGACGCAGTCGATGCCGCATTTGCACGCAGGAGATCGCGCAGCAATTGGCACGTAGCATCGGGAGCGACGCCGACAATCCTAGCCCCCTTTGCCTCGATCTTATCCCGTCGGGCGGCCCTGCATTGGCGTGACTGCCCTCGGACGACGTCCGCGCTCGCGGGACACCCCGGCTGTTCGCTGTACCGAAGGGCCGGTTCCAGGGAAGCGCCCACGTCTGTCCGGATGCCGGGCATGGGTTGCGATCGAAACGTCCGCCTGGGGTCAAAAGCAGCATGGCTGCTGGCAAAGCGCTACGGCGCTCAAGCAGACGGCTCAGAGGGGGTCCTTTCCGGAGAGACCCGTTTGTACGCCAGGATCTCCTTCGAGGCAGGCGATCACTCTGCCGGCTGAGGCATTCTTGTGTCATCTGTCTGCTCCCGCGAGGTGGGGGATTTGCCAAGCAAGCGCTCGAAGGCGACGTAGAAGGTCGGCGTTACGAACAAGGTCATGAAGGTCGCCACCAGGAGGCCGCCGATCACGACGGTGCCCATGGAGATGCGGGCGTTGGCGCCCGCGCCGCTGGCGATGGCGAGGGGCACGGACCCCATGATGAAGGCGAAGGATGTCATCAGGATCGGGCGCATACGCAGACGAGCGGCGTCCTGCGCAGCCGTCAGGACGTCCTCGCCCTGCTTGCGCCGGTCCTCGGCGAAGGCCACCAACAGGATGGAGTTCTTGGCGGCCAGCCCCACGAGCAGCAGGAGGCCGACCTGCCCGAAGATGTCGAGGGCGAGCCCGCGGATCGCCAGGAAACCCACCGCGCCGAAAATGGCGATTGGCGTCCCGAGCAGAATGACGAACGGCAGGCGCAGGGACTCGTACTGTCCGGCCAGCAGCAGGAAGATCATCAGCGTACCGAGGCCGAAGATCAGCGGTGCGTAGCCGCCGGCGATCTTCTCCTGATAGGCGACGTCGGTCCATTCCACTGCATAGGTCGTTGGCAGCTTGGCATCCGCGAGCGCCTCGATCGCCGCGATGGCGGTGCCCGAACTGGCACCCTGCGCCGTGTCCACGGCGATCTCGATGGTCGGGTAGGTGTTGTAGGATAGGACCGCCGTCGGGCCTGTGACGAAGGATGTCTGGATCAGCGAGCCAACCCGCACGGGCTCGCCGCGGCTGTTGAGCACGGTCAGTGCCTCGACGTCCTGGATCGTCCGCCGGCCCGATGCCTCGCTCTGGACGTAGACCTGGTAGACGTAGCCGAAGCGGTTGAAGAGGTTGACGAAGCTCGAACCCACATAGGTGCCCAACGTATCGAACAGGTTTTGCAGCGGCACGCCGAGTTGCTCGGCCTTGGCCCGGTCGATCTCAAGCCGCATCTGCGGCACGCCGTAGGTGGTGGTGGGGATGGCGCGGCCCACGGAGGGCAGCGTCTCCATCTCGGCGATGAAGCGGTTGGCGGCCTGCGCCAGCTTCAAGCCGCCGGTGCCGCTGCGGTCCTGCAATTCCAGAGTCAGGCCGCTGCGTGATCCGAGGCCCGGCAGGGGCGATGGATTCACCACACGGACCTGCCCATCGGGATCGTGCTTGAAGCGCTTCTGGACCGTCGCGATGACGTCGCTCACGCTCTGCTCGCGTTCGCCCCAGGGTTTGAGGGTCGGGATCTGGAATCCGTAGAACGGCGCGATGGCGTCGGCCAGGATGCTGCGCCCGGTCACCCCGATGGTGTGCTCCACGCTCGGAATCGCGCGCAATGTCTCGCCCAGGCGATCGACCATGGCGTTGGTGCGCGTCACCGAGGCGCCCTTCGGCAGGACCACGTCGGCGAAGAAGTAGCCCTGATCCTCGTCCGGCACGAAGCCGGAGGGACGCTGCATCGTCATCCACACCGTCACGGCGGCGAAAAGCAGGAAGGCGAGGCCCACCAGCGCAACGTGGCCGGTGAGCCAGCCGATGGCCGCCACGAGCCGGCGGCTGGCACGCTCGAGCATGGCGTTAAACCAGCGCAGGGGGGCGCGCCAACGGCTCTCGTCCTTCACCTCCGCATCGCGGTGCTTGAGGATCAGCCCGCACAGAGCCGGGGTCAGGGTGAGGGAAACCACCGCCGAGATCAGCACGGAAATGGCGATGGTGAGGGCGAACTGATTGTAGAGCTTACCGGTGAGGCCGGGAATGAAGGCCACCGGGACGAACAGGGCGGCCAGCACCAGGGTGGTGGCGATGACGGGTCCGGCCACCTCCGTCACGGCCTCGCGCGACGCTTCGCGCGGCGCCATCCCCTCGTCCATCAGGCGCTCGGTATTCTCGACCACGATGATGGCGTCGTCCACCACGAGGCCTACGGCCAGCACCATGCCGAGGAGGCTCAAGGTGTTGAACGAGAAGCCGAGCAGCGCCATCGGCCCGAAGGTGCCAACCAGCGCCACCGGGACCGCGATCGCTGGGATCAGGGTGGCGCGCCAGTTCTGCAGGAACAGGTAAGTCACGATCACCACGAGGGCCAGCGCCTCGAAGAGGGTCCGCACGACTTCGAAGATCGCCTCCTTGACGAATTCGGTGCGGTCGAGGGCGATCCGGTACTTGAGGCCGGGCGGGAAGCGCTTCGCGAGGTCGGTCATGGTGGCCCGCGCGCCGTCCATCACCTGCACGGCGTTCGCGTCCGGGTTCTGATAAAGACCGAGGGTCGCCGAGGGCGCCCCGTCGAAGCTCGACCGGACGCCGTACTGCTCCGAGCCGAGCTCGACGCGGGCGACGTCGCAGATGCGCACCACGGATCCGTCCGGGTTGGCGCGCAGGAGGATGTTGCCGAACTCCTCGGGCTGGCGCAGGCGCCCCTGCGTCACCAGTTGCAGTTCGAAGGCGGTCGCCTGGTCCACCGGCGGTTTGCCGAGAGTGCCCGTGGTGATCTGGGCGTTCTGCTGGCTGATGGCGTCCGTGACGGCACTGGGGCTGATGCCGAGCGCCTCCATCTTCAGCGGATCGAGCCAGACCCGCATGGCGTAGCGCTTGTTCGAGAAGTTGACGATGCGGCCCATGCCCTGCACCCGGCGCAGGGGCTTGATCACCTGTGTCTCGGCCCAGTTGGCGAGGAACAACTCGTCGTAGGGGGCGCCTTCTTCCGCATAGAGGACGATGTTGCCCAGCCGCTGGCGGGAGCTCTTCGTGATCTCCAGCCCTTGCGCGCTCACCGAGGGCGGGAGCTTCGCCTCTGCCCGATTGGCGCGGGTCAGCACCTCGGCGGCGGCGGCGTCGAGGTCCGAGCCGACCTCGAAGGTCGCGTCCATGCTGACGCTGCCGTCGGTGTTGCTGGTGGAGCTGATGTAGAGGAGATTCTGCGCACCGTTGATCTCCTGCTCGAGGGGGATCGCGATGGCCTCGTAGGCCTGCTGCGCACTGGCGCCCGGGTAGGTCGCCTGGATGTTGATGATCGGCGGGGCGATCTCGGGAAACTGCGCGATGGGCAGGGTCAGGCCCGCGACGGCTCCAATCAGCGTGATCATCACGGAGATGACGCCGGCGAGCACCGGCCGGTCGACGAAGCGAGCGAACATGCGAGATCGTGACTTTCGGTCTTGCGGCGCGATGGGCTCGAAGGCCGCGATCGTCGACCCTGCGGTGCAACGTCCGGTCTTCAAGCGTGTTCCTCTGGCGCTGGGCGGACACGGAGGTCCGGCCCTTCGACCTCAGGAGCGTCATCGGGTGCGGGCAGCTGTCAGGGTTGGGATCGGGGTAGGGCTGGCCGGGCTGGCGGGCGCGGGCGGATGGTATGCGGCCGGACGGCCCTCGCCGAACCAGATGATGGCCGCACTGCCGCTCACCGCCAACAAGCGCGCAGCCGAGCCGGACGAGCCGCCCCTGGCAGTCCGGTTTGTCATCGCCCGGACGGCGCAGGTTCCGATCGCCTTCACCTATACGGGCACCATCATCTCGCAGCAGGACGCCACCCTCCAAGCGCGGGTGACCGGCAACGTGACGGAGCGGCCCTTCGAGCCCGGTGGCCACGTCAAGAAGGGGCAGGTGCTCTTCCGCATCGATCCGCGCCCGTTCGAAGTGGCGCTCCAGACGGCCAAGGCACAGCAGGCGCAGGCGCAAGCGCAGCTCACCTTCGCGCAAGCGGAGGTCGACCGCACCGAATCCCTGGCCGATAAAGGCTACGCCACCGAGCAGCGCTTCCAGCAGTTGCAATCGAACCGGACCTCGGCCGTCGCCCAGGTGCAGGGGGCGGAAGCCGCCATCGCCCGGCAGAACCTGAACCTCGATTACGCCATCGTGAACGCACCCTTCGACGGTCGGGCCAGCCTCTCGACCATTAATCCCGGCGACCTCGTCATCGAGAACCAGACGCAACTGGTCTCGGTGGTTCAGCTCGATCCCATCGACATCCAGATGGCGCTGTCGGCGGAGGATTCGGAGGCGATCCGGGCGGCGATGACGGAGGGGAGCGTCACGGTCGCGGTCCTGGATGCCCAGGGCAAGCCCGTGCGCGAGGCCAAGATCTACCAGCTCGACAACCGCTTCGATCCCCGGACTGCCCGGCGCCTCGTCAGGGCCCTGATGCCGAATGCCGACGAGCGCTTCCTGCCGGGCCAGTTCGTCCGCGCCAGCATCCGGACCGGCACGAAGGACAGGCTGCTGGTCCCGACCGCATCCCTCGACGCCCAGCTCGCCCAGCAGATCGTCTACGTGGTCGATGCCGAGGGCAAGATTCAGCAGAAGCCTGTCACAACCGGCGACACCTTCGGCGAGAACACCGCGATCCTTGACGGCCTCTCGGACGGCGACCGCGTCGTGGTCGATCACCTCCAGGAGATGCGACAGGGCCTCGCGGTCGTGGGGCGCCCGGCGGGGGATGGAGAGCCGGACCGGAAACCGGGGGATGCAGGCGCACCGGCTCGGAAGGAGCCCGGCTGAGCGCGGCATCACGGTCTTCGCCCCAATCCCGCCACCCCACCCGCCGGTCCCTCCATGTCGAATCTTCAATATACGGCCGCCCTGGCCGTTCTCCTTGCCTTCGGAATCGTACCGGCAACCGCGTCCGAGTGCCGCGCGACCCGCGCGGCCTACGGCGCCCTGAAGCACGGCATGCCCTACCACCGGGTCGTCGAGATCCTGGGCTGTCCCGGCCGGACGGTGACCCGGATGAGCATCGGCGAGACCCGGCGCACGACCTATGCCTGGCAAGGGACCGGCCGTTACGGTGCAAACCTCACCCTGTCGTTCCGCAACGGCCAACTGACGGGCAAGTCGCAGCTGGGACTGAACTGATGACCCCGAGTACAGCGTCGTAGGAGGATCATCGCGATGGACCCGGTCAACGCGCCCTGGTGAGCCCCCGGATGGCCATGCCGAATAGGAACCCGATGGTATCGGAAGGCTTGTCCGAGACAACGTCAACAGTCTGAGGATATGTCGATGCGCTCCTTCGCTCTCGCCGCTGTCGCCACCCTGGCCTTGGCTGCGCCGGCCCTCGCGGCCCCTTGCAACACGGGAGCCACGCGCTCCAAGGACCCGACGCCGGACCATGTGAACCCGAAGAGTTCGGACGTCGACAAGTCCAGCAAGAACCTGGCCGGCGGTCCGCAGCCCGCTTCGCCGGGCACGGTCGGTGCCATGAACAACGTCGGCACCAACCAGATGGTCGGTGAGAAGTCGGGCTCCGAGGCGAAGAACGACCAGGGCAACGGCGTCGGTACGTCGAGCAAGAACCTCGCCGGCGGCCAGCAGCCCGCTTCGCCGGGCACGGTCGGGGCCATGAATAACGCCGGCGCGAACCAGGGCCTTGGCAAGGACGACAACTGCTGAGGCACGCCGTCTGAGCGAAACCACCCCACTGGGCCCGCCGAGCACTGCCGAGGCGGGCCCTTCCCATGTTTGCCCCACGTCATCGAAGACCTTGGCGGCCAAGGACCCGACCCGCCAATGATATTGCATGGCCTTTTGGCATTCCCAGGTCTTAGGGGGCGCCTCGACACTTGGCATGCCGCGTCCGGGGATACGTGTCTCCCTGACCGAACGGCGGCCGCACCGTCGCTTGTCCCGGCGCAGGTCTGTCAACCATGCAGATGACGAGCGCTCGGACGCTTTCGGCCACCGGACTTCTTGTGGCCCTGGCCTTCGCCGTAACCCTGCCGGAGGACCTGGATTGGCCGGCGCGGGCGGCCATGCTGGCCTTCGGGGGCGCCGCCATCTTGTGGGTCCTGACCGGGCTCAGCGCGGCCTATGTCGCCGTCGCCGCGGCCGTGTCCCTGGTTGCGGTCCGGGCCGTCGAGCAGCGCGCGCTGATCGAGGGCCTCGGCTCCAAGGTCGTCTGGCTCGTCATCGGCACCTTCGTGCTCGGCGCGGCGGTTGAGAAGAGCGGGCTCGCGGGCCGGCTCACCGCCCTGATCGCCGGGCGTGGGACCAGCGTCGGCGGGCTGATGTGGCGCCTGACCCTCGGCATCGTTCCGCTCGCCTTCCTGATTCCCTCTACCTCGGGGCGGGCCACGGTGCTCCTGCCGCTGCATCGCAGCCTCACCGAGGCCGACGACGACCCGCGCCTCGCCAAGGCCATCGGACTGCTGATCCCGGCGCTCATTGTGCTCTCGACGATCTGCAGCCTTACCGGGGCCGGCTCCCACCTCGTCACCGTCGACCTGCTGGAGCGGCTTTCCGACCAGAGCATCGGCTTTGGGCAATGGATGCTCTGGGGACTGCCCTTCGGCGTTACCGCCTGCCTGATCACGACCTTCCTGATCGGCCACCTCTTCCTCGACGCGAAGACCCGGGCCCGGCAGGTCGCGGAGATCGAGGCGTCGTCAGGCCCCTTGTCCGCCAAGGAGTGGCGGGCCGGGGCCGTGGTGCTCGCCATGCTGGGTCTGTGGCTGACGGAGGGCTATCATCCCTTCGGCATCGCCACCGTGGCGGTCGTCGGCGCGGTGATCCTGACGATGCCTGTCGTCGGCGTCCTCGACTGGGAGGACGGTGTGAAGGCCGTGAACTGGTCGCTCGTCCTGTTCATCGCGGCCTCCCTCGTGCTCGGCCGCGCCCTGATCTCGACGGGCGCCGCGAAATGGCTGATCGGCTCCGCGCTTTCCGCAAGCGGTCTCGGGCCCGACAGCCCGACGCTTCCGATCCTGCTCGGATTGACGGCGCTCGGCCTGACGGCGCACCTCTACATGGTGTCCCACACCGCGCGGGTGGTGGCCCTGCTGCCGCCCCTGCTACTCCTCGCAGACAGGCTCGGCCTCAACCCGGTCGCGGTCGCCTTCCTGGCAAATGCGGGCATGGATTACTGCCTCACCCTGCCGGTCTCCTCGAAAGCGCTGCTGATCTTCCAAGGTGAGGAGCGGCCGGCCTGGACCTCGACGGATCTGCTCAAGCTGGGGGCGCTGCTGGCCCCGGCCTACGCGGCGCTGATCATCGTCGCCTACTACGCCTTCTGGGCGCAGACTGGCTTGGCGCTCAGGTAATCGGCTACCCATTGCCCGACGCTGGGCATGTTCCTAAACGGGCGCTTTCGAGAACGGGGTCGCGACGGCGTGGAATTGGCGGTGTCGCGCTTCGAGGTCGGCGAGGTCGTTGGGATCCGCGACGTCGCGCCGGGCGGCAGCGACCACGAGGTCGGCGTGACGGGCGAGTTCGGCGGTCCGGTCCTTGGGGCGCTCCACCTCGGCGACGCGGGTGAGCACGTCGAGCAGCCGGGCGAGGACATGCACCGATCCGGCAGCGTTCTGGCGGATCATGTGGAACATGGCATCGCACAGGCCGTCGTAATCGGTCACGGGCAGGACGAGCACTACCCGGCCGTCCCGGACGACGGCACCGGTGGGTAGATGGCGTGATGCCACCCGGCACAGGGCATCGCCGAGATGGTCGACGACGCTGCCGGCCGTGTAGGGGTCGTTGATACCGGGCGAAAGCGCCCGGACCGCGATCTCGACCAGTTGCCGGATCGAGTATTCGAGGTCCTGCAGGGCGGCCGGGCGGCGCCCGAAGGTCAGGGCTCGCCCGAGCGCCACCTCCGCATTCGCGATACCGGCGGAGAGAAACGCGACGGGTAACCCGCTTGGCACGTAATCCCCGGGCCGCACCCTTACGGCGACGGTCGCACCGTGCTCCTGCGCCCAGTCGGCCAAAACATCCTCGTCCACGGCCTGGAGGTAGCCGCTGGCGTCGATGGAGACTCCGCCGCTGATGGGCAGCCGGTCCGGGAGCGTCATGCCGGCCGCTTCACAGGTCCGGGCTTCGACGGCGGCGCAGAGGTCGCGATGGACCGCATCGACCACCGTCTCGACATTGATGCTGGCGGCGATGTGGTGGACGAACCAGACCAATGTCGCGAGGGAGAGGAGCGCCAGGAGCATGGCCCCCGTGATCGCGAGGTGCGGGACGAAGGGGCTCTCCTGCACCGTTCGCACGGTGCGCAGGACCATGAGTGCATAGGCGAAGGTGCCGAGGAAAATACCCAGGACGATCTGGTTGCGGGCGTCGCGGGTGAAGTTGCGCAGCAGCCTCGGGCCCATCTGCCCGGAGGCCAGCGTCAGGGCCGCGATGGTGATGGAGAAAGTGGTGCCGGCGACCCCGATGGTCGAGGACGCGACCGCGCTCAAGAGCGCCCGGGCCCCCTCGGCGCCTCCGGAATAGCCCCAGTTCTTGTTCGGCGAGGAGGCGTCGTATCCGGCGACATGGGCGGTCTCCAGCCAGATCCCGAGCTGGGCGAGGCCGATGCAGCCAAGGACGATCAGAGCGGGCCGAAGCCAGAACTGGTCGCCCAAAGATTCGATCCAGGCGCGCAGGCGTGCCCTCATGCCGGTTCATCCTTTGCTTCCGAACCCCAGCATTCGGAGTTCTTACGTCGGACGTTGTCACGATCCGCGCGTAGCACCTGCCACCGCGCCCGCGGCGGGCTTTTGCCGGCGGGCCAGCCCTCGCGCTGGCGCGTGCGGTCCCCATCCGACGCCTCGGTCTGGTCGTGCAGGAGAACCTGGCTCGTGGGGTAAGGCAGGTCGATGCCGGCTGCGGTGAGCGCGTCCTTGACGTTGGAGATGGCGTGGTCGAGGGCGTCCATCGCGTCGCGCCGCCGAGGCGGGTCGATCCAGAAGCGCGCCGTCATGTCGACGCCGGCGGCCCCGAGACCGGTGACCAGCGCCTCCGGGGCTGGGTCGGCCAGGACCCCTTCGGTCCCGCGAAGGGCCTCGACGATGACGCGCCGCGCCTCCTTCATGTCGTCCCCGTTGCCGATGGTGAGCGGGAAGGCGAGCCGACGCTTGTCGTGTGCGGTGATGACGGTGATCTTGTCAACGAACAGCGTGGCGTTCGGGATCAGCACGCGTTGGTTGTCGTAGGTGCGCAGCACCGTCGCCCGCACCCAAACGTCCTCGACCGTGCCCTCGTGCGATCCGACCCGGATCTGATCGCCGATGACGAAAGGGCGGGTCAGCAGGATGAGGATGCCGGCCAGCAGGTTCTGCAGCACGTCGCGGAAGGCGAAGCCGATGGCGACGCCGCCGATGCCGAGGAGGTTGAACAGGTCGGCGGCCGAGACGGAGGGGAAGGCGACCGAGGCCGCCACCAGGAACGAGACCAGGATGGTCATGCCGCCGGCGATGCGCCCGAGCACCGAGGCGGACCCGGGCGAGGCCTCCCGTAACGTGGCGGCGCGGCGAACGGCGGCACGGACCCCGCGCGCGACCAGCAGGCCGAGGCCGAACAGCACGAGTGCGACGGCGAGCCCCGGCAGCAGGGCGGCGGCCGAGCGCCCCAGCCCTTCGAGGCGCCCGAGCGCTTCCGAGAAAATCATGAGAACCCTTGGGTCATGGGAAAGCCGCCGGTGGCGGGCGTGCCATCCGGCGGCGTTTTAAAGGGCTATTGGCGCCGTCACGGACCGCGCGGACCCATCACGCTGATGTCAGCGACGCGGGCCACCGGACGTTCCGCCGTACTGCTGTCCGCCGAACTGGCTGCGCGAGGGCATGCTCGCGTTGCCGCGGCTGGCCGAGCCCTGCCGCATGCGATGCTGGCGCATCATGCGGTGACGACGCATCTGACGCCGCGTCATGCGGACCTGTACGAGTTCGCCGCCATCCGAGGCCGTGACGCCGGAGGCGTTCATGGGCAGGGCGGCCGAGGGCAGGCTGAAGGCGCAGAGGCCGAGGCCAGCCAGGAGCGCCGAGGCGAGAATGGTGTGCTTCATGGTTAGGTCTCCTCTTTCTGCGGGGATCACATCTTCTTCTTGGAATACTCGAACTTCGGCGCGTTCTTCAGGGTTTCCTTGTCGGTGTCGGCATGGACCATCCACTTGCCGTCCTTGTTGTTGATAGCCAGCGAAGACGGGTCGAGCACGACGTAGCTCTCGCCGAGCCCAAGGAAGCCGCCGACGCTGACGACGACGCCGGTGAGGGTCTTGCCGTTCTCGATGACAAGGTCCTCGACCTCGCCAACGGTCTCATTCTTGTTGTTGTAGACGGTGGTTCCGACGAGCTTAGAGGACATCACGTCGGCGGGCTTCACGGTCATGAACTTCAGCTTCACCGTGGCGGTGTCGGCCATCTTCATGCCCGTATCGGACGTCGCCGGCATCGCGGTGCCGGGTGCGGGCGCGGCCGGTGTGGTCTGGGCAAGCACGGGCAGCGACAGGCAGGTGAGCGCAAGGGCGGCGGCGAGGGTGCGATAGGACAAGGAGATCTCCGGGAATGGGGCCTGAACGGACTGGAATACCAGCGAAGCCTGGAGGGTAATTGACCGACGCTCGGTCGACCGGTTCGCAGGTCCAACGCGCCCCTTCAGGAAACGTTCATGTCAATCGATCGGCTTCATTCCAAGTATTGGCCGGGCAAGCCGGCATCGTGTATGGCCCATGGGATGGGCTGCCTCGATATCAAGAGGTAACTTAGATGCGTAATCTCAATTGATAGTCTTTCAGCTATGGGAATGACCGAGTGTCATGTCTCTGTTTTTATGAAATTATTGTGATCAGAACGCTGAAACCGTTCGGCAATTCGGTGCGTAAGGATGGCATGAGCCTCGATTTGCGAAGCTTCATCTCACCTAAAGGGTTCCCCATGATGCGCTCGCCCCTGAACGCCGCCGTTCTCGCCATCGGCCTGACCGTGGCCGCTCCCGCCTTCGCCGAAACGTCCCCCATGGTCGGTGGCGCGCCCATGATGGCCGACAAGACCATCGTTGAGAACGCGTCCAAGGCCAGCAACCTCACGACCCTCGTCGCCGCCGTGAAGGCCGCGGGCCTCGCCGACACCCTGAGCGGCAAGGGTCCGTTCACGGTCTTCGCCCCGACCAACGACGCCTTCAAGAAGCTGCCCGCCGGTACGGTCGACTCGCTCCTGAAGCCCGAGATGAAGAAGACCCTGACGGGCGTGCTCACCTACCACGTCGTCCCGGGCAAGCTCGACGCCAAGGAGCTGATGGCCAAGGCGAAGATGGGCGGCGCCGACGCCAACCTGAAGACGGTCGAGGGTCAGGTCCTGACGGTGAAGATGGACGGCAACCGGCTCGCGCTGATCGACCAGAAGGGCGGCGGCGCCTTCGTCGAGCAGGCCGACGTGAACCAGTCGAACGGCGTGGTGCACGTGATCGACAGCGTGCTGATGCCGAAGTAACCCGCCAAACCGGTTGGCCCTCTCCCCACGCTGGGGGTGGGGCCAACTCGCGTCTCCCTGTGGTCGGCGTGGGTCGAGTCATTCCGGCCCACGCCACCATGCGTGTCCGGAAGGGGAACAAGGACGGCGTGCGGCGCTTCGACTCTACGGCACCGACGCCCAGGCGTCCGACAGGAACCCCGCCGATGCAGATCTGCAGCTTCTCCCGCCCCGCATGGGGCTGCGCCACCGCGCGTATCGCCGGCTCTCTTCTCATCGTTGCCGGCCTCGTCCTGGCCGGGCCGGCGGTCGCGCAGTCCGCAGCGAGCTCCATCGACCAGCCCACCTCCGGAACGATGCCGTCGGGAACGTCGACCACGAAAGGGTCGGATGCGGTGCGCCATCAGGGCACCGGTGGGGTCGCGCCGCCGAGCGCGATCCAATCCTCGACGGACGTCATGCATTCCGAAGGCTCGGTTCAGGGCAAGGACCAGGGCGGCAGGACGAACCCGATCCAGCACCTTCCGAAGGACATGCGCTGAGGCGCACGCGGCGTACACCCGGCCGCGGAGGACATGACCGAACGGGCGGATCCGCATCGACTGCCCTCGTCCATCGAAACATCCCGGCAGGTCGTTGCTGCGCAAACGGTGAATGCCCGTGATCTCCATCTTCGACCTCGCCGCGATGCTGCTGACCCTCTCGGCCCTGTTCGGCTGGCTGAACCGGCGGTTCCTGCGGATGCCGCACACCATCGGCCTCCTCGTCATGGGACTTGCCGCCTCGCTGGCCCTCGTCGGCCTCGACCTCGCCTTCCCATCTCAGCACCTCTACGAGGATCTCACGAAGGTGCTGCGCCAGGTCGACTTCACCGACGTGGTGATGAACGGCATGCTGGCCTTCCTGCTGTTCGCCGGGGCGATGAGCCTCGACCTGCGCACGCTCCGCGACCGCGCCTGGGCCGTGGCCACCCTAGCCCTCCTCGGAACCCTGATTTCCACCGCCATCGTCGGCGGTGGGTTCTGGCTTGCGGCCGGCCTCATCGGCCGGCCCATCCCGCTCGCGTGGGCGCTCGTCTTCGGCGCGCTCATCAGCCCGACCGATCCGGTGGCGGTCCTGGCGACCCTGAAGAACGTCAAGGTCCCCGAGGCGCTGGAAGTCGAGATGCAGGGCGAGGCCCTGTTCAACGACGGCGTCGGCATCGTGCTGTTCACGGTCCTCGTCGCCTTCGCAGCGGGCTCGGGCGGCGAGGCGACGAGTGCCACCGGCATCTCCTGGCTCCTGCTGCAGGAGGCGGGCGGCGGCCTCCTCCTCGGGGTCGTCACGGGCTACGTCGCCTACCGGGCGATGCGGACCATCGACGACTTCCCCGTCGAGGTGCTGATCACCCTGGCGCTCGTGGCCGGGACCTACGCCCTTGCGCAGAAGATCCATGCCAGCGGTCCCCTCGCGGTGGTCGCCGCAGGATTACTGGTCGGCGACCGGGCCTCGCGCGACGCGATGAGCGAGCGGACCCAAGGATACGTTTCCGCCCTCTGGACCCTCATCGACGAGGTGCTGAATTCGGTGCTGTTCCTGTTGATCGGACTGGAGGTGCTGGTTCTGCGTTTCGAGGCGAACGGTCTTCTGCTCGCCGCCTGCGCGGTGCCCATCGTCCTCCTCGCCCGGCTGGTGGCCGTGTCGATGCCCCTCCTCGTCTTCCGCTGGGGTGGTACCCTTTCTCCCCGCAACGTTCCGTTCCTGACCTGGGCGGGGGTGCGCGGCGGCATCTCCGTGGCGCTGGCGCTGTCGATTCTAGAAAGCGATGCCAAGCCCGCAATCCTGGCGGCGACCTACGCGGTGGTGCTGTTCACCATCATCGTCCAGGGCTCCACGCTCGGGATGGTGGCGCGAAGGACGTTGCGAGACGTGTAAAGCTCCAGGCCGGTGGGCACCAAGGTTGATCCCGGACCTTCACCCCACGCCCCCTGACTGAACCGCACCGGGTTTCCCGGAGGCCCCAACTCTTGCGAGGATGGAGCCATGACGAAGCGAACCCCCCCTTTATGGATGGCCCGCCCCACACTGGGCTTCACTGCTAGAGCGGTTTCCACCTACTCCGGATCGTAACCGGCGGCAGCGAAGTAGTTTGCGCACTCGGTTGGGGTGAAGGCGTCGAGCAGATTGCCGACGACAGNGAGGGGCCTGAGACGGACACGCCCGTCACGCCGGCCATGCTGAGCGGCGGCGACCTGTCCAGTTCTAGAGCGGTTTCCACCTACTCCGGATCGTAACCGGCGGCAGCGAAGTAGTTTGCGCACTCGGTTGGGGTGAAGGCGTCGAGCAGATTGCCGACGACAGTCCAGAGCCGATCGACCGTGCGCTCGGCCGCTTTGCGCAGCAGCGCCTTGAGCTTGGCGAAGGCCATCTCGATCGGATTGAAGTCGGGCGAGTACGGCGGCAGGAAGCGAAGCCGTGCGCCGCTGGCCTCGACGGCGGCCTGGATTGCTGCGCCCTTGTGGGCGGGGAGGTTGTCGAGGATGACGGTGTCGCCGGGCCTGAGGGTTGGGGCGAGCACCTGCTCGACATAGGCCAGGAACCAGTCTCGCGTCATCGGCCCGTCGAGCACCATGGGCGCGCTCATCCCCGACATGCGCAAGCCCGCAACGAACGTCGTCGTCAGCCAGTGGCCATGCGGGATGCCCGAGCGTAGGCGCTGACCGCGAGCACAGCGACCGCGCAGGCGCGCCATACGGGTGGAAAGGCCGGTCTCATCGATGAAGATCAGGCGCTCGGGATCGAGGTCAGGCTGCGCGGCAAACCACGCCTCACGGGATGCGGCCACGTCGGGGCGATCCTGTTCGGTCGCATGCGCCGACTTTTTTCCATGTCACCGCCCGGCGGGCGAAGAAACGCCACAGCGTACCCAATCCGACCGAGACGCTGCGCTCGGTACGCAGGCGCTCCTGCATCTCGGCAAGCGTGATGTCGTCTTTCTCATCGATGAGGGCGAAGAGGAAGGCTTCGTGCTCGTCGAGCTTGGAGCCAGGTGGACGGCCCTGACGCTGAGCCCGCGTCTCCCCTGTCCTCGTGGCGTGCGCAGCCCAGCGGATCACCGTGGCGATACCGACCCGATAGCGCAGGGCCGCGGCCCGGCGGGACAGACCTGCGCCCACTGCGTCCAGGACGCGAATGCGCAGATCGTGACTGTAGGCACGGGCCATGGCGATCTCCCTGACGAACCTTCAGGGATCAACGCTCACCTCGCCGCAACGACTCAGGGATCGTGGAAAACGCTCTAG